>JAJDJJ010000029.1 GCA_030267125.1 Bacteroidales bacterium OttesenSCG-928-B11
GTACTTATTGCCTTCGTTATCGACTGCATAGATCGTGTCAATCCGGAGCACGGTTGGTATTCCGTTGACAACATGCCACAAGGTATCCATTTCACAAGGCGCACGGTTCACAACAACCCATTGGTAGCAAGAGTCGATAGTACCGCACTCATCCTCCACATACCAGGTAACCCTATGTTGGCCGTAGCCAAATGTCAGGTCTGCCGGAGCATTGTTGTAGATTTCAAGTGTCTCCATCAACTCTGCTTTTTCATCATCATCCACATCCATAGTGATGGTGACTGTCGGAGGATATAAGGTATCTAAGGTTATCATATCGGTTCCAAATGCAATGGTTACGGTTGTGTCTTTACTACATTCCACGGAGAAATCCACAAGCGTGCATCCCGGATCGTAAATGAAGATATTCACAATAGTAGTATCGCATTCTACATCATATGATTCATCTACACACAATTTGTAGATAAAATAGTCTGTTCCGAAATAATCTTTTTTAGGTGTATAAATGAACGAACCATCATTTTTAACAGTTACTGTTCCATTTTGCGTGGTCAGTTGTTCCGTAATGATTGCCTCACCATCGTCATCTTTTCCCGGATAGAGGTCGTTAGCAAGAATACCTGCCGGATTTACAGACAGCGTGGTGTTCATATCCACAAAATAGATATCCGGATTAGCAATTATCTTCTCATCTTCGATATAAGAAGGATACACATTGATCGTTACTTCTGCAGTATCCCAACAGAAATCGTTAGAGATGGCATATTTGAAATAATCGGAACCGGTGAAACCATAGTTCGGCGTGTAACTAAATGTATGATCATTATTATACGCTAATGTTCCATTTGTTGTGGAAAGAATCATCTTAGTCTCTGCGAGTGTTGTTTTAACCGGCATGTAGTCATTTTCTGTCACCGGCATTGAGTTAATAGGCACACCAACAAATGTTGCATACAGATCATTCAGTGCTTCAGGACACGGAATCTCCGGTATATCTCCACCATAGATTTCAATACTGAGGAGTGCCGAATCAGTTATGCCGCAATAATTCGTCGCATAATAGATGATTGAATCACGTTGTCCGGCGGTTCCTGCATTTGGAGTATAGGTGTAGAATCCATTCTGATTAATAGTGATTCCTCCGTAGATAGGCGTTGAGTATTTCACAACCGTTAATCCATTGGAGCTGTTATCATAATCATTCTCCAACACATTGCCGGATACGCTAACTCCAGCGTATGTATAATTATCATCATCATTTAAGGTAAAGAAGTCGGAGGCTCTCCGTATTTCCACACCTTCCATCTCTACGACACAACCGTTGGCATCAGTCACTGTAATACGGTAGACACCGGCCGCAAGACCTTCGATGGTGTATTCACCGCTCTGATCAGTGATTTCCGGCTGTGAAATTCCGGTTGAGATTGTGTATGGAGTAGCTCCACCGGTGATATCCAATGTGATCTCTCCGCCGTTTACGCCAGTACAAGTTGCTTCGGATACCGCCAAGAGTTCCATTTCCATATTGTTACTATTCGGCACGTAGATAGAATCTCTTGTCATACAAGAGGCATTTTCATTCCAAACGGTCACATAGCGCCATCCTGCATTCACCTCTTCCACTGCAATGGTGTCACCATGGAATGTCTTCTCTGAAGAGCCGTCCATACGGTAGTACCACTTATCGCCTGCCATAGGATCAATCTCAATTCTGATCTGTCCTTTCTTGTCACAAGCGGATTCGTAATCTAACGAGAGTTTTAAATCAATATTGGCATTAACGGCCATCACTGTAGCAGGAGTATAGGCTTCGCAACCAATTCCATCTTGCACACTGATGCTGTGGATTCCCACACCGTGATTTCCGATATTGCCGTTTGCCGGAATATTGGCATACGTGCTTCCGTCAATACTATATTGAATGGTTCCGTTGCCGCCTTGAGTTGAGATGACAATAGCTCCCTCGTCCCCACATTTAGCCACCGGAGATACGATTGCGGTTACTCGCAATGTATTATCTGCTGCCGAAAGGGTAACGGTATTACTTACCACCGGTTTACAAGTAGTCGCGTCTTTATATCTGACATGAAGAGTATAATTTCCGACAGCGAGGTCCTCAATGATCGCCACGCTATCTGTAATCACGATGTCTTTCCAATCACTCTCACCATCAAAACTGTATTGATAGTCGCCGCTACCTCCATAAACAACCAATTTCAAACTACCTGACTCAGAAGTACAGCTCGGTTGTTCATCCACCACAATGGTCGCGGTCAGCGGAGTTTCAGTCACATTGATAGTAAAGAGTATGCCATCCGATTCGCAGTAGCCGTTCGTAGCTACGATTTTGTAAACGGTGGTATCGGAAGGATTAGCATAAACGTTATCGCCTTCGCCGATCATGGTGTAACTTCCGTCAGCTTCTAATCTGTAGAAACGGAGATCGCTTTCTTCGTCAAGAACACGCGCATAGTTATTCAGCAGTGTCATTGCTCCCGGACAAACCGTAATGACGGAATCTCCCACTCGTTCCACTCCTTTGGGGATGGGGTGAACTTTCACATCTATAGCGACATTGCTTACCGCTTCGCCAGGAATATCTGTGATGTAGGCTGATGTGATCCTGAAGTTTCCTTCGTAGGGGAAGAACACTCGCAGCACACTATCGGTTGTGTATATTGTGGTATTCCCTTCTAACGGAACACGTAGTGGAGTTGCGCTGGATGCACCATCCAACTTAATCACATCGAAACTGTATTTATTCATTCCTTCAACTGCATAATAGAGAATGGTGTCATTCAGACAGACATTTTCTAAATCATAGATGGTGGCGATTGGGATTTCATTTTCCCCGCAGAGCAGGTCGCCAGAGAATTCGAGCAACAGTTGTTTTCCAAATTCTGTCGGCACACCACCTGTTTTCGTCACTGTATCGCCAAACGTCATCACAAAGGTTGAACCAGCGTCTATATTTTCCGTAATATAGTGTGTATAATGAGCTACTTGCGCGTCTCCAGCATCAATCATCCTATCGGCATTATTATCGATAAAGAACGTGAAGTTTAGAGAATCTCCTTTATAGAGGTCATGAACCACACCCATTTCAAGGAAACCATACCACTCTTGATCGAACATGCGGCCCATTTTAATACTTCGCGCATCATAGTTGAAATCATACCACTGGACAGCTAATCCGGGATAGTTTTCCGCCAATGTTTGATAGATATAGCAAGGATCTTCCGTACTACACTCAACGTCCATCTCATGGATAAGCTCCATATAGAACAAGAAGTCATCACAATCTGCCTTCGCACTCTCAATCCTCGCTTTAACCTCCTCTTCATCTCCTTTATCATCTACACCAACCACAAATTCGGGGCCTGTTTGATTAACAACAAAGTCAAATGCGAAGAAGACCGTATCTTGAGGTTGGAAATTTTCCGGCAACGAAATCGCCCACTCAATTCCTCTTCGGTCAACAAATGTCACATACATTAGCGTATCCCAAGAGCCTCGATCATAATGATAGCCATCAGGTCCTGCTGTGCCACCTCCTTGGCGTGTCTCTCTAAATGAATTATCCTCCAATTTCATACCCGTCGGAATAAGGAAGTAGAGCGCTTGGGAGTCTTCATCCGGGTCATTAGCATCTAAGGTGAAATAGCCTTCCCAAGTCACCTGTCTATTCTCAACAGCATTATTCATGACATTACTTGGTTTACCATCAATAATAAATTGGCTCTCCAAGCTATATTTAGCTATATTTTCCACTGTCGTAGCCACGTTGTATACAGCGGAAGTATCCGTATCATGCGCAACGGAAATATTCCCACATTGTCCGTAAGCATCCAAATGGAAAAGCACCTCTGTGCCACCATAAATCTCACATACGGTAGAGACTGTAAGTCTAACATCTACGGAGTATGGAGCTTCCAACTCATAATCTTCCGGCAACGAGACAACGTACAACTCAGGTATAGAATCATCCAGATCCGCAGGGACAAAAATATTTTGCGCATTTGAGAAGTATTCGGCTTTTTTCACGACTAATCCCATGGATTTATAGTCATCTAAAGAGACCTTGATTCCTGTTAAGGCAGTTCCTCCTACTCCCGTTGATTGTACGGTCAAGACGTAGGTCGTGTCGGTACAAGGTTGTTGCGGCATTTTCGGCTGTTCTTTAATGGTAATTGTTCCGGCCGCCGGCTTTGGCAATATTGTAATTGCACTTTCCGCACGCACATATCCACAAACGAGTGTTTGAACACGTAGTTGAAGGTATGCCAGATTCCTTTCCCAATCATCAGCATCCGGCGCATAGATAGTAGTCGGCACACTTTCCATGTACCCTTGCGCAGTCTTTCCTTGATAGTCAGGAGAGAAGTAGCCGTCTCCCAATTGCCAAGCGCTCGCCTGATTTGTACCATCATTCGATCTAAACCATCCGTACCACTGAATCTGATTAACACCGGTAACGGTCACTGCAAATTCTACTGTTTCATTCGGGTAGCAAATAGCATCCTTATCCGGTGTAATAACCACCGTTGGCCGTTGATGAACGCGGAGGATTACCTTTTTACGGTTTCCAGCCGGGTTTTCACAGAAGTTATCACCCTCTACAGACACATAGTATGCGGTATCGCGCGTGATTTGCGTGGTGTGAACACCGGCATTGAAATCAGATCCGGTATAGAGAACCTCATTTGATGTCTGTGAAGCATACCATCTGATTGTGGGGTTAACCACACCCACCGCCGAAGCGTACAGATAACCGGTAGAGTCCGTACAGATCGTATCGGGAGCAGCTATGATGTTATCTTCTGTCGCGAACGGATTAGTATAGACGGTTACTTTTGTCGGATCGCTTTCGCAATAAGCGTTATACTCGGTTACGTAGTAAACCGCACTGTCGATTACAGCTTCCGCTGACGGGTCATTGATTTTAATCATCGAAGAATTATACCAATGGTGAGTCGGGGCATCCTTACTGGTGGCTACCGAAACTTCACTCAGGTAGAAAGGACCGCTTCCGCAGAAGAGCGTATCTTCAGCCACTGGCGGTATCAGATTATAGATGGTTACAGCCACCTTTGTCCGAATTACGCTTTCGCAATCATCGCTGCTCTGAACGCCGTAGTAAATACGTCCGCTTACTAAGTCTTCACGCAATCCTAACGGAATTGTGGCATCTTCGCTATCATACCACTGTATACCGTATCCGGTAGCTTCCAAATCGGCTACTGTAGCGTCATAACAGAATACCTGTGCATTTTCGGTTGTAACAGTATCCGCAGCCAGGATCGTGATTTTCACGGAATCGCGGATTGCATTTACACATCCATCCGGTTCGATCGCCGCCCAGTAGGTGGTTTCGTTTCTCAGTTCGGTATTCTCGGTCAACAGAACACCGTCGGTTTTTGCTGAATACCACTTGATAGCATAACCTCCCGGCACTTGAATGTCGCGAATTGCCGCCCCTTCGCAGAAGGATTGATCGGCAATATCAATTGTTGTAGTAACAGGATCCACTTTAGTAATAGTTATTCCCGCAGGAGTGGCACTTTCGCACGTTCCGGCTACGGTTTTCACATAGACGATTACATCGCCTGACGAGAGGTCAATGGGGTCATCCAAAGTCAATGTATCCGTATCAGGCGCTGTGCCTGTATACCACAATAGATTGGTATGCACTAAATTCGGGAAGAGCTTTCCAATTGTCACCTCGTCAGCACAATATTGCATAGTAGCTGGTAATACAGGAGCTTCCAAGAAGAGTTCATCGGTAATATTCACCTTCACCGCGGAGCGGGTCGGGCTGGTGCATTCACCGTCATACTGTTCCCCATAGTAGATGGAGTCGTTTTTGAGGCGGGTAGTGCTTTCCAATGGTGTTCCTCCTTCGGGAGTGGAGTACCAACGCACACTGTCGCTTTGCGCCCACAGGTTGGCTACGGTAGCAGAGTCGCAGAAATTCTGCACAGATTTTACTACCGGCGGCAGAATAATCGGACAAGCGTGTTGCAATACAATAATATTCACCCACGTGGTATCACATAATTCGCCAGTACATAATCTGTACACCAAGCTATCCGGTCCATAGAAATCTTCATTCGGTTTATAGGTAAAGCTGCCATCGTTTGCAGGTCCTGCTGTGAACGTCCCGTTGACTGGTCCTGCAAGTACAGATACATTAAGACCTCCTCCCGGATAGATGTCATTACTCAAAATACCCTCTCCCTCTGCAACGTTTAACTCTTCGTTTACATAGGTGTAGTAGAAATCCGGGTAAGCCTTGAGCATTTCAACTATTACGCTACACGGTGCGATAACAATAGTTGACCACACCGAGTCACAACCATACTCATTACAGATTCTATAGCGGAACTGATCTGTTCCGAGGTAACCCGTATTAGGTACATAACCGATCGTATGATCAGCGTTCAAGGTCAATGCTCCGTGGATCGTCGGGTGTATAATCTCAACAGTGGTGATGGGAGAGCTTCCCGGATCATCGTTGATCAGGATCTTTTCGCTATAGAGATTTTCAGTCACACAGATAGCATATAGATCCGGATTGGCCTCCGGCAGGTGTTTGTCACCCTGTTCCGGTATTTTCAAAACAGTGATGTAGAGGTATGCGGAAGCTTCTTTTCCACACTCGTTTTTCACGGTATAAAGCACACTGTCTTTTCCTACAAATCCATCATTTGGAGTATAGGTATAAACACCTGTGGAAGAGATCGTGATTTCTCCGTTCTCAGCCTCTTCGTTATCTACCAACGTCAATGTTCCTAAATCAGAGTCGTAATCGTTGCCGAAGAGAATACCGCTCACCGATGTATTTTCATAGGTGGTATTCTCATCATGGCTAGCGACAACAAAACTGTTATTGCCTTCCACTATGATGCCTTCCGTGGTGAAGGTACAACCGACGCCATCCGTTACCGTGATGTAGTAGGTTCCCGCTGCCAATCTATCAAGATCAACAGATGTTCCAACATCTTCTTTCACTGTATCTCCATTTACAATAATATCGTAATTAGGTGTTCCACCGGAAATAGCAAGTGTAATGGTTCCGGAAGCGGTGTCGGCACAGGTTGTTGCGGAAACCTCATCGTATGTTATTTCCAGACCACCCTTATTTCCCATAGTGATGGTCTTTGATGTCATACAACGTGTATTTACATCTCTTGCTTCCACAGTGTAGGTTCCGGCGGGAAGAATTTCGAAGGCTGTGCTGTCGATGAACGAGCGCCAGTTGGATCCATCCAATCTATATTCCCAAACAGATCCGGGAACGTCTTTTGAAATTTTAATTTTCAACGTATCCGTTCCAACTGCACA
Organism: Bacteroidales bacterium OttesenSCG-928-B11; assembly: GCA_030267125.1. Taxonomy (GTDB): domain Bacteria; phylum Bacteroidota; class Bacteroidia; order Bacteroidales; family WCHB1-69; genus JAGVVH01. Next base: position 7,345 of record JAJDJJ010000029.1, read on the forward strand.
ATCTACATCGTTAGCGGTAAGAGTTAATCTCGCATTGTAATTTACAGCAGTAATTACGGCTACATCCGAAGCCACACATCCAGCTTCATCTCTCACGGTGACGATATAACTACCCGGGGCAAAATTGGTTCCAATGCTTCCGTTAGCTGGAACATTCACATAATCGGTCATTTTACCGTCGTTCACAAAATATTGTATCTGTCCGTTTCCTCCGATGGGTACAATAGTGATCTCACCGCCGGTGGCAGCGCAATCGATACTATTGCCGGTGGCAGTAACAAATACATTGCCGTCTACAGGACTTAAGGTAACGGACCTGCTTGTAGCCGGGGTACAGTCATCCGCCAAAACATCCCATACATACACTGTGTAGGTGTTCGGGGCTAATCCCGATATAATGCCATTTGACGGAAGCGGATTTTTAGAGGTTCCGCCATCGAAGTTATAGAGATAGTTTCCGCTACCGCCGGTAACTTCTATGGCAAGACTTCCTGTATTTACATTACAGGTCGGCTGCTCTTCCACAGTGATGGTTTGCACCAATACGGAGGGTTTCACATTCACGGTGAAATAGACCGTATCCATACAACCGTTGGTACCGGTGGCGATAATTTGGTAAGTGGTGGTATCTAACGGCATCACCACTACCCTACCCTCGCTGTTGGTATCCAAAGGCACGTCTGATCCCATGATATAGTAGTTGATAACGGCCGAATCACCTATAACATAAATGGTATTATCATTCACATAAGAGGTAAGATCAACGGGGGTATTATTGCAAACCGTTACGGAATCCGCCTCAACCTCTAACACCGGATTCGGATAGACATTAATATAATAGGTAAGCGGTGTCAAGCGGTATCCTCCTTTAATCCCGTAAGAGATAACAAGGTTATATTTTCCGGGTTTATGAAAGGCATACTTTCTCCAGTTTCGATGTCCTGTGGAGATTCCATCCCAATCTTGATCACTTTCTCCACTAAGCGTAAAACTGTAGCTATTCGTATCAATAGCGCCTGCCCAAGGTGCTTTCACGGTGATTGTATCGCCCTGACAGAGCATATTCCCACCATTATCCCCATAAGCGGTCACAATCGGGAATTGCAAATCTTCACACAATACATCGCCGAATGCGTGGGCAATCATCTGGCTACCTTCCGGCACTTGGAAATTTTCTCCTCCCACTTTAACTCGGAAAGTATCCCCTGGTGACATATCTTTCTCTACCCTATAAAAGTAATCTTTCGGGTCTTCTTCAGGCCAGCGAGGATCTCCTTTACCATCATCTGTAGACCATCCCAAATCATTGTTAATGTCATTATGGAAGTGGAACCACATTGTATCGCCTACGAACATATTGGTCAGCGCCTGCATCAGGTACTCGCCGCGCCAGAAGCCATCCGTGTCGATATAACCCATAGAGATTCCGGTAGTCGCCATAGTCACATTATACCACTCTACCTCAATCACCGGGTAGTTTTTCCCTAAAGAGTTATAAACAACGCAGGTATCTCCTGTGCCTTGTTCGCCGCATGTCACATCCTCTTTTTCATAGATAATCTCGGCATAGAGTTCATTGATCCCACACAAAGCGCGAGCGGTTTCATTTCTTTTCTGAATGGAATCTAATAGTTCATCGCTATCTTCGTCGTAGGCACCCAATCCATCCAAGCTAAAATCACCTCCGGTGCGGTTCACTGCCACCTGAAGTCTTATCTTCACTGTATCTACATCTTTTTGGATAGTAGTCGGCATAGGCAATGACCACTCCACCCCTTTAATATCGGCATAGTCTCTCTCCAAAGAGTCTTTAAGACTATAATTGTCTTCCGGGTAGAATGAAGTCTTCTCTTTGATGCTATCTTGCAACAGTTTCATTCCCGGAGGAACTAAGAAGTAGATCCGTTCGTCTTGCACATTCTCATCACTGGTACGGACAAAATTCAACTCCCATGTAAAGATGCCCACCGGTTTATCCTCTTCATTTAAATTTACATCTTCATTAGTTACAGTAAGGCTATCTCGGGTAGTGACCTTTGCATACGTGAAATTTGACCAAACGTTGTAGGTTGCCAATTCATCCCCCACAAACGTAGCTAATTCGAAGACATTACTGAGTGTCGATACTCTGGCAATGGGGTTTGTAGTCAGCGAGTCACATCCTTTGTATCCCGCATCCAAATTGAAACGAAGAGGGGATCCGCCAAAGACTTCACAACCGGATGACACTGTCAGTCGCACATACAACGGATCCTCTTTTGTAACAAATACCGTATCCATATCCCCGGGTCTTTGGCCTGCGGGGATATCGCTTATATCGTGAATACCAATGGGAATATAGTATTTTTCCAAAGAGTCACCTGATCCACCTAAGACAGACAAATCTACCCATAGATTATCGTCAAAGACAGGGGTTCCTGTTTCAGTGGTTAGATGCGGATAGTAGTATGCCGCCTTAGTCACTTCAAGACCTGTAGCGCGGTAGTCATCCATGGTGATCAGAAGGTCTTGCATACGTCCTGTCCCCAGTTCTTCGGTAATTTTCAGTATATAGACCGTATCCTGGCACAGCACCTGTGGGGTTTGGGGTTGCGTTATAATCTCTATGCCTCCTTTCGCTTCCGTTATTTTAGTCAAGATAACAACGGAATCTCGTACAACCGGACAAACTCTCGGTGTAACCGAAAGGCGGAGTACAATGGTGGAGTCTATACGGTGATCCACGCCAAATTGCCCCGCTAATACGATATATTTGTGATTATTTACAACCGGCATATTCGATCCCGATGTATGCGGAATGATAGTCAGATCATCGTTTATATAGGTACCTGTTTTCGTCTTGCGTTCCCATACGAAATTATTTACAATTGCAGATCCTCCGGTAATGGAAACTGTCATATCGGTAGTTTCACCCGGACAGGCCAAACCATATTTCGCTATTTGCAATTTTGTGTTATCATCTACTATTATTCTCACCTCTTTCCTGTTACCGGGTAGATTTTCGCAATAGTTGTCGCCCTGTACGGAGACATAGTATGTAAGAACCGTATCTTTATTAGACGGATAAGTCGGCGTATAAGTTCCTACTCCATCCTTATTAAGCGGTTCCGTAGAGTTTTGTGATGCGTACCATTTGAAAATCGGATCTTCAACACCCGGTGCCGAAGCTTCGAATACGGCATCATCGCCGGTACAGATGATTTTTTCGGCAACTGTAATTGTGGTCGGTGTGGCTATCGGATCAATGTCAACGGTAACAGCCATGCGGTTGCTTGCACAATTTTCTGTAGTCTGCGCCGCATAGTACGTTGCCTTATCTGCCAGTACATAACCGGGTATTAATAGCGTCCCGTCTTCTAATGCGTCATACCACACTACGCCATGTCCTGTAGTGGTTAGATCCTGAATGGTAGCCGAGCCGCAGAAACGTTCCGCCACGTAACTGATATTGCGACTGAATGTGTCAATCGTGATTTGCACCGGAGTACGATTCACGCTTTGGCATTCGCCGGCTGTGGTTGCCGCATAATAGGTACGATTGAAGAGCAACATGTTAGGAGCAAGAGGCTCTTTACTATCTTCTGTCAGATACCATGTAATATTTGTATTGGCCGGCACTGCGATATCGCTGATCATCGCTCCTTCGCAGAAAGCTTGACCTGCAATGACAGGAGAGGCTAATTCCACTGTCGTAGTAAATGTGATAGTAACCGCTTTTCGTGCCGCACTTTCGCAATCGTCACCTTTAGCGGTTGCCGCATAGAGAGTAATTGGCGAAGCTTTATCAACAGTTACAGCATCAAAACTGTACGTTTCATCCTCATTTGGCGAGGTGTACCACGTAATATTGTTCATATTGAGCGATGGGAATAGTTTGGCAAGAGGCACAGACTCTTCGTCATCTTTTACACAGTAAGTTACATCGTTGATAGCCGGAGCATCCAAGTATAGCGTATCCGACAATTTCACCAATACGCGCGAACGTGCTGAACTTTCGCAAACCCCGTCATTGGTTTGCGAAGCGTAGTAGTTGGTGTTGTGTTCCAGTTCTACATCATCTTCCAATGGTTCTCCGTCGGTGGCATTCAAATACCATTTGATATTTTGCCCTGTGGCTTCGAGATTGCTCACGTACGCCGGCTCACAGAACTCCTGAACGGAGACAACAGCCGGAGGGATCACCACCGGACATTCGTCATACACCACAGTGATGTAAACCCACGTGGTATCACACGGCACGGTAGAATGATCCGTAGCGCACAATTCATACAAGAAGTAGTCGGTGCCATAGAAATCATTATCGGGTTGATAGGTGAAAGTGCCGTCTTCATTCAACGCCAACACCCCATGTTCGGTGGTTTTCACCAAAGAGGTTACCGGGCTATTTCCCGGGTAGATGTCATTGAGCACAATGGCTGAATCCTTGGATACCGTGAGCATCGTATAGCGCTCGGTCACGTAGTTGTCGGGAAGCGCGATGATCGCCGTGTCTTTTTTCAAGTTCCAAACGTGAATCGATACGGTAGTCCAGCTGCAATTTGTGACATCATCTGCCAGGCAGATTTCGTAAGTAAATTCATCCAATCCCACAAAACCGGGTTTGGGTGTATAGGTGATGATTCCATTTTCGGCACGGGCTAATGTTCCGTTTGCGGTTGAGTCCATTATGCTCGGCAAAGTCAATGTTTTGCCCGCGGGACAGTAGTCATTCTTTCGCACGTCGATATTGATAATCGGCACATCCATTTGTGTGGAATATGTTTCAGGAATAGCGATCGGATAAACCCCTTCTGTTTCTTCGTCTAAAATAGTGATATAGAGAATAGCATCGGATAGATAGCCGCACTCATCTTGTACGGTATAAGGCACTTCAATATCAACTCCCACTTCATGTCCCCTAAAAGTGAAATTTCCGTTTTCCGTTACGATTAACGTTCCATAATCATTTGTTTTAGAATCATCAGAATAGAGTATTGTTAATGAACTACCCGGGTAGGAGAAATCATTTTCTAAGATATTTCCGGCAACCGGCACACCCACGTAAGTAGTGGCATGGTCATCGGCCGCATTGAGAATTACAATCTCTTTCGCTACATAGACATCCTGAACAACAAAAACACAACCATTTTTATCGGTAATGTTAATGTAGTAGTATCCTGTAGCTAAATCTTCCAAGAGAACCTCGCCATTGGCAGCCAACGTTTGCACAACGGTGTCTATATTTCCTTGATGCCCGCCTTCAATGCTATTGGTGATGGTATAAGGCGCTTCACCGCCTTCGATTTTCAAGGTGATGGTTCCGCCGTAGGTACCGTCGCAAAGGGCGCGGGTTACATTTGAAGCCGAAGCGGTAAATCCCTTGCTGTTTTCCACGGCAACGGTTGTGCTGACATAACATTCATCCTGATCCACCATCCAGATGGTGTGTGTTCCCGCGGGAACATACTCAATAGCGGAGCGATCCAACAGAGGCCGCCACTCCGAGCCATTGATCTGATAACGCCAGTTGACGCCATCTTGCACCGTTTCCGGCAAGGTCAAGGTGATAGATCCCTCTATTGCACAATTCGCAGAAGAGGGTGTAAGTTCTAATTGTTTAATTATATTTTGTGAGAAGAGCGTGGGCCATGCCGCCGCCATACAACCGGTTTCATCCTTGACTTCAACATGGTAAGCACCGGAAGTAAATTCGTATCCAATTTTTCCATCTGCCGGCAATGGCAACCATTCATCTCCATCAATTCGATACTCAACGACACCGTCATTTCCGGTAACATGTAGCGTAAGCGCTCCATTGGGAGAAGTACAGTTAGTCGGATTTGTTTTATCCACTTCTAAGTAGAGAGTATGATCTTTGGGGGACAGTGTAATCGAGTTGCTCACCACCGCGGGGCAATTCGGCGCTTCCATATCCCAAACATAGATATCGTAGGTGCCAATATAAAGAGGCGTAATTATCCCATTTGCACCTACCGGACGAGTACGAGCCAAATCTTCTGTTGTTGCCCACATATATATTCCACTTCCTCCAGTTACAATTAGTTGAACAGAACCAGGGATTGATGCTTCACCGCTACCGCACCCAGGCTGTTCAGTCACATAGATGGACTGGATGGCGATTTGCGCTTTGGGATCCATGCCGATTTTAATATTGTTAAACTCAACAACACAGTTGTTTGCAAAAGTAAAGTGCACCGCATAGGTACCCACTGCCAAACCGGTGATGGTAAAGCGATGATCTTCTGTTACATCTGCATCAGCTATAGGATGAGTTACCCCTGAGATGGTATAGCTTGTCGGATAAGAACCGACTGTAAAATCAAAAGTGATCGTACCGCCATCGGTGCCTTCGCAGGTGGCATCGGTTATCCCCACAAAAGTGACCAAACCAGTGGCTGGAGAAGCGATGGTTACCTCACCTGTCGTTTCACAACCGTTAGCATCGCGAAGGGTAACAACGTGTGTTCCGGCTGTAGCTTCCACCTCGACAGAGGTTCCATCAAAGGAGATGAAGTTGGCGTAGTCTAAGTTATAGGCATACTTTTCAGTTCCATTGTTTGCTTGCAACATGAAAGAACCCATATTCTCTTGACAATCAGCTTCTTCCTTTGGAGTCAACACCAAATTCACTCCGCTATTCCCGGCTGTAACAACCGCAGTCGTTGTAGCTTTGCATCCCAAGGTATCCTCGACCCGCACGATATAGGTTCCCACACTTTTATTATCAAATACTTTGGTCTGATCGAAGCTCAATGCAAATGGCGTGTCTCCTTCAAGGAAGTATTTATAAGGGCCGGTTCCACCGCCGGCATGCACGGTAATTTTCCCATCCTTACCATTACAACCGTTAGCGGGGTCAACCGATACCGCAATCTGCAAATCGCTGGTGGTAGGATCGAACGTGATATAGTCGCTAATGGCCGGAGGACAAGCTGTGGTGGTTGAATCCCAAACCATGAACTGATAGGTGCCAACGGTCAAGTTATTGATGACCACAATGCCGTTTTCTCCAATTACACCGGTTATCGTCGGATTGGTAGTTTCCATGTACTTGAAACCCGCTCCCGATCCGCCGCTCACCACCAACTCTATCTTTCCAGTATTATCAGTACAGGAGGGTTGAGCAACAATAGAGATTGCCTCTATGATTACGTTCGGTTCTTTGATGGTAGAGAGGGTGATATTGTCATACTCCGTGCTACAAGAGTCTTTGTCGACAACAAAGAGTTTGTAGTTTCCTTCGGAGAGACCGGTAATAGTATTTATTCCTTCTGTAGCCGTAATATAATCGCCATTGTCAATGCGATATTTATAGGGCGCCAACCCTGTATCATATCCCGCAATGGTGAAAGCGATGCTTCCATCTCCGGTTCCGTCGCAAGTGGCATCAATCGTACTTACACCGGTAATGGCGAAAGCGCTTCCGCTAATGCCAAGTGCCACCTCTTCTTGGGCAACACAACCGGTCTTATCCGTCACTGTGACAGTATGGTTTCCGGCAGGCGCGGAGATCAGCATTTCACTCTCCGCAAAGGAGATCCTGTTCTTACCGAGCAGTTGGTAAGTATAGTGGGGCGTTCCGTTGGTAACAGTCAGCTTAATAGTACCCTCTTGTTTACAAGTAGCATTAGTCACCGGATCCAATTTAATCGTTAATCCGGAGGTTGCTTCAATGATCACCTCCTGTGAATAGGCTTCACAAGGTCGATTTTCATTGATGGTGATAATGTAGGTGCCGGATTTCAATCCGGTGATTTTACCATCTAACGGCAGTTTATCTTTATATACGCCGTTCAATTTATAAGTATAGGGTTTGGTTCCTCCGGATACCAATACATCGATATAGCCGTCTGCCGTTGTACAATCATTAGCCGGATAGGCTGTTGCCGAAACTATGAGGTCTGTACTACTTGGAGTAAGACGTACACTCGGACTGATGGCTACCGGGCAAGCTTGATTCTCCGCATCCCGTACATACACATGATATACACCGGAGGTTAAACTATCGATTTCGCCGTTTGCAGGAAGCGGTTTGTAGTTCGCTCCACCGTTCAAATTATATTCATATTTCCCGCTTCCGCCATAAACCACTACTTTAACACGTCCTGTGGTATCATCACAGAAGGGTTGTTGTACCACGCTGATACTTCCAATAGAGATATTCGGCTCTTTCGAAAGATTGATGACAATATTTTCAAATACCGACTCGCACACTTCGCCTCCTGATTGCACATATCGTACCCGGAAGTCATAAACTCCGGTAGAGAGGCCTGATATGACGAAATCAATATTTGGCTGTATTGGTGTCCAAGTTTCTGAATCGTGAAACTGATATTCAAGTTCATCAATTCCATCTGCTGCGGAGAAATTGATGGTGATACTACCACTTTCTATTCCGTCGCAGGTAGCATCCGCAACCACCATGCTGTTCATTTTCAGATCTAATGCAGCCTGTCGTATCAAGATGGTATCTACAGTGAGACACCCTGCGGCATCTTTGATCCACATGTCGTGTAATCCTGGGGTCAGTGTTCCCACCAATGGGTTTTCGTTCAGCGGTTTCCAACCCTGTCCATCCAATTGATATTGATAGGGGGCTGTTCCACCGCCTACAGTAAGGGTAGCTAAGCCCGGTTCTTCGCAATTAGCCGGTTCGTCCTGTAGAAATACCGCCGTAAACGCTTTACTTTCAATATAGATTTCATTGACCGGATACTGACAACCGGTTGTATCGCTTATGGTAATATAGTGTCTGCCTGCCGTAAAGGGGTCCTCCAAATGACCGCCTTCCGGCAACAGTTTTTTTACGTCGTTGCCAATTTGGTAATAATAGGGAGGATACCCACCGGAAACCCATAGTCTCACTTTTCCGTCGGTTGATCCACAATTTGTGGCATCAGCCGTCACCTCTGCCGTAGCGGTCAAGCTATTATCTATCGGCACTAAGGTAATAGAATTACTGAAAGAGGCGGCACAAACATTCGGCACGCTATCTTTAATATATACAGTATAGTGACCCGGAGAGAGACCGTTAATCGTATACAGGTCGTTGTCCTCACTCCTAACTAAGCGTTGGTAAACTTTAGTAGTATCTAATGTATAGAGATAACTTCCGCTGGCTCCGGAAACAGAGAAGCTGATGGCGCCGGTAGTGCTATTACAATCCGGATGTTGCGCGGCGATAATAGAACTGATGTGCGGCATCGCATTGATGTTCACCGTAAATTCAAGGGTGTTTTGCGAGCGGCATCCGTCCTCACGTATCGAATGAATCAGATAGGTTCTTCTATCCCAAGGTTCGTCCAAATAGAGCGTTCTTCCATCTTGTACTATAGGTTTGATGACAGCCCCATTATCTTTTCGGGTTATGATAAGAGAGTCTTTGTCATTTACTGAATATCCATCCACAAATTGGCTCAACTCCACAGCAGTTCCTTGACAGATGGCAGTAGAGTCGGCGTTAGTAAATACCAACTTGGGCGCCGGATTAACAGTTACCGTGAAATTGACCGGTATTACTGTTGCTCCCTGAATAGTGTAGTTTGTTGTGATTTTATACGTTCCCGGGGTGTTCCATACATGGCGCACGATACTATCTGTTGAATAACTTGCCATGGTTTTTCCCGGCAAAGGAATGCGGCTGAATCCACTCGCTGCTCCTTCTTCATTTTCAACCAAATAAGTGTAACCCGTTTTTCCGGCCGCTGTAAAATGAAGCGTGGTATCTCCTTGACACACCTCATTCGGTCCATTCAGAAGCACTAAATAGAATTCCAATGAATCACATAATATAGTATCATTAGAGAACACGGCTATCAGCTGTTCGCCTTGACGGGTTTCAAAATCAGTGGTCGTGATAGCGAAAGGGGTATTGGGTGCCAGATCTTGTGTAGTAATCGATTTTGAAAGGGGTTCGCCATCCTCGGCATCAATCCGGTTGTTATTATTCTTGTCCACATAGATCTCTACATAGATATTGTCTCCGGCATAGATCTGTTGTGGCGAGGTAAGATTCACCGTTCCATTCCAGTCATTATGCCATAATCCGTCTTCACCATAATCGGCGCCGGTCATATAGCTCGTAGACGTGTTGGCTACTTCCAGATCATATCGTTGTATAAGCAGTACCGGTTCCGTACTTCCTAACTGGGCTGACCACCCGCAATTTTCACCACCGCATTCTGCTTTTTCCTCAATATAGACTTCATTCAATAGTTCATACTCACCACAGGGAGCATTGCTTGTGACGAACTTAAATTCCCAACAAAGCGAGTCGCCATGGTGCATGCCCGACGGCACAGCAAACGTATATTCTATACCATACTCATCCACAATCGTTGAAGTGTCTTCGGGTCCAAAACCAAGTCCTTCGCACAGTTTCCATGAATCTAAAACCTCTTCAAATTCCACGGGCAAGAAGAAAACCAGCTCTTCCAAACCGGAGGTTACTGTTTCTACAATATCTCCCTTGTCTGTCACTTGCATTGTATAGACAGCCCGCCAGGTTATCGTGTCGCCTTGGCGTGTTGTAATCAGTGTGTCGGGGGTGAAAGTATTAACAATGTCAAATCGGATTTTAGCTGAATCACCCTGCGCAAGTCTTAATGCCTCTGTGGTTTCCGTTTTCTGAAGCGGAATTAATCCGCAAATACCGGTTCCATTAAATTGAATATCATAAATCGATCCGTCAAAGAATCCGCATGTGGGGGCTACCTTGATCTGCACCAATACTGAATCTTCAGGTTGTAGCATCGTGTCACCGACAAATTTCCAGTGAGTGGTACTACTTCCGCCTATCGGAGCCCTATATATTTCTGTCATTGCTACAGAATCCTGCGCACGGTCTCCGTTGGCATCGTAGGTGTAGAACCAAGCATTTTTCACCTCGATTAATGAAGTGGCGCCGTCTATGAAGCGAATGTCGCCAAGATCTACCTCGCCATCTCCGGTAGCCGTGATTTTCACAGTATAGAGTAAATCTTCGCAGAAAGACTGCGGCCCTTCCGGTTGAGAAACAAGCTCTAATATAACATTTGTATTACGGGGCAATACGGTAATTTCCACGGTATCGCTGATATCACCGCAATATTGCGTAGCAACGCTTAAATAGAGAGAGAGATCGTTCAAAGCTGTATCCGCACTTCCCGGTCCGTAGGTAAACGGATCATCGAGTGGCACATTGCCTAAAGAAGTAGCGGCATTAGCCGGCAAGAAAACACCGTTTACTCCTCCGGTACCCGGATGGGCCACATATTGACCCGCTGCATTCTTTCTGTACCAAGTATAAGCGGTAATCATGGTATCGGTTCCCGAAATGTCGGTATTCAAATAGAATAATTCTCCACTTCCGAAGCACAATTCATCTTTCTCAACGCTAAGTGTCAGTTCCGGTTTTTCGTGTACGGTAACGGTAGTTGCTTTACGGGCGTCTGCCGGGGTAGTACAGTAGTTGTCTCCCGAGATCGCCACATAATAGGTATATGTCGTTGTATTCTCCGCCGTTAATATTCCGGTTGTATATGTATTGCTTACACCACTTTGCAAGGATGTTTCATTGTTTTCGCTATTATACCAGTGATATTGCATATTTTGAATAGATGGAGTGGCTGTCACCGATGCTGTAAACGTAGCCGTGCTTCCAGTACAAATTACCGGAGCAGACACCGTAATCATATTGGCGGTAACCACCGGTTTAACGTTCACTGTAACAGATACCCGCGAACTGGGACAACCACTGAGGGTTACCGCTTCCACCCAATAGGTAGCAGTTATTGGGTCGGAGGTAGTGAGCAATTCCGGAGTATAAGGATAACCGGAATGAAGCCTTTCCGTCGAAGTTTCCGTTGCATACCAATATACACTATTCTGACCGGGCACGCCGGTAACGCTCAAAGAGATTGCCTCTCCGGAGCAGTAATCCGTCTTACCGGTTACTGTTGGAGCAGCCGGATTGGGATTTATAGTCACCGCAAAATTGGTTCTCAAGCTCACACATCCTGATGCACTTACAGCAGAAACCCACAGGGAAAAATTTCCTTCTGATCCACCCACATAAGCTGTGGGATTAGGTATTTCTGTTTCTGTAGTAGCGCTCGTATAGAAATGATAGGTGTATGCTTCCCTATTTAGATTGGTTACCGCCGTATGCAGGTCTATCGCCGTGCCCACACAGGCAGCAATCCCTGTAGTTGCCGGCGCTGCCGGAATGGGGTCAACCGTGACTTCCACCGTGAAACTCTTCCCTTCGCAATATTCCGTTCCCGTCAATGTTCTTGGTGTCACTGTATAATAAGCAGTTCCTTGTGAGACGGATGCTGTAAGGGTTAACGTTCCTGATATCTGATTTTCATTGGTTCCGGCAACAAGTCCTGAAGCAACTATGTTGGTAGCTGTCGGCGTTTCCCAACTGAAAACCGTTCCCTCTGGAATCATATAACCGGCATCAATCAAATCGGCTGTGGTTACGGTAAAAGTAGCTCTGTCGCAAATTATCCGACTGACTGTTTCGGTAACAAAAGCGGTTGGCGCCACTGTAACCACAATGGGTGATATATTAGACCGGCACTGTGAATTTTCTATTATGGTCTGTGCATAATAGGTAGTCGTAGTGCCAGGTGATACCAAAGAATCTACCCTATCTCCGAATCCTATATCCGTGGCAAAGACATAGGATACAATCTGAGTAGTTATAGTTTGTGTAATATGAGTTTGATCCACTAGATCGACCATGTTTCCTGCACATATTGTCGTATCGCGTGTTGTAATTGCAAGATCATTCACTCTTAAAAAAGAGAATGCCCAGTAGCAAGTTCCCAGCAAACTGGAGGGTATCGCATAGATTGTATCACCTCTAAAGACTACGTCAGCGGGGAAATCGATGAGGTATTCCGTACCTGTTCCAGCTCCGTCTTCGTCAATGGCACTGTAGTAACGCGTACCCGAAGGGAAATAGGAATTAACATAACCCACAGGGACTTCTTCTCCCGGGTCGACACAGACCACAATACTTTGCACAATCAATGTGTCTGTAATTTCTGCTCCGCAAAGATCGACAGCATTAATAGAGATAGCCGGTGCAATAGTGATCGGATCATTCGTACAGGGGGCACTTTCTAAACCGTAAATAATACCCACATCCGAGAAACTAACCCCAGTCTCTATCCCATAACCCGAAGATTGCCCGTAGGCTATCACATCGGGGCTACAGGTCTCACTTCCCACCAACACACTACAGTCGGTAGTGACCACTACCCTGTATTTAAGTTTGGCCAATAATCCGTCATTAACTTCCATATTGGAGATCGGAACCGTATCACCCACATACCAGTCTAACTGCCCGCGTAACCCATAAGTGCTGTAGAAGGTTGTTTTAGACACCCCTTTCACCTCCCCTGAGACCTCCAGTATGTTTGCATCCAAAAAGTGACAGTTATAGGGAACCGGGATCACAATATTGAGATCACCGATCGCCTCAGGGCTCTTATTTTTCACCTCAAGCACATAGGTAATCGTGTCTCCCGGCACACTATTGATCGTTGTATCCGTTATCTGTCCTATCTGAAGCCCTGAAATGATATTGATTACCTCCGGTTCTGGCGTATAGGCGTCAATCCCTATCACTATATTATATATCAAGTAAGTATCTCCATCGGTTCCATAATGAAATATGGTTTTGGTCTGATTATTGGTAATATATCTCTTATTTTCATTTGGCAAATCCATCATCATCAAGTCAAAAGAGCAATTATTGCTAAAATTAGGTATCCTTTCAACCTGATTAGATATACCGGAACGGAAGAAGTTGTTTGTTCCCGTCAACTCTAAATCCGAGCGCGCCAAATCATCATAATTCGCTGCAATTGCACTGGGTTCACCATTAAACTGCCGGGCTATTCTGAAATAGTCCCCCGAAATAGATCGATCTCCTTCTCCCGCCATAGCACCGATTTTCACATTCACATCTCCCTCCTGTACCGCTTGGAATCCATCCACAATCAACTCATTATAATCTTCACCGGATTCAATATAAGCTGCCCCATCAAAAACAGCAATATTACGCCACTTCATTTTCGCATTTTCATAAATAACAACCATTCCCCAGCCTCCGTAGAAACCTGTGTTTCCGCCATTCCCTTCTAATAAGGCCATGTCTGCTACCGTATATTCCCCTAACCCATATTGTCTCACATAGTCGGTCACCTCTGCGTATGCAACATAAATAACACTATTTGTTCCATTCGTTGATGGAAAAGAAATATTGGTAGTATAATTATTGGTTGAGGCTATTACAGGTTGATAGGCAGAGGCTGTATCATGTTTTAACAGCACGCGATCTTTGTATAACGTTTTAGTAGCAGTTGCATAATTTCGATAGCTTCCTGATACCGTTGCTGTTATTCTCGCATCATTTACATGAGTAGTAGATGCACTATTCGTTGAAAGCGCTCGATTATATCTCCGCAATCCGGTTATCGTAATTGTTGATCCATAAGAGGTAAGAGTAACATTCAGAGTGTTATTAGTATTACTATTAGTATTAGACAGAGATGTCCATTCCCCACTGCTTCCCAATCTATAAGATACTGTATACGGATTATTTCCTGATGTTCTACGAGTATATCGGAACTGAGCCACCACTTTATAGTCCAAATCTAAAATTGCATACATTAAATTTCTCCCATCTTCCTGATCCACATAGATCCCTGCATAAAAATTAGAATTAGCAATTCTTGTATAATCTATGGTTCTGTCTGCGGTAAAGTTTGTCTGCTGCCCTGTTATTGTTCCTATATTTACCGTCTCGTAGGTCGTTCTATAGCTACTTGAAGTAAAAGAGTTGGGAGATGTGTTTGCATCATGCGCCCTCCCAGACCAATATAATCCGGCATAAACGATATCGGTACACTCCGGATAAATAATAGCACCCTGATCCGTTGTATCCCTAATTTTCAGTACAGCGGAGGAGGAATTTGCCGTAGTCGGATCTCCATCAATATCCACATACACTGTTTTCATACCATTTATCGCAGTCCCTTGTCCTCCATCGGGAGCTATCATATTGGAGTTTCCAATCATGGTAAAATCTCCACGAAGATTATAAACCTCTTTAGTCGGCGTATAAACAGATTTTCTTGGAGTAAAAGTGGTCGATGTCTGTGCTCGCACAACACTTGGTGTCGCAAGGGTTATCAGTACAAAAGTAAAAATCACCCAATATGCACTGTTATTTGAAAAAAGAGAATTGATTTTTTTCATATTATATATTTTATTATTTTTCATACCTATCGCTACAATATATTTATGTATCTTAAAATTAAATTTCTTTTGCCGATTTTTAATTTTATTGTGGAGGCGCTAATGCCCATATCACCGTTACATTAGTGGGCACACCAGGTATTATTGTTTTTATCTTCTCCCTTAAACTATTCTCATCCGGATAGTTTGAAAAAATATCAAATCCAAAAAGAAGACGTACATATTTCAAGTTTCCAAAACCCTGTAAACCGGAAAGATCCAGTGTCCTCAAATCATCTTCATAATTGATGGTAATATTAATTAATTTAACATCATTACATGATGCATCACTTTGAAACAATCTATCCGCATCTACCATATTACACCTTAATACGACAGGGGTAGCTTCTCCCATAGTCCTTACTCCGGTAGAACTGAGGCGGAGAATCGCTTTTCGTTCTGTAAAAAGAGACTCTTTCTCCGGATGCTCCGCTATAAACTGCTCGTAAGAAACGTAGGTTGTCGAGTCAGTTTGCGTTCCCTCGCTGGCCAGTTCCTTCGCTGTGCTCGAAATGACTGAGTTAGCGGAGAGCATGCCTGCCGGAAGCAGGAGTGCCGCTACCATAAAAATAAAAATTGCCCGGTTGAATCCGCGGGTCAGGTAAAGAGTGTGGTTTTTTTTCATTGTATATTGTTTTATTATTAATATTCCACTATATTTTCACCTTTTAATCACTGGAAGGTGTCCATTTTGATGCAAAACATGACTATTGAAGCGCATAATCGCTATGAGCGCCATTGAGGCGCTTCGCAATGTCGTGGTTGTCATCTCTATCTTTCTAATCTACTTTATATTTTATATCCTACTGATTTGCAATACAAAACAGCAGTTTCCCTATTCTTTTCAAATTCATCTTCCCTATCTTCCATTATCCCTATCCGCATTATCACCTAACTCTTACGGTAAAATAGAAAAGTCTACAAAAATAGAATTTTTTTCTAATACAACAATATTCTTTGCACAAAAATCTAAAATAGTCATTTTTTTTGTTAATCATTTTTTGCTACTCTTACGATTTTCTCTCAATTCAGTTACAAATATCCACTATTTTCATGGCAATACTAAATGAGATACTGTTCGTTCTTTTTAATTAATGAATTTAACCACAAAAGGAACCAAAGAGCACAATGAATTGTTTTTCAAAACATTATTCTTCGTGTTCTTTGTGCCCTTTGTGGTTAAAAAGACTTCTGTCCCCGCCTATTCAATCCTTTTTTATAGTATTGAATGTCGCCATGCTATTGCACTACCCTATCACCTCTTCCACTCGTCTCAGCAGCTCTTTTTCCAACACATTTGCTTTTTCCACTAAATCTTTAGCGGCTCCTGTAATCTGGGCTGCAAAAACACGATCTTTCAAGTCGGCAGCATTGATCTTCACATTGAGGTAGGCTCCTGTAACAGCGGCTTTTGCGCAAAGCGCACCCACACCCGCGTCAGACACAGAGTTGGGATTACCCTTTTCAATCATCGCTTCGCAAAGTTCAAAAACCTCGAATGATCGTTGCATTGTTTTAAATGGTATTTCCGTGGCATATTTAGTTGCCTCTTGGATTGCTTCGGAACGGGCGTTTTTTTCTTCATCAGTACTTTTTGGCAGACCAAAAGCCGCCATTATTTTGTTAAAAGAGTTTGTATCTTCATCCACTAAATAGAGCAGATCGTCTTTTATTCTCTGTCCTTTTTCCGCCCAGCGGGAAAACTCTTCCCACCGATCGTCCCAACCGGGTTTATGTGCTGAGAGGTTTGCCACCATCGTTGCTAACGCCGCGCCTAACGCGCCCATGTATGCGGAAATTGAACCGCCGCCCGGTGCAGGACTTTCCGAGGCGGTCTCGTTTGCAAATGCCTCACAAGTCATGTCGATCAATTTCCCCGTAGCATTTTCTTTCTCTATAAGGTATTCTATCACTTTTTCTTCCGGATCAAATGGTTTCAAATCATCCAATCCCATTGATTTGATAGCGATTTTCATCTTTTCTTTTTCATCAACACCGAGCGAACGTTGCTGTTTAGTCAAATAATAATCGGCAGCATCCAACAATGTTTTGCGGGGTGCCAGTCCCACGATTTCCAGTCCGGTAACGCGAATCCCTCGCTTAGCCGCTTTTTCCGTAACTTCTTCAAAAGCAATATGCAATGGTGTTTCGTTGGTATTGGTGATATTCATGGAGACTTGTGCGATGCCATATTCATCAATGTACCAGCCAATCGCTTTCGTGCCTTTCAGCGTTCCGGGTATATTCACAGTATTTCCGTTTTCATCTTTCACAATCTTTCCGGTAATGGAATTTCCCTCCCTCATCGGGCGGCCTTTCTCCCTCACATCAAATGCAATAGCATTAGCACGACGGGTGGATGTGGTGTTCAGGTTGAAATTCACCGCTAAGAGGAAGTCGCGGGCACCGATCGCAACAGCGCCGCTCTTTGCCACACTCTCACTAAATACGGAGGGACCAAAATCGGGCTTCCATTCGGGCGTGCCGATTCGTTCTTTCAGTGCTTCGTATTCACCGGCGCGACAATTGGCCAGGTTACGACGTTTTTCTTCCCGCGCCGCATTTTCATAGCAGAACACAGGTATATCCAACTCCTCGCCTACTCTTTTGGCTAGTTTATGGGCATACACGGCGGTCTCTTCCATAGAGATATTGGAAACCGGCACCAAGGGGCAAACGTCGGTTGCTCCGAATCGGGGATGGTCGCCTTTATGAACCCTCATGTCGATCAGTTCCTGCGCTTTCTTAATCACTTGGAAAGCCGCTTCCACCACCTCATCAGGCGTTCCCACAAAAGTCACTACCGTGCGGTTTGTGGTGTAACCCGGATCCACATCCAACAATTTCACACCGTCCGATTTTTCGATCACTTGAGCGATTTGGTTGATCACTTCCATATTCCGACCTTCGCTGAAATTAGGTACGCATTCGATTAACTGTTTCATTATAATTCTAATTTTGGGTTGTTATTTAGTGTTTATTATTTATATCATCATTTAATATCTTTCGCTTGTGTTGTATTCACAAAAAGGATATCACCCATATCTTCATACGCTGTAAAGAAATCGGCGGATTTATTGTTAATAACGTCATCCGGTATACCGACAATCGTTAATGCGGCGCTATGCGAATGAGCGGTCACCATATCGTGTATCTCTTTTTCATCAGGCATAATTACCATTTCTATATTTTTTATCGAAATGGGTAATCTTCCGGATGAAATACGTTGTTTTATATCTTCTTTCTCATTTCCATCTTCCATCTTCGAAGTGATTATGAAAATCTTAATGGAGCTTTTGTGCCAATCGGGATGCGCTAAAATAATATAACCCAGCAAGATCATAAAGTTAGTATTCAGATCGTCAGGATCGGTAATCCAAACATGCATTCCATTTTTATGATAAAACAGACGATCGGAACTCGCAAAGATACAGGTATCGAAATTACCGTCCCGCACCAGATTAACATTATCCAAGATTCGATCCAACTCTTTAGGATAACGCATATCGTATTCAAATACCACCATGTTATTTTCCATTCCGGAGATCGATGGCGATTGGATGATCTGCGCGATGGCGGAGGTGTAAGAAGGCGAAATCATTGTATCTATATATAATGTATTATCGCGCCCTTTCTGATTTTCGATTAACGTACTCAACATCTCTTGCGATTGGCGGTAAGTTTCCCTATTAAAATAGCCTTCGATAAAATGGAAATAGGTACCGAAACCGTGTTGATAGCTCAGCCATTTCATCAGCTCCATCACCTTGTCGCGTTCGAGCGAATGGTTGGATATGCAAATCGCCGCCGGCCGCCACTCTTCGCTATCCATTGTGGATTGGTGTTTTTGCATATAAACCTGCAATCTTCTATTCAATTGGAAAAGCGCACCTTTAAAAATACTCACCAATCCTTTCTTATCCTTATTAAAATGCTCGATCACGAGGTAGATGACAACAATAGTGACGTATGCCAATACGGTGTATAGCGGATTGATCATGAACATGACCCAAACGGAAAGGATGAAACCCGCCAGCGAAACGTACCAGCGCGAACGAAAGCGCGGGCGATACGACGGTGGCGAACCGAAGTGGTTGAGAAAGGAAATCAAACAAAGCGAGCCATAAGTGATAAGGAAAAACATGGAGATGATCTCCGCCACAGTGTTTACATCGCCCAAAATAATAAAAATCAAAGCGATGGCATAGGAAAGAATCGACGCGTTGAACGGCTCTTTATTTTCGCCTTTACCGCGTGCCAAGAAAATGTTTAGTCTGCGAAACGGGAACGTTTTATCGGCGGCAATGGCTTGCAGTGTTCTGGGAGCCACCATCATTGCGCCGATCGCCGACGAAGAAGTGCACGCTGCCAGCCCGATAGGAATGACGATAAATCCGAACACGGCTATCTTCGACATGATCAGCTGGTCGGAAACCAAATCTGCCGGTGATGCGGAAACCGTCATTTTCCAAGCCACGAGAATATAAACGACCAAGCCGGTCAGTGTAGCGGCCATGGTGCCTACCGGAATCGATTTTCCCGGATTGCGCAGGTCGCCACTCAGTCCTACGCCGGCAGTCATCCCCGTGAATGCGGGGAAACAGATCGCAAAGAGTATAAAGAATTGATTTCTATTGGAAAAGGTAAAATTCGGATTGGTCATCAAGGAAGGATCCGCCACGGAATCCAGCGGTTTTCCCGCAAAGAAAAGCAACAGCGACAACAGCAGGATCACATTGACGACATACATCAGCTTGAGGCTGGAACCCGTCCCCTTTTTCAGCATCACATACGCCAAAATAAACAGTGTGGGCACACTGACAACTTGCCGGGGCAACTCGAAACCGAAATGGTTGCTAAACAGGTCAAACAGAGGCTGGAATGCTTCCGCAAAAGCGATAGTATAAAATGCGATACTGATTGTTTGCGACAAGAACAACGTGATACCGATAGTGGAACCGATTTTCAAACCAAACGAGCGCGAGATAATGAAATATTCGCCGCCACCCTCCACACGGGTGTTTGTCGCCAATTCCGAAATTGCTAGTGCCGTGGGGATGGTAATAAGATGGCCGAGCAGAATGACACCCAACACGCCATAAAAACCCAAAGTTCCTGTAGCATAACCCATTCGCAAAAACAAAATCGCACCCAATATCGAAGATATAGCGGTAAAATAAACGGGCGCGCTGCCCAGTCCTTTCTTTTGATTTATAAGCGACGGCTGCCTCATGGCGACTATTTTTTAGCAGGTGCAAAAATAATGAAATTAGTGACGAGTAGCAGCTCGTCAAAAAATGGGGTACCTCTTTTTTCCAATATGAATTTCATTATTTTTGCCTCCGAAAAAAAAGCAACTACTCAGCATGTCGATATTTAAAAGGAAACCCAAAGATTACAAGCCCGTTTCGTTAGCGGAACTGACTTGGAAGAGGTTTAAAAAAGAGAAGCAAGGGCTGTTTGCATTAGGATATATCCTCATCGTGATTGTCATCGCATTGCTGGGCTATTTGATCACCCCTGACCACACGCCATACTGCAACCATCAGCAATTGGAGATCGCTTTACGAAAGCCCGGGTTTTCCGTTGACATCCTCAAACTGAAAAGCAGCCATGAAGTAGAAGAACGGGGTGTGTTTAAACGGATGTTTTTGGGGCAACCTCTCCCCTACCACACCATCGCCATCGAGGATCACCAATTTAGAAACGACAGTCTGATCGCGCAGCTTTTCGAACAGGAGGGCGAATACGCAACCGCCAATTATGCGAAATCGGAACTTTACGGCGATAATCCCGTCGAACGGAAAAAATTCGTGTTAGGCACTGATCGTTACGGACGCGACGTGCTCAGCCAGTTAATGATCGGCAGCCGCATCAGTCTGGCGGTAGGGATCATCTCCGTTTTCATCGCACTCTTCATCGGCATTTTAGTCGGGGCAATCGCGGGTTTCTACCGCGGGAAAGTGGATGACGTGCTGATGTTTATCATCAACGTGGTTTGGTCGATTCCCACATTGCTGCTGGTGATTGCCATCAGTTTCGCACTGGGCAAAGGATTCTGGCAGATTTTCATCGCCATTGGACTAACCATGTGGGTGGATGTGGCGCGGGTAGTACGCGGCCAGGTGATCTCTTTGCGGGAGCAGGATTATGTGGAGGCGGGGCGCGCGTTGGGCTTCAGCAATCTGCACATCATATTCAAACACATATTACCCAACATATTAGGCTCTGTCATCGTCATTTCAGCTTCCAACTTTTCGTCCGCCATCTTGATGGAAGCCGGTTTAAGCTTCTTGGGGATCGGGGTTCAGCCGCCCACACCGTCCTGGGGCATGATGATGAAAGAAAACTACGCCTACATTGTCCTTGACCAAGCCTACTTAGCTATCGCTCCCGGCATCGCCATCATGCTACTCGTCCTATCTTTTATGCTAATCGGAAGTGCGCTACGCAACGCAATGGATGTGAGGAGTTAAGGAAAATCACCAAATAATCACGCTAAAGACTGTTTTATTTGATTTTTTTTATATATTTTTGCAATCCGAAAATATACGATATGACAAAGAAAAAAATTTTGTACATAGCTCCTGAGATTACACCCTATCTCCCAGAGAGTTATATTTCAAACATCTGTCGTTTCCTTCCACAAGGCATCCAAGAAAGCGAAAATGAGATTCGCACTTTCATGC
>JAJDJJ010000003.1 GCA_030267125.1 Bacteroidales bacterium OttesenSCG-928-B11
TAGTGCAACCTATGAAACTATAGACAAGGACAAAGATAGCACAAAAAATTTTGTCGATTAGCCGATCTTCAGACAAATTATCAACTCAATACTAACCCAGCTTTCACCCATCCGAACACATTCCTCGCATTGTCAGGAGGTGCGGGATCGCTGCGGTGGCGGCTATGTAGAGAAACAAAACACTGTGACTAAGACCTTGAATAATATGGTTGTTGCGGAAGAAATCAGTCGTTTGAACAAAGGACGATTTTACAAGCCACAAATAGCAAATTTGGGGAACTCCCGGCAGACACTCCTCAAGTTGAACACAACCAAGAGGCTGGCACTGAAATACCCTCCTTCAACTATTGCATTATTCGGTGTTATATTTAGCCCTTAGCCCTTCTCTGTCTGCAATATTTGCTAAGATCTATCAGAAATCCGTACTTTGTTAACCGCATATTTTAACCTGCGGAGCAAAATGTCCTGCAAGGACAGCGCACTATTAACCGTATTCTTCAGATTACGGTTAATGATAGAACATCTCCCGTAAAGTCCCGCAGGGGACGATACTTATCTATATAGTTCTTCCCTCAAGTGTCGTTCCTGCGGGACTTGATAGGAGTGGTGCCATCATTTCCTCCGTAGATTAAAATCTACGGTTAATAAAATGTCGTCCTTGCAGGACTTTTATAAGAAATATTTACCGGACAGCAATAATCGATTTTCAAAGAAGTGTCTTATGTTGTAAAATGTGAAAACAAAAAAAGTGTGGACTCGCCACACTTTTTTTGTTCTTTGAAAGTACAATTTTCTTAAAACGAATAGCCTGTCCAGAAGAAAGCGCTAGTAGCACAACCACTATTACCGGCTTCTACTTTTACGTTTGGAAATGTATCTTCTCCAAATTTGTATTCGGCAGGATTACTTGTCAATTGATTGGTGATACTGATTGTAGAAGTAGCATCTCCATTTCCCTTTTTATCAGTCATATCTATTATAGCACCTGCGCTTTTAACGCTTCCGGTACCTTTTACCAATGCATTAATGATATTGGCTTTCGCACCACGGCGAATTTTCAGAACATTGTTCATCTGTTGTGCAGGGTCGCTACTTGCTGCTAATTTCAGATCAATCGTCATATTTTTAATAGTGAAGTTCGATTGATTTGAATGGTCGGGAAAATTTCCATCAAAGTTGCCGTCGGCTTCCACGCCGCTTGCATCCGATTCTGTGCTGGAATAACCTGCCGTCCAGATTCCGTAGCAATTTTCGAGCGTTCCATTCCAACCTTGTGTTACATCAAACATGTCGTCGTCAGAATTTACAACCAACAGGTTTTTTACGTTTACGCTACCGCCGAAAAATTCAACTCCATCATCTGAACCGTGAGGAATGTAAATGTTTTCGATTACGGTTCCGCTACCAACGCCGTTGAGTGTAAGTCCATTGTGCTCAACATCTGCACTTGAACGCGCTCCGGTATATTCAAGTATCAAGTAAGTGATTGAGCCGGAATTGTCAGCTGCATTAGTTCCGCCATACGTGTAAGCAGAGTTAATTTCGGTGGAACCGGTTGTTCCGCCTGCGAGCGGTGCACGACCATTAATGATAAGTCCGCCCCAATCACCTGCTTCCGGTTTGGCTGCATTTGAGGTCATTCTCACAGGTTTTTCAGCCGTTCCTTTGACATTGATTTTACCGCCTTGCAATACGAGAATGTAATTGCTAAACCCTTTTTTTGCTTTAATTGTCGTTCCGGCGGGAATGTTCAAAACGCCGCCCTCTTCCACAATTAGCGGACCATCCAATAGATACACAACCGAAGCATCGAGGGTTTTGGCGTTTGTTATCGAACCCGATAAGCTATTCTCAGCTACAGGTCCATCCGGGTCATCTCCTTCTTTTCCTTCTTTCTCGCAAGAGGTTAGTACTACGGAAGCTGTCAATGCGACTGCTCCCAAAAATTGTAAGAAAAATTTGTTCTTTTTCATCTCTTTAAAAATTTAATTGTGAATAAATGTATTTTGTTAAAATTTGTAACTTAATCCAAGACTAAAATCATGTCCTTTCTTAAATTCGTTGAGCGTGATTTTTTCGCCTGACGAACTCTCGCGTGTTAAGCGATAAGGCAGATTTAGCAGATTGGATGCTTTTATTTTTATAGCGAAATGTTTATTGAATGTATAGGATGCTACAAAATTGAGCGTTGGAACACTTTCCTCGATAATGTCGTTAAATCCTCCCGCTCCAATAGTATGAATACGGGCACTGAAATAGTTGAACACAAGCGACAGTGCTAAGTTTTGCTCTTTCTTCGTGAAATTATATGATATATCGGCATTGACGAGGAACGGGGAAGCTCCTTCGAGAGCGCTGTTTCGGACTTCGGTATTGCGAATGTCAAGTTTGAGATTGGTATAAATATAGGATGCGCTCAATCCAACCGAAAGGCGGTTTGTTTGTTCCTGTTCGGCTTTGATACGGTTGAAAATATTTTTACGGAATTCCAACTCTACTCCGCCTACCGTTGCCTTATCGCTGATATTATTGTAGGTAAGCAAGCCGGCGGAGTTGCCTTCATCCACACGACCAATCGGGTTTTGGATATATTTGTAGAAACCGGTAAGCGAAAGCAACTCGCTTGGACTTATATAATAATCCCATTTCAAATCCACATTGTAATTGTCCGAAGGCTTCAGATTAGGATTTCCCTGACTTGCAAAGGAGATATTCACATACTGATAGGGGGAAATTTCCTTCGATTGTGGCAGTGTGTAGGTCTTGCTCGCGCCTAAACGAATGGAGTGTTTATCATTGATGTCGTATTTCAAATTGAGGTTCGGCAAGAAATAATTTTTGTCATTTTCTACTGTCCCGGGTGCGACGTGCTGCACTTGATAATCAATATCCATATCCACAATATCCATTCTCAAACCGATGCTTCCGCTAAGTTTTTTCAAAAACTGATAAGATGCTTCTGCAAATGCGGAGTGAATATATTTTGTTACATCATAAGTATTGGCATCGCCGGTTGTCATACGGAATTTATTATCTGTTAGATTTGCTTGGTTGTACAGGTCGTCTAATTTTACATCCTCTATATTGAAAAATCCGCTTACAGCACTAAAGTTATATTCGACTGCTTCGAAATTGGTATTGGAAAAACGACCGACATATCCTATTTTCAGATGATTGTTCTTGGAGCGATTGTTGAATTGGTACGTCAAGGCGGCTTTTACATTGATGTCATCTTCTGTCAGCGCAGAAAAAAATCGTTTTTGTCGATTGCTTCCGGTCAAGATATAAGAATCTCCATCCTGTTGAGAGAAATAGTTTTCGCGTCTGTCGGGTTCCAGCAAGCCGGTTATAAGGTTGTACGAAACACCCACATCTAATTTTAATTTCTTAGACAATCCCCAGTCCGACAATAATTGATTTGTCAATAACATATTATCGTTGGTTTGTTGACGGCGCATAAAACCGATGTATTCGGGACTGTCCTGATGACGTTCGGAATTATAGCCCGAATATTCGCCCACATATTGGTGATTGGCATGAACAAGCATGAAATTATACTGTAAACTGTGCTTGCGATTCATGTCGTATCTCAAATTTGCAAGGATGATTTGGTTGGTGTTTTGCGAATATTTATCGCCCGTTTGGTCTTGCCAAACAGTTCCTGCCGTGTTGGAATTGCGGATAGTCTCTTCTGTAAAAGAGTAATCGATGTTGTGCGTTACCACCGCAAAAAAGGAAAGTGGGTTTTTATTTTTTCCCAGTTTAAACAACTTACCGCCAGAGATGCCAAAACTGTGATTCAAAGGTAGCGACACCGTTGAAGGGTCTAAGCTGTTGGGGAAATCAAATTGATTATTTTCAGGTTGTTTTCTGTTGGCAAATCCGAAATAATTGGAGCCGTCCTGACGGAGAAAACCGCTTGTTCCGATAGCTGCAGTATTTACGCCTGCCGATACATCAACTCCCAACGCATAATCGTCCTCTAATTCTTTAGATGAGATATTGATAACGGCACCGCCCACATCGGAATAATCGCCGGCACTGAACACTTTACTTACGCTGATGTTTTTGATAATATCCGTTGTAAAAAAATCCAATGAAATATTTTTGTATTCCGGGTCTTCGGAGGGAATTGGAAACCCGTTGAGCAGCGTAATATTGTAGCGGTCGCCTAATCCGCGAACAAACACATTCTTCACGCCCTCCTGTCGAGATACGCCCGAAACTTGCGCCACCGCCGCCTGCGCATCGCCAATTCCTTTGCGTGAAAGTTCATTAGCACCAACGGATTGCGTAGCGACTAATGCTCTCTTTTGATCCATTATCAATGCGTTTTCACTTTCTCGATTGACCCGGGTCGTCACCACAACCGTTTTTAAAAGAACCTCATCAGATCTTAACGACAACGTAACCTCAGTCTCTTTTCCGGCCTCAACGATCACGCCCTCTTTTTTGAGAGGCAAATAACCAAGATAAGATGTAACTAATATATATGTACCGGCAGGAACGTCATTAATAATGAAATTTCCACTTAAACTTGCGGCCGCACCAGTGGTAGTACCTTCAATCCTAACAACCGCGCCAATAAGAGGCGCAACGGTGTTGCTGTCAACAACAACTCCTTTTATCGTACCGGTTTGAGCAAAAATCACCGTACTCATAAAAGCAAAAATTAAGCACACAACTATCCGCAGTAAAAATGGATTGCGACTCTCCCCTTTAAAAATTTTCAACTTTAACACATTCATTTTCATTCTCTTTTTCCTTGCTTTTTCACTCTTAATAATCATTTCTATTTCTCATTTATTTTCGCGGCAAAAGTAGAATGCGATAGTTACAATGTTTCGTAGGAATTGTTACGGTTTGGATAAGAATGGAGGAGTTGAGAGTAATCTTTATACTTTGATAAGTTAACGTTGTTATTGGCAGACGAACAGAAAAATATGATTGACAAATATTGAGGGAGAGATACAGCTTGTTGATATGATTTATCTGAAAAAAGGATTTATATGCCTGATATATTCATATTTTTATTATCTTTGCAATTGTGTTTAAAAGCACAATAATCAATGTTTTTAATCTTCAATTATGGATATAGACGCAATTATAAATATCTCTCCGGATTCTATCCTAAAAGGAATTGCCCTAAGGGTTAAAGAGAAAAGACTTGAGCAAAATCTTACACAAAAGGCATTCGCCAAACGTGCAGGCGTTGGGTATGATGCATATCGTACATTTGAGAATACCGGAGATATTACGCTTCGCAATCTTGTTTTGTGTGCCATCGCTTTAGATGATGCGGATGGTTTTACGGAATTGTTTACAAAAAAATCATATCAAAGCATAGATGAACTATTGAAAGCTCAAGAAGTTAAAAAAAGAAAGAGAGGCTCGCGCAATGAATGAAGTGAAAGTGATAGAAGTTTTTATGAACGCTGCAAAAGTTGGGCGGATTGCAATGACACCCGATTCTCTTTCTGCTTTTGAGTACGATTCCGACTATTTATTATCCGGTAATTCTATTTCTCCATTTTATCTTCCGCTTAAAAAGGAACTGTTTATTGCCAAACGTACTCCCTTTAATGGAAATTTTGGTGTGTTCGATGATAGCCTTCCTGATGGTTGGGGGAATTTGATTCTCGATAGGTACCTTCAAAGCAAAGGGATTAATCCGCATAAGCTAACTATTCTTCAACGATTGGCATTAATTGGCAATACCGGACGCGGAGCCTTGGAGTATCGACCGGATTATAGTAAATCTACTGCCGATGAAATTATTAATTTCGATAAATTGGCTAATGAAGCGGAAAAGATTCTCACTTCCGATTACGAAGGAGATTCTTTGGATACTTTGTACAAGTATGGAGGGTCTTCGGGTGGAGCAAGACCGAAAGTGTTTGTCAAAATTGACGGCAAGGAATGGCTTGTCAAGTTTAAAGCGGCAATGGATCCGCCAAATATCGGAGAAATAGAGTATAAGTACTCATTGCTTGCCAAAAAATGCGGTATCAAGATGCCTGAAACCAAACTTTTTGAAGGAAAATATTTTGGAGTGGAGCGGTTCGATAGAACACCTGATAGTAAAATCCATACGGTAAGCGCTGCCGGACTTTTGAATGCGGATTACCGTGTGCCAAGTTTGGATTATGGAGATTTATTGCAATTGTGTCATATCCTTACTAAAAATATGGAAGAAGTGTATTCACTTTTCCGCCAGATGGTTTTTAATATCGCCATCAGAAACCGCGATGACCATGCAAAGAATTTTGCATTTCAGTTAATTAATGGAGAATGGAAACTTTCTCCTGCTTACGACCTTTTGCCGAGCAGCGGATTTAACGGCTTCCACACCACAACGATCAACAACTCCGGCGAACCGACAACTGATGACATAATGGCTGTTGCTACTAAAGTCGGACTGAATAGGCAGCGAACGATGGAAATAACACAAGAGGTAGAGGAGCTTGTAAAAGAAGACAAATAGTGAAATTCAGCGATTTTGTGAGGAATCTGAATTGCTGAAATGGGTATCTTTGTAGATAGGAAATTTGAAGTAGTAAATGTGTCAATTGGACACAATATGACAGATAAATGATAAATTTTGCGAGTACTCTAATGGGGATTTGAAAGATGTGAAACTTGTAGAAAATGACCAGATTCCTCTTGGAAAATGTTGAAAACTTTTTTGTAGTAAGCAATAACAATTAAAGAAAAAATATTACTTTTGACAAAAAATGTCAAGTCAAATTATTCAAAACGAAAAAATGTGAGTATTAATCAAACTATAGGCGAAATTCTCAGAGAGAACAGAGAAAAGAAAGGGCTACTTCTTAGGCAAGTTGCAGCTCTTCTTGATATTGATACCGCTATACTGAGTAAAATAGAACGCGGAGAGAGAAAAGCGAATAAAGGACTAATAATCAAACTTGCTGAAATTTTAGGTTTAAATAAAGAAGAATTATTAATCCATTATCTGAGCGAGAAAATTGCTTATGAATTGGTAGATGAGGATGTTGCTTCGCAAACTTTGAAAGTTGCAGAAAAAAGAGTAGAATACCTAAAAGCTCATAAGTCACAATGAACATAAAACAACTCATAGAAAAATATCAGTCGGACAGATATTATTATCTGACTAATAAATACAACGAAACACTACTTCGGAGCGATTTCCTTGACCCTTTTTTCGAGTTGTTAGGTTGGGATATAAAAAACAATGCAGGAAAACCGACCAACGAACGAGAAGTGATTTTGGAAGAAGCATTAAAGGCAAATGCTTCGGAACATTCTAAAAAACCGGATTATACATTCCGTTTGTTTTCTGAAAGGAAATTCTTTTTAGAAGCGAAGAAACCATCTGTTTCTATCGAATCAAATAATGATACGGCAAAACAAGTCCGAAGATATGGTTTTACCGCCAAATTGAAAATTTCTGTTTTGTCGAATTTTGAATATCTTATAATTTACGACACTTCGGTAAAAGTCGAAAAAGACGATACTTTTCAGAAAGCTATCATAAAAAAATATCATTATACCGAATATGAAAGCAAGTTTGAAGAAATCAAGAAATTGATAGGAAGAGATTCTGTTTATACAGGTTCTTTTGATTTAGAATGGAAAAATATTGAGGATAAAATTAATCACTATTCGGTTGATAATCTTTTTCTTACTCAAATAAATGAATGGAGAAAAGCGTTAGGAACAGAAATTCATAAAAACGAAGCTGAAATTAACGAGCAACAACTGAACGATATCGTTCAGAGCTATTTGAATCGGATTTTATTTCTACGAGTGTGTGAAGATAGAAATTTAGAAGATTATCAAACGCTGTTGAAATTTGCCAATGAAAATGATTTCAAGGCTTTGATTCAAAAATTTCAAGAAGCAGATAAACGATATAATTCAGGGCTATTCGACCAATTATTAAAAGAGAAAATCATTGAAAACGTAAGTTCTGTATTTTGGTCTATTATCAGGCAATTATATTATCCTGAAAGCCCTTATTCATTCAGCGTGTTCTCGTCTGATATATTGGGACGGATTTACGAAATTTTCCTTTCAGAAAGATTAGCTATCAAGAATGGAACAGTTGAGTTGATAAAGAAACCTGAAAATATAGACAGGGACATTGTAGCTACGCCAACTTTCATTATCACGGATATTTTAAGAAGTACTGTTTTGCCTAAATGCAAGGACAAAACCGATGAAGAAATATTGCAGTTAAAATTTGCTGATATTGCGTGCGGTTCAGGAGCTTTTTTGTTGGAACTTTATCAATTACTGAATGATATCCTTGTAGATTATTATTTGAAAAACAATAAATCCAAACTTATACAAACCAATATTAACACTTACAAACTTTCATTTGAAACAAAACGAACGCTGTTATTGAATTGTGTTTTTGGTATTGATAAAGATTTCAATGCGGTAGAAGCCACAAAATTCGGTTTGTTATTGAAATTATTGGAAGGTGAAGATATTAATACAATTAGTAATACAAAACCTGTTTTGCCCGACCTTTCCACAACTATCTTTTTCGGAAATAGCTTATTAAATCCTAAACAAGTAGCTAAGGAAAATCAAACAATTATCAATCCTTTTGATTTTTCAAAGTTGCGTTTTGATGTGATTGTTGGCAATCCTCCTTATATGAAATCAGAGGATATGAAAAATATCACACCCCTTGAATTACCACTCTATAAAGAATATTACGAATCCGCTTACAAACAGTTTGACAAATACTTTTTGTTTTTAGAACAAGGTTTGAATCTCCTGACCGAAGACGGCGTTTTAGGATATATTGTGCCGAGTAAGTTTACAAAAGTTGGGGCAGGAAAAAATCTCCGAAAACTACTTACAGAAAATGAGTATATATATTCAATTGTATCTTTTGGGGCAAATCAAGTTTTTAACGATAAAACTACTTATACTTGTTTGCTCATATTAAGTAAGAAACAACATGCCACTTTCCAGTATGCCGAAGTCAATAATTTAGAAAAATGGAAAGTCCGAGAACCTGAATCAATGAAGTTTTCCGAGAAAAAAACTTCCGATTTAACCGATGATGTTTGGATATTGGTTTCTCCCGAATTAACCAACGTTTACGATAAAATAGTTACTCAAAGCATAAAGTTAGTAAATTTAGTTGGGGATGAAAATATTTTCAATGGCATACAAACCAGTGCGAACAATATTTATATTTTCACTCCAACAAAGGAAGATGACAAGTATTATTATTGGGGCGACAACAATCAAATAGAGAAAAACTTTACGAAACCCTATTTTAAAACGTCTTCGGGCGATGATAATTTGTACACTTATCGCACCTTTAAACCCAATGCAAGAGTCATTTATCCATACAAAAAGGTCGGCGATAAAGTCGAATTAATATCCTTAATTACAATCGAAAAGAAATATCCACATGCTTATGCCTATCTTCAAAAGCATAAAAACAAATTGGATAATCCAAGCAGGGATACAAAACCCATTCCTCAAACAAAAAATGAATGGTATAGATATGGAAGACACCAAAGTTTGGACAGTTGCGGATTGTCTTCAAAAATTATTGTTGGAGTTCTTTCTGTTGGCGATAAATATGCCGTTGATACTCACGGAACATTGATTTCTTCGGGCGGAACAGCAGGTTATTGCGTGGTTGCAGTTCCCGAAAATTCAGACTACTCCATTTATTACATTCAAGCTATTCTAAACTCAAAATATTTAGAATGGTTTAGTTCCTTATATGGCGAAGTTTTCAGAGGCGGCTATATTGCGAGAGGGACAAAGGTTTTAACGAATCTTCCCATTAAGGAAATAGATTTTTCAAATTTACAAGAAAAAGAGCTACACGATAAAATTGTGTCAATACAAAAAGAATTAATTGCAATCCACGATGAAATAGATGCAAATGCAGGAAATAAAAGAGTTCTAACACCACTGCAAGGACAATTTCAGCGAGAAAAAGCAGAATTAGATAATACATTAGCCCAATTGTACAATTTAGGCAACGAAGATTCATTAATCCCTTTAATCAAAGAATTGTATGAAGCTAATTAAAAATGAATCTGCCGAAAAATTGCGAGGCGGTTTTTACACGCCTGAACCTATTGCCTCATTCATTCTGAAATGGGGAATTAATGGGAGTGTTGACTATGACATTTTAGAACCAAGTTGCGGCGATGGCGTTTTTTTAGAACAATTGCGAGAAAGTAATCATAGATTTAATTCCGTTACCGCTATTGAATTTGATGAAATTGAAGCCGAAAAGGCAGAACGTGTAAACTTGAATAACAAAACAGTTATTAATACCGATTTTCATTTATATTGCAACGAAACAATTCAGCGGTTTGACTTAATTGTTGGAAATCCGCCTTATATCCGCTATCAATATTTCGACAAAGACCAGCAAATAGAAGCAGATAAGATATTTAATCGGGCAAAATTAAAATATTCAAAACTTACTAATGCGTGGGTTTCTTTTGTTGTTGGTTCAAGTCTACTTCTCAAAGAAAAAGGGAAAATAGGATTTGTAATTCCTGCCGAACTGCTTCAGGTTTCTTATGCCCAACAACTACGTGAATTTTTAGGGCATTTTTACAACAAAATCAATATTATCTCTTTTGAAAAATTGGTTTTTCCTGATATTCAACAGGAAGTTGTTCTTTTGCTTTGCGAGAAAAACGATAGCAATTCGCATTTAATTGAACACTTAGAACTAAGAAACGCTTCGGATTTAGCAAAATTAGATGTAAATAAGTTAAAAAGCCCAACCAAAAAGATTGATTTCAAATCTAAAAAATGGACGTATTATTTTTTGGAACAGGAAGAAATTGATTTTTTGGAGAAAATAGCTTCTGATAAAAACATATCGACTATTGGGAAATATGCTGACGTAGAAGTTGGAATTACGACAGGAGCAAATAATTATTTTACGGTTCCATACTCAATAGTGCAATTTTATCAACTTGAAGAATTTGCTAAACCGATGGTTGGCAGAAGCGTTCAAGTTAACAGCATTGTTTTTACTCAAAAAGATTGGCAGAAAAATGTACAAAGTGAAGCGAAAGCTAATTTATTGGTATTTCCTCCAAAAGAGCAACTGAATGGGCGCTTGGGAGTTAAAAGTTATTTGGAATATGGTGAATCTGTCGGGATAAACAAAGGTTACAAAACAGGTATTCGCGATGATTGGTTTGTGATTCCATCTATAAAATTATCTGAAGCATTATTTATCCGTAGAAATAATTTGTTCCCTCGTTTGATTTTAAACGAAGCAGGAGCCTACACAACAGATACCATGCACAGAGTATTTATAAAAGAGCAAACAAATAAGTATGCTTTTATTGCCAGTTTTTATAATTCCCTCTCTTTAGCATTTTCCGAAATTGTAGGAAGAAGCTATGGCGGCGGCGTCCTCGAATTGATGCCAAGCGAAGCAGAAAAAATCCTTCTTCCCTATTGTGCAGAAAATGAAGAATTGCTTTCTGTCATTGACGGAATGATGCGTAAAAAGAAAAACATTGATGAAATATTGAAAATCACTAACGATGAGATTCTGAAACATGGATACGGATTTTCGGATAAAGAGATAAAATTTGCGGATAGTATTTGGAAAAAGCTGTCAGCAAGAAGGTTGAATAGGAATAAATAGAAATAATAATATGATATCACGCGATCCATCAGAGTACATACGAGGTATTCAACAAATTTTAGTTTCGGACAAAAAGAAGATTGGTTTTCTTTTTGGAGCAGGGAGCTCTTTAGCTCGGAAAAATGAGAAATCACTTACCGTTCCTGCAATTGGTAAAATGACAGCAGAAATTGTTGAAGATATCAGTAAAATGGTTTATGAGTTGTATGGATTGATGGAGGAGGAAATAAGAATAATAACAAGTTAAAATCATAAAATATTATGCAACAATCAATCAATATCCTAAATTATATTAAAAGCATAAAGATAAATCCCGACGAATATTTATTGCCGTTGCTTGAAGTTGTTGTAAATGCTATTCAAAGCATTGAAGACAAAACAGACAATGAAAAAGGACAAATATCAATAAAAGCAATTCGGTCTCCTCTACAAACAATAGAATTTGAAGATGAGCTTCCTTATAATCCTATAATTGGTTTCGAAGTTTATGATAATGGTGTTGGTTTTATTCAAAGCAGATTTAGTGCTTTTGGAGATGCTTTTACTGATTTTAACGCAAAAAAAGGCTGTAAAGGTATTGGAAGATATACAGTTCTTGCTTGCTTTGGAAGTATGGAGGTAAATAGTACTTTTTTTGAAAATGGGAAATGGTATAATCGAGCATTTCGATTTGATAACGCAAAGGAAAATAATGGCAATATAAAGGAGACTGACACACAAATATTGAAAACAAAAATTAGTTTGAATAATTATAAAAAAGAGTTTATTAGTTATATTACCAAAAATAAAATAGAATTAATTGATATTGCAGAAAATATTATACAGCATTGCTTGTTGTATTTTATCGAAGATGCAATGCCTGCTATAAAATTATACGATGAGGGGACAAGTAAAAATCCGATTTTTTTAAATGATATTTATCGTAATGTGATAAAATTTGACAGAGAACCTGCACAATTAAAAATAGATAATATTGATTCGATTTTCAATTTAAATTATCTCAAAAACTATTCTAATAAAGCACATTCTTTTCATTTATGTGCAAATAAAAGAGAAGTCGGAAAAAAAACAAATATGTCAAATTTTATCCCTTCATTTGTACAGAGTTTAATTGATGAACAACAAAAGAAATATTATTTATCTATTTATGTAACAGGCGACTTTCTTGATGAAAAAGCGAATAATCAAAGAAATGAATTTTCTGTTCCTTTAAAAAAGGAACAGAAAACTGATTTTGACGAAATTTGTCTTAGTGAACTTTTTGATAATCTGTCGGATAATGTAAGACAAACATATTCTAACTTTATAGAAACAGCAGATAAAGAAAAAAATGAAAGAATACGAAATTACATATTAAATGGAAAAACGCCTCGATTAGCATACAAACACTTGCTTAATGTGTCAAATATATTTGATGATATTTACGCAAACATATCAGATGAACGATTAGAAGCAGAATTAGCTAAAAAGGTTTTTCAATTAGAGCAAAAACGAACAAAGGCGTTTAATAAAGCATTTAATAAAAAGAAGTATGATAAAGAAGAATTTGGTAAGATTCTTACAGAAGTTTTGCGAGAAGAAGCGGCTTTTTCGCAAGACAAATTAGCCGATTTAATGGTGCGTCGAAAATCTGTAATCAAACTTTTTAAACAATATTTGGAATGGCGTAGTGAAGAAAATTATATGTTGGAAGAAGATTTACATAATATAATTTTCACAATGGGAGCAGAGACCGATACAATGCCAATAGACTATCATAATTTGTGGCTGTTAGATGAGCGACTTACATTTTATCGCCGTACCAACTCGGATAAGCAATTACGAACAAACAAAGATTTTGATGTGAATAGTCAAAAAGAACCTGACCTATTGATTTATGATTTCCCATGGGCTTATTCAGATAATCCGAACAATGTTAATTCATTAGTTCTTTTCGAGTTTAAACGACCTGGGAGAGATATGAATACTACTAAGGATAAAAAATTAGATTCCCAAGTAGAGGGCTATTTTGAGAAATTAATGGAAAGTAAAGCAACAAATGAAAAAGGGCGAATTTTAAATGTTCAAGACAATACGGCTAAATTTGGTTATGTTATTTGTGAATTACACAAAGAGTTAGAAGAATATAACATAAAGTATAATTATTTTAAGAAAACACCTTATGGAACTTTATATAAAATAAACCCAGAATTAAATATGTATATTGAAGTTATGTCTTATCAAACAATGGTTGATTTTGCAGAAAAAAGACATGATGCATTTTTCCAGGCATTAGGCATTCATAATTTATGAAAGCATTTACAGTAACTGTCAATATAACAGTGACATGATGAGAAAGGAAAATATTACACGGTGTGTTTTAAGGAAGAAAGTTAGAATCAAAAAACATGACAACCCATTTCGACGAATATATCCGCCAAGGCGAACCCTCGCAGAGGGAGAAAAGTCAAATTTGGCAAATTGCGATTGGCCTACAGCAGGTTGATGGCTTAACGCCGTCTGCTTATCTCATTGAAACGGCGAAACAGAATATTGAAGGCGATATCACTATTGAAGAGGTAAAATATCGTATTGACAGCTATTATAAGCAACAGACAAATAGAAAAACTATCGATGACAATCGTACCGAAGAGGCTGATAAGGTTTCGGCAAACATTACCGAGATATTATCGGAAAAGACCTTTACGCTCAGCCTTACAGAACTTCTATCTATTCACAAACGTTTATTTGCCGGCGTTGAAAATATTCAGGTAAAAGTGGGCAAAATTCGTGATTACAATATCACTAAAAACGAATGGGTGCTGAACGGGAAAACCGTTTTTTATGCCTCTTATGATACGATAAATGCAACTCTCAATTACGATTTTTCGCAAGAAAAAAAGTTTGATTATAAGGGACTTTCAAAAAGAGAAATAATAGAACATATTGCAAATTTTATTTCGGGATTATGGCAAATTCATGCTTTTGGAGAGGGGAACACACGTACAATAGCTGTTTTCAGCATTAAATACCTGCGCACATTTGGCTTTGAAATCGAAAACGATATGTTTGCAAGGCATTCGTGGTATTTTCGAAACGCTCTTGTTCGTGCAAACTACAATGACTACGAACATAATATTTATGCCACTTCAGAATATTTAATGCTATTCTTTGGCAATCTGTTGCTTGGAGAAAATAACGAATTAAAGAACAGATATTTGCGGATTGACTTAAACGCTAAAATTACAACTGAACCGAAGGAACAAAATCTCATAAATACAGGTGGTCAGAAAGAATTGTTGGGTGGTCAGAAAAAGTGGTCAGAAAAAGTGGTCAGATTACTTGAACTTATTGCTGAAAAACCAACCATTACCCGGAAAGAGCTTTCGGAAGCATTGCAAATCAACCCTTCTGCTGTGCAAAAACATATAGAAAAATTAAAAGAACAAAAAATTATTTCTCGTGTCGGATCGGATAAAAAAGGAAGTTGGGTAATCACATCAAAAGAAAATAGAGACAATGAATAGTAATAGAAAAATAACAATCATCGCTTTTGACGCAGACGACACTTTATGGGTGAACGAACCCTATTTTCAGGAAGCTGAAAAACAGTTTTGTATTTTGCTTGAGAATTATCATTCGCCGCAAATTGTTTCGCAAGAACTTTTTAAAACCGAAATGAAGAATCTGCATTCTTACGGATTTGGAATTAAAGGCTTTATACTGTGCATGATTGAAACCGCAAACAGAGTTTCCAACAAAACGGTATCATCGGATATCATCGATAAAATCATTGAAATCGGTCACGAATTATTACAGAAGCCGATTGAACTTCTCCACGGCGTTCAAGAAACATTGGACGCTTTAAACGGAAATTATAAATTAGTAGTTGCCACAAAAGGCGATTTATTAGACCAAGAGAGAAAACTTAAAAAATCGGGATTGGAGCATTATTTCCACCACATTGAAATTATGAGCGACAAGAAAGTCAGCGATTACCAAAAGTTGCTTAAACATTTGGACTGCCAACCCGAAAACTTTTTAATGTTGGGCAATTCGATTAAGTCGGATATCGTACCTGTCTTGGAGTTAGGAGCTTACAGTGCCCACATTCCTTATCATGTAACGTGGACGCACGAACAACAAGAAGATGAACTTAAACACGAGAAATTTATTCAATTACAATCAATTGATGAGATATTGAGTTATTTGAGATAGAAATATGATAATACGAAGTGTAAAAAAGGAAGATTTAGAATCACTAAAAGCGGTTGTCAGCATGAAATTAAAAAAAGCAGCTCTATTTTTGTCAATTTTAATTGTAATCCAAAGCTGTGGTATTACATATAAAAGTTCAGAATTATTTCAAGACAAAGAATCAGAAGAATTATTTAAACAAGCTCAATCTTATCAAAATAAAGGGCAACTTGACTCCGCTTTAGTGTACTTTGATAAAGCCGATAGCTTGGCGCCAAATACCGCACTAATTTTACATGAAAGAGGTCTATTAAAAAGTAATATTGGCAAATATGATGACGCTCTTTGTGACATAAACAAATCCATAGAATTGACGACAGACCAACGACACAAGGAGATTCGAATATCAAATAGAGCACTGATACACATGGAGATGGGTAATATGACCGAAGCATGTGACGATTGGAGAAACTCAGGAAAATGGGGAAAAACAATAAACACATATTCATTTACTCGAGGTGCTGTTTGGCTTGGAGAGAAACAATATAAAAAGTAGATTTATCATATAACATAAAGCATTTAAGAAACGAAAAATGAACAATATACTGATAACTGGAGCCACAGGAAATATAGGATTTGAAGTAATCCGATTTTTAACAAAAATTGATTCCCCGAATAAGATTATAGTCGGAGTCCGAAATATTGAGAAAGCAAAAAAGAGTTTTACGAAATTTCCCGATTTAGATTATACACACTTTGATTTTGAAGACTTTAACACGTTTGATAATGCTCTAAACGAGATAGATACCTTGTTTTTATTGCGACCACCACATATATCAGATGTTGATTCATTTTTCAAGCCCTTGATTTTAAAAATCAAAGAAAAAAACATAAAACAAGTGGTTTTTCTATCGGTTCAGGGAGCAGAGAAAAGCAAAGTGATTCCGCATCATAAAATCGAACAATTAATAATAGAAAATGGATTGGATTTCATTTTCCTTCGACCAAGTTATTTCATGCAAAATCTGACCACAACTCTGATTGGAGATATTAAAACGAAGCGTGAGATCATTTTACCCGCCGGGAAAGCAAAATTTAACTGGATTGATATAGAAAATATTGGAGAAGTTGCCGCAATTCTACTTGACAATTTCGGAGATTATAAAAACAATGCCTTCGAAATTACCGGATTGGAGAACGAAAGTTTTGAGAAAGTTACGGAGTTGATTAATAATACGATCGACAATCCGATTACATATCGGAATGTTAATCCATTTCATTTTTTTAGGATTAAAAAGCGAGAAGGAGTGGAAAAAGGGATGATTTTCGTAATGATTTTCCTTCACATTCTACCTCGATTTCAAAAAGAACCGATGATTTCGGATTTTTATGAACGATTAACGGGCAAAAAACCGACTGATTTAAAAACATTTATAGAGAGGGAGAAGAAACAATTTGAAAGACAATAAAATTCAATATAGATAAAAACAATATCAAACATGTTCATGGTTGTTCCCAATTTTGTGACCCATGTATTGTATATTTTCAACTCTCCACTCTTCTTTTAGAAAGAACTTCCGCAGTCACACTTATTATCATTGTGATAAGAAACAAAATACAACCCAGCAAAAACAACGATTGATAATGTGCTCTGCCGGCAGGAGCTTCGCCCAATTCTGCGGCAATAGTCGCCGGAATAGTTCGCACGGGTTGGAAAAGGGAATGTTGGATTATTTGTCAAAAATTTCCAACTGTTATTAAATGACGAATAAATTGGGGAAATAAACCAATGAGTCCTATTTCGGAAACTATTTTGTTACAATAAATTCATCTTTTCCCATTGATATTATCCCCCCGTTGGGAATGGAGCGTTAGGTGCTAATCCCGTAGGGATTTAAGCTTGGTAGAAAACATGACACAGCAATGATTTGCATACCGTAGGTATGCCACCTTTTCGAAGATTTTGTTGCATACCTACGGCATGCGGTGCTCGGTTGTCGAATGGTTTTCTACCAAGCTTTCATGCCTACGGCATGTCTTCTATCAAACTTTCGACACACCTCTTTTACGGAATATTTATTTGACGAGCATTCGTTTTTTATATCGAACTCGGGTTAATAATAAAAAAAACTACAAGATATTTCCTGTAGTTTTCATTTACACATTCTTTCGGACAGTGTCAAACGACATGCAACTTTATTTGCAAAAGCAAAATAAATACCATTTTTAACTCTCAACTCTTCTTTTAGAAAGAATCTCCGCCGTCACGCTTATTATCATTGTGATAAGAAACAAAATACAACCGAGTAGAAATAAGGATTGATAATGTGCTCCGCCGGCAGGAGCTTCGCCCAATTCTGCGGCAATAGTCGCCGGAATAGTTCGCACGGGTTGGAAAAGCGAATGGGGAATGACAGCAGCGTTTCCCGTAACCATCAATACCGCCATTGTCTCGCCGATTGCTCGTCCGATTCCCAACACCACAGCTGTAGAAATTCCCGAAGCGGCGTATGGAATAACCACTTTATAGACCGTTTGCCATTTGGTGGCAGCGAGGGCTAAACTTGCTTCACGCATACTCCGCGGCGTATTTCGCATCGAATCTTCCGCAACGGTAATAATGGTCGGCAATGCCATAATCGCTAAAATCAGACTTCCGGCAAAGGCGGTTTCCCCAACAGGGATATCGAAAATCTTTTGGATCAGAGGAACAATAACGACCAATCCGAAAAATCCGTAAACTACCGAAGGAATCCCTGCCAAAAGTTCAATCGTAGGTTTCATGATTTTCCGAATGCGTTCACTCGCCAATTCCGAAAGATAAATTGCGACACCCAAACCTAAAGGAAGTGCTATCAATATAGCGAAAATACTGACCAACAACGTTCCTGCGATAAGCGGCAATATGCCGAATTGAGCCGAAGGAGTTGAGGTGGGCAACCACTCTTTTCCTCCAAAGAAATCGGATATGCTAATATTTTCCGAAGGCAAAATCTTTACATTCGGATTTTCCGTTGGAAGATATTCTTCGGGGATATATGCAATAATTCCTTGATTTTGAGTAATAACTTCTCCTAATTTTTCAGGAAGTAATTCGTAATTTTCTCCGAATTCCTCTTCATCATAAAGTGAAAAGATATCTTCAAAATGAAACAGCTCTATTAGAAATGGAGAATTGAGAGTGGAGAATTGAGAATTATCTTCTTCATTCTCCATTCTCAATTCTCCATTCTCAACTTTCCATTGAGTGATTTCCCCGTCAAAAATTTCTTTGATTTGAAAGGAAGTTAACTGTTCAATATTATTAGAGGCATTGACACAAAGCGCATACCCTTTTTCAACAGCCGGACTTTTAAATAATCCAAATCCTTCTTTGAACAGAAAAATGACAATTAATAAAATCGCAAGGCTTGTAATGCCGCCACTGAGAGTAAGTGCTATTCTGGCTAAACGCTCTGTTAATTGAGAATGGAAAATTGAGAATGGAGAATGCTTGTTGCTCTTCTTTTTGTGATTATAATTTTTCGAACTTAATTTCATGCTCTAACTACTTTACATATTAAAACTGTTCTCTCCATTTTCAACTCTCAATTCTCAATTCTCAATCCTCAACTACTTTCCAATGAATCCTATCTCTGAAACGATCTTCTGTCCTTCGGCAGAAAGAACAAAGTCGATAAATGCCTTTACTTTAGCCTCGGATTTTGTATCATAATAATAGTATAATGGTCTGACAATGGGATAAGTTTCGTTTTTTGCATTAGCGATAGACGGTTGTACAAATGTTTTTCCACCATCATACGAAACATGAATGGCTTTTACGCTTTTATTCAAATAGGCCAATCCCACATAACCAATAGCTCCTTTGGTTTGACTGATAGACTGCACAATGGCTCCGGTCGCAGGCATGCTCATGATGCCGGGCATATAGTTTTTCTTGTTCAAAACGCTTTCTTTGAAAAACTCATACGTACCTGAAGATGTCTCGCGAGAATAAGGAACAATCGCCATATCAGCACCTCCGACTTCTTTCCAGTTTTTGATTTTCCCGGTAAAAATGCCCTCTAATTGTTCACGGGTAAGATTGGTTACTTTGTTGGTTGGGTGCACAATTACAGCTAAGGCATCATAAGCTACAGTTACTTCTTTTACTGTTTTGCCTTTTTCTTGTAATTTCTTTTTCTCATCGAATTTTATTTTACGGGAAAGTTGCGCCAAATCGGTAGTTCCTTCCATTAAGGCGGAGATTCCGACGCCGCTTCCGCCACCTGTTACGGTTACGGTTTTTGAAGGATTCTTTTTCATAAATGCTTCGGCTTCTTTTTGAGAAAGAGGCAACATCGTATCCGAACCCTTGATTTTTTGCGCCTGTATTTCAAATACTGAAGCTGCTAAAATCATTACAGCTAAAATGGTTGCTTTTAAAATTTGTGTTCTCATTTTTCTTTAATTTTCTTGTTAATTCTTATTGTGATATTGATCATCATTTTTCACGGCAAAAGTAGAATGCGATAGTTACAATATGGCATAGGAATTGTTACCGTTTGGTTAAGAATAATTTCTCTGTGAAATTTATATTGTGTAATCTAAGTATAAATCCCATTCAAATCCTTCGCCCGGATCCGGCAATCCGATGGGGAGCCTCCGGAAAGGTTTGCCCTTGGATACAACACCAAGCAAGCTGTCGTTTCCAATGAAACCTCCCCATTTCACCAAAGGCAGGAAAGTGGTGTTCTCTTCCCAAATCAGAGGCATGTGGCGGGAACTCACCCAGTATCGATCGGCGTCATCCAATGTTTCCTCGTTACTCCTGAATTTTAACGGCGCACCGTGCAATGAAATGGTATCAAGAATTTTTTGCTGTCTGTTAACAACCAACATTGTGGCATCGTAACAACCACGCATGTATGTGGCATTAAAACAGAGTAAAATGGGAATAACCGGGGATACAAATATTGCAATTAAGACAAGTGCATTCAGGTGGGACAAATCAAAAACTTTCCAGGAGTTTTTGATCTACCCTATTCTCATGAGCATATCAATTAATCTTTAATCATTATCTTTGCAGCCGCTAAAAAAACTCTCTTTATGTTCAGAAGGTTGTATTGGATCATTATCATCGCTCTGTTTGCCGGTCGTTTGGCGGCACAAGAGCCGGTAGATTCAAGCCATTACAAAATCTTCTATTATCCAAACGGACAAAAATCCAGCGAGGGTCTTCTTATTGATGGGAAACCGGATGGATATTGGAAATCCTACAGCCCGGAAGGCATTTTGCTTTCGGAAGGAAACCGTAAAAATTTCGAACTGGACAGTACGTGGAAGTTTTATTCAAAAAAAGGGGATATCACACTCATCATCAACTATAAAGCAGGTATAAAAAACGGGGAACGAATTGAGTTTCTGCCTGACGAATTTACTGTTGAATATTGGAAAGAAGACACGCTACTTTCACCCGTCATCACCTATTATCCTGATTCATCGATCAAAAGGATTACACCTTATAGTGAAGGGAGATTACACGGCATTGAAAAAGAGTACAACCGAGACAGCGTCATCGTTGCCGTAACCACCTATTACCGCGGCGTTTTGATTCGCAAGGAATTTATCAACAGAACCGATAATTTCGGTTATAAACAAGGAAATTGGAAATATTTTCGGGAGAATGGGAATCTTTGTTTAGAGGGCAGTTATCGAAACGATAAAAAACATGGGTTTTTCAAATATTATGATGAAAACGGGGAGTTTGAAAGGATTGAAAAATATGAAAACGACGAGTTGATTGCCGATGCGGAAGAGACAAAGGTTTTGGATCGCAAGGTCAATTATCACGCCAATGGCCGGCCTAAAATCATAGCCACCTATTATAATGATGTGCCCGATGGCATCCGGCGGGAGTTCGATACCGCGGGAAATGTAATCCAAGGTTATGTATTTAGCAACGGTGTGCTTCGTTTTGAGGGCGTTACGGATATGAATGGCAAAAGGCAAGGCGACTGGAAAGAATACTACCCCACCGGTGAACTTCGCTGGAGTGGGAAATACCGCAACTCGCTGCCAATCGGAGAGTGGAAATTCCATTTCCAAGATCAAACCATAGAGGTAGTTGGAAGATACAATAACAAAGGCGAGAAAATCGGGGAATGGATATGGCACTATTCAGACGGATCGGTACTACGCATTGAAAATTACGAAGTTGGAGAAATGGAAGGGCCTTTTACGGAATATGACGAAGAGGGACGAGTTATTGCCAAAGGGGAATACCTCGGCAATGAGAAGGAAGGCGAATGGCTTTACCTGCACGGCACTGTAACCGAAAAAGGACGTTATTACGACGGGCAACGCGAGGACATTTGGAAAACATGGTTCCAAGACGGCACATTAGCTTCGGAAATCTATTATGACGCAGATGTGCCTTCCGGAAAGTTCACCTACTATTGGGAAAATGGAAAAATTAGAATGACAGGAAAATACGAAGGCGGC
The DNA here is from genome assembly GCA_030267125.1 of Bacteroidales bacterium OttesenSCG-928-B11. Classification (GTDB taxonomy): domain Bacteria; phylum Bacteroidota; class Bacteroidia; order Bacteroidales; family WCHB1-69; genus JAGVVH01. The sequence continues at coordinate 22,307 of JAJDJJ010000003.1, forward strand.
GAACCGGCGGGGATTTGGTATAAATATGATGAACAAGGAAACTTGATTCTCTCCGTCGTTTATCGTAATGGGAAAGAATATCAATGGAATAGCTACGTAATAGATTAAAAAAACAGATTTTAAATAACAAATAATGGATATTAAGAAATTAACTTTTCTACTCATAACAACCCTATTTTTAACCTCCACTTTTGCGCAGAACAATTTACCGGCACCCATACCGCCGGACTCGATTCATCGCCCTTCCGATGCGGACATCTATGAAAACATGTTGATCCGCAACTTGGATAATATGATGGAAGAGTGGTATGTGCAACGCGAAGTTACCAATGCACAGAGTGTATTGTGCAAATTGAAAGACGACACCACCTCCGTGGCCAACAACGATTCACTCTATGCCGTCCGATTGCGTAGCATATCAACCGTTATCCCACTGGCTTACAACGACAAAGTAAAACGCTGGATTGAGCTTTACTCCGAAAAGAGGAAGCGTTCCTCCTCTGCGATGCTGGGTCTGGCGCAATACTATTTCCCATGGATGAAAGAGATTTTCGACAAATATAATGTTCCTGAAGAGTTAATTTACATGACGATTATCGAATCGGCATTGAACCCAAACGCAGTTTCGAAGGCCGGTGCTACCGGCATCTGGCAGTTCATGTACACCACGGGAAAGATGTACGGTTTGGAAGTAAATACTTTCGTGGATGACCGGCGTGATCCTTACAAAGCCACGGATGCCGCTGCCCGCCACCTTCGCGATCTCTACAACATCTTCAACGATTGGGGGTTGGCTATCGCCGCTTACAATTGCGGCCCTGCCAACGTACGCAAGGCGATCACCCGCGCAGGAGGTGGGAAACACGACTTTTGGTCGCTATCACGCTTCCTACCTAAGGAAACGCAAAACTACTTTCCCGCCTACATCGGCGCCTTCTATCTAATGGAATACCACAACCTGCACGGCATCAAACCTGCTAACATCTCTATCCCCTCCACAGTGGACACGGTGATGGTTGCCAAAGAGCTGCATTTGGAACAACTCTCCACCACGCTGGAACTCAACTACGACGAAGTAAAACTGTTAAACCCCCAATACAAACGATTAGTGGTACCGGCATTCGCCGAACCTTACCCACTCCGATTAAAAGTCCCCGATATGATCCGTTACATGGAGCTGAAAGATTCTGTGCACGCATACAACTACGAGGTCTATTTTTCTCCTTTGAAAGTATACGAAAATCAGTTCACCGGTAAAGAAGACCCTTCGTTGAAGACCGGCAAAATTTACCACACCGTAAAAAAGGGTGAGACACTATCGCGAATCGCCAACGATCATCATCTTTCGGTTTATGAACTGAAAAAAATGAATAAGCTGACCAGCAACACTATCAAAATCGGACAACGGTTATTGGTTGGTTACAAAGTAATCGAGGAGAAGAAACCCGAAGATAAACCGATGACGGTAGCGGCTGAAAATGAAGCAACATTAGCCGGTATTACAGCCGATTCGACCACACTTGCTGCTCCATGCGACACCCTGCTCACCAAAATCGAACCCCAAACCACTTACACCGTACAAAAAGGCGACACATTCTACAGTATTTCCAAAAAAGTGGGTGTCAGCCCGCAAAGATTAGCCGAATACAACGAGATTACCAATATGAACCAATTGTCAATTGGACAGAAGTTAAAAATCCCCTTAGATTAGTTTATGTTATTTAGAGATGTGATGGTTGACGAAAACATCAAAAAGCAATTAATCAACCAAGTAAAGAGCAATAGAATCAGTCATGCACAACTTTTCCTCTCACAACCGGGGGGAGAAGGTTTTGCGCTGGCAGTGGCATACGCGCAATACCTGTCTTGCAGCGACAAGCAAGAGCACGACTCCTGCGGCGTTTGTCCATCCTGCCAAAAGTATATCAAATTAGCCCACCCCGACTTGCATCTCTATTTTCCAAATGCCATCACGAAGGATGTAAAAAAAGATCCTGATTCCAGGCAATTTACGAAAGAGTTCATCCAGTTCGTGCAAAACAACAATTACCATATCAACCTGGATGATTGGTTATCGCATTTGGATGCGGAGAATAAACAGGCATCGATCAACATCCGCGATTGTGTCAACATCATCGAAGAGAACGGAAATCGATCATACGAAGGTGGATATAAGGTGTTCATCCTTTGGATGGTGGAACGACTTTTCCACTCCGCCGCTCCTAAATTGCTAAAAACGCTGGAGGAACCAGAGAGGAACACGCTTTTTGTCCTCATTTCCGAAAATCCGGACAAGATCCTAACGACTATACAGTCCCGCGCACAACTCATCAAACTACCCAAACTCTCGGAAGAGATGATTGCGCAACAGTTAATGCAAGAGTATTCCATCAGTCATGAAGTGGCACGCGATATTGCCGTGCTCAGCGACGGGAATTATCATTTAGCCCTATCGCTTTTCCAAGATCAAGGTGAAATGGGCAAACTGCAGGATTACTGCGCAAAATTGCTGGACAGTCTCAACTCCTTTGTCACTACCGCTAACAAAACGCATATCGATTTCATCGGCGTCAATAATGTCTTCCAAGAAATTGTCGGTGGCGGTCGTGAAAACCAGAAACAGTTCATCGGATATCTCCTATCGCTTTTCCGCAAGATGTTACTCCACAACACCCACAACAACCCCGTCTTGAAGCTGACCGAAAAAGAGAAAGCGCTGCTTGCCAGTTACGCCAATCTCATCACGCTACGCAACATCACTCCGATCGTCAAAGAGTGTAACGAGGCGATCTATCACATCGAGCGCAATGGCAATTCGAACATTATCTTCAATGATTTGTATTTGAAGTTAGCTGAAATTATGAAATCTTAAAAACTTATAATTATGAAAAGAAAAACACTTTTATCTATTTTAATTGCTTTTATCGTACTTACGACTTTTTCCTCCTGCAAGGAGGAAGTGCCCCCCATGCTTGGGTATTGGAAGTGCACGGGTATCGGCGCTAATGTATTGGGAACAAGCACATCAACCATTGGCGAAGACATGCTAAAATACTTCAGTATCAGTTATGCCGGCGTGGGCACTTCAGGCGTTTACGCCCGTGTTGGCGCTGACGATCTGAACGCTGTTGCTTCGCTGGCAACCTCAACAGGCATTTCCGCTTGGAAAGAGTTCTTGACCACCGGCAAATACACTTATGATGCCACAGCCGGAACCATTACCCACACCTCGAAAGGTGAAAGTAAAACTTACAAATACTCCATTTCCAACAACGGCAAGACGTTAAAATTGGTTGAAGCAAATGATAACGTCGGCTCCTCTTCCGCCTTAAATAGCGCGTTAGACATTCTGAACAACTTGCTTGGCACCGATGCCAACACTACTGTAGGGGTGGAATATACGTATGAAAAACTGAGCGGTGAAGATGCCTTCAACGCATTGAAACTATAGGGCATTTCGTTTCGCAACTACTAACCCTTTATCACCGCTATCGGGCTCAGCTCGGTTCTTATCTTCACTAAATCCTGTTGCAATTCCATCACTTTGGAGATCTCTTTGTATGCCGATGCCGCCTCCTCCAAATCTGATTTTCCACGGATGGAGTGGATGATGCCCCGCTCGTCAAGTTTGCGTTTCTCCTCCTCCAAATCTAACTCCCTGACAGCTTTCGCGCGGCTCATCGTCCGGCCGGCGCCATGCGAGCACGACATAAAGCTCTCGGGATTCCCCAGTCCTTCCACGATGTAGGATTTCGTTCCTTGTGATCCGGGAATAATGCCGATCTCCCCTGTAAAAGCAGAAGTTGCCCCTTTGCGATGCACAATAACCTTCTCTCCAAAATGCTCCTCCCACGCCGCATAGTTGTGCGCGATATTAATCATCGGTTCATACTCCACGCCCAATATTTCATGACCCACAACTTCCTGGATACGCTCCATCATCAACTGGCGGTTAGAAAAAGCGAACGAAACACAGTACAGCATCTCTTGATAATACTGCTTTGCCGCCTCCGTATTAAAGGGCAGAAAGGCCAGATCCCATTTCGGATCGACGGCGGAATACCAAGAGGCATTCAGATTTTTGGCAACGTTATTATAGTGCTCCGCCACTTTCAATCCGATATTGCGACTTCCGGAGTGGATCATAATCCAAAGCATACCCGTTTCATCTTTCTGAAGTTCTATAAAATGATTCCCGCCTCCAAGCGTGCCGATCTGCTTCAAAGCAGAGTTGTATTGATTTCTCACTATAAAAAGTTTATCAATATCGAAATCTTGCGGCATCCTGCTTTCATTCTGCTTTTCTTTATGATGATTGAATCCCAGCGGAACGCGATCTCTCACGCCTTTCATGATCTTCTTTATGATTTCGGGAGAAAGAGTTTTCACTGAAACATTGGTCTTCACTGCGCACATTCCACAGCCAATATCCACACCCACGGCATTGGGTATAATTACGCCCTGGGTTGCCAAAACGCCACCGATAGGCATGCCGTAACCCTGATGTGTATCGGGCATCAGGCAAACATGCTTAAACGCAAAGGGCAGATTTGCCAAGTTCTTAGCTTGTTTGATAGAGCCCTCTTCGGCATCGTCCAACCACATCTTAATGGGGATTCGTTCAGTTGATATTACTTGTTGCATGATGATATATTATACGGCAAATCCTATTTTTCTTTGCTCTTGATTTTTGTACAGAAACTCACAATAAAATGCTATTGTTTCACATCGTCTGGCAGATTTTCCCCACATTATTATATTTATTTTTCTAACAACCAATCTATTACATTTATCTTTTGTATTCCTTTATAACTTGTTTCAGGTTCAACATCGGTAGTGAGTAGAATTCGACGATTAAAATACAAATGTCATCCAAAACCTGTGATTCCGTACAAGTTTTGGCTAAAAATATTTTTGACTTTCGACCTTTTAATTTCAAGCTGGATTGTCCACAAACTTGCCACAACGGTTTCATACATGCAAAAATACACACTTTCTACGTCAATGAGAATACAGATAGTCAGTATTTCCCAAAAAAACATTTTTATTTCAGGATGAGAATATTTCTTTGCAAGTAGTGCTGTGGTTTGGCATATCCTTATTTTAGTTTTGCCGCTGAAAAGACACATAAGCAAAACAAGGAGATGTTGCGCCTTTTTATTTCTGAGCAACCGGAAGTGCCGAAAGCCGTAAATGTAGGCAGTGGAAAATCAATAATTATGGAAAAAGGTAAAGTTGAAATGTTTATGATCTCTAATGGCAATAAATTTCCGACAGAAAATTTAAAGTCGATTAAAGAATCTTTAGAAAAAATGAGTGATGATAACGGCGTATTCTTGCACTCCCTATCTTTAAGCTCTCCCACAACCGCATTGGTGTTAGGGATTTTATTTGGAGCTGACAGGATCTATCTTGGACAGATCGGACTTGGGTTATTCAAAATTGCAACCATGTTTTTCTTGGTGGGTTTACTGTGGTGGTTTATTGACTTGTTCTCCATTTTAAGGCGGGCAAAAGAACATAATTTTGAGAAATTTAGTAAAATCACCGCTTATAGTCGTTAGCTGTTTTTTGACAGATAGCATAGTAAAAGGCCTGTAAATATTTTTTTGTGAACTATTTTAACTAATCAAATCTAATATTATATTTGCATGGAAAATTTAGGAAGAAATATCGCAAAAGATATTGCATGACTAAACGATTGCAACGATTTACTCACACTAAAAAATAACAATATGAAAAAAATAGAGAATCTATCAAGCATAATAGGGAAAATTCCAAAAGAGGGAGATATAAAAATAAATCCATTAGACACTTCTTATGGGAAACATGAAAATACGCATTCTGACCTGATTGTCAAGTTCTTAAAAGCTGACATAGCATTGGCGCAATCATTTTTTAAAATAGTGCTAAAGCAGGAATGGCCTAATGCAGAATTAAAAGTATCAAGAGAAAAAGGACGAATTGATATTTTAATTGAGTATGGGAAGAACGAATCTATTATCATAGAAAATAAGATTAATGCATCTGATCAACCAAAACAGTTGCAAAATTATCATGAATACACTTTAAATCATAAAGGTACAAAACCACGTATTTTCTACCTAACTCCTTATGGCACTAATCCAAGTGAAGATTCAAAAGGCGATTTGGAGGTGAAATGCATCAGCTATGAAAATGATATCCTTTCGTGGTTAGAAGAATTCAAGACAGAGGATCAGGCTCTAAAACATGCTATCCAATTTTATATAGAATTAATTCGTAAAACAATAAACAGAAATAAATATATGACAGACATTTTAAAGAAAATTTTCACCGGAGAAAATAACCATGCGAAAGAAGCTATTAATTTGTACTTAGCCATGAATGGCAAGAATTTCTTAGATATTCCGGAAATAAAAGAGAAATTTGAAAACCTGATATATATCTGCGTTTCAAACAATCATGAACCAGAAGACTGGGCAGATACGAAAGATAACTGCAGAGAATTAAGTGATCTTGATAATAACATTGATTTTTATATTACAGGGTCATCGATATATGCAGAAAAAAACAATAGTGTGCGTTTGGGAGAAGAGATCCGATGCAATGATCTTGGCGATGAAAATCTCTGCTATTTATTAGCAGGTGAGACAGAAGATATCCAGAGATGGGTTGATCATATTTACAAAGAAGCAGAGGCAGAATAGATCTTTTTTCAGATAAGAAAAATGAAAAAGGGTTGCGAGTTACACTTGCGACCCTTTTGCTTTTTAAAGCTGACCTATGCCCTATTTTGGCAGAGATGATCTCTATTTTTGCACCAATAAATGTAATTTAAAAAAACTCAAAAAATGCCCTCTTCTTTTAAAAAAGCACAACAATTGTTAGAAAGAATAATGCCGGATAGATCGTGGCGTTATCACAATCCTGAACTTTCAGAATTTTCGAAAAGGATAGATAAATGTTCCATTTCAGAATTGGAAAATTTAGCCATACAAATTAGCGAATATAAATCAGACAGATATTACAAGGGGCTATTGTCTGACCTCGTTTTGAGAAGAAGACGCTGGTTGTTAAACAGAGAGTTTGAAGGCAATGAAATCAATACGAAACACTTCATGAGGGTTCTTTCTCTTTTTAAAAAACGGGAAAACCTGCTGCGGAAAAAAGCCGATGAGTTATATGCCGAACTCTGGAAAAAATGGGGAAACGGGAAAAATGAAAATTTCAGCGACTTCTATATTGAGATTTCATTATCACCACATTACAACTGGGAAAGATCTATTCTCAATTTAAAAAATGATGAAACGACGTACAATTATGGGAAGATAGCCGAAATATTAGATGATGTTAATTCCACGGAATCAATATTCTCAAACCGCATTGATTTTGACAGGCAAAAGTTTCATGAAAATCCATTTACCGATTCTGAAAGAAAATCTATACAGTGCCTTTTATTTTTTGAAGAACCAAGACTTGAAGAACAGCTGTATGCATTTAGAGATGTTCCCGTCACTTGGGGTTTTCATTGTTTAGTAGATCATACGCATTACGCTGTGCAAGATATTATTCGCATAAATGATATTTGGGGCGAAGTAAGGGTTGGATACCAGGATATATTTGACCAAAAAGGGAGGCATTTTTGACTATTTCAAATCTTTGCAAAGGTTTTTCCTCATGTAATCAACAAACCCCATGCCGCATTTTGGCATAACTATTCCGTATATTTGCGCAATCATTTAAAAAAATAGTATGGCTAAAGATCTTTTTAATCGCTACATCTGGTTGGTGGACACGATTTACCGAGCTAAGAGAATTACTTTCGAGGAGATTAATGAGCGTTGGCTCCGCAATGAAATGAGTGAGGGGATTGATCTTCCCTTGCGCACTTTTCACAATCATCGAAAAGCAATTGAGGAGATATTCGATATTCTGATAGAGTGTGATAAGCAGGATTCTTATCGCTATTATATTGAAAATGCAGATGATATGGAGAAAGGCAATGTTCGGAATTGGCTGCTCAATACGTTTGCGGTCAATAATCTCATCAATGAAAGTCACAAATTGAAATCGCGCATTTTATTCGAGGAGATTCCTTCCGGACGAGAGTATCTCACGCCCATTATCGAAGCGATGCGAGACAACCTGACTCTTGAAATCTCTTACAAAAGCTATTGGAGAGAGGAGGCTTATACTTTTAATATTGAACCGTATTGCGTGAAAATTTTCAAACAACGGTGGTATTTGCTGGGAAAATCAACCTCCCATGACGAATTGCGGACTTATGGTTTAGACCGGATTCAACATTTGCAGATTTTAGATATTCCTTTTAAATATCCCAAAGATTTCAACCCTAAAGATTATTATCACCATGCTTTCGGAATCATTACCGATCAGAATATTCAACCTGCTTTTATTACCGTCAAAGTAAATAAGGGGCAGGTTAACTATCTCAAAGGTTTGCCGTTGCATCATTCTCAAGAGGAGATTGAAGTAGCGGAGGATCATTCGTTATTCCGGTACTATGTTGCACCGACTTTTGATTTCCTGCAAGCGATTTTAGCTTATGGTGAAAATATGGAAGTCATTTCACCCGCTTTTTTCAGAAGCGAGGCAAGAGAAATCGCAAAACAGCAGTATCAACACTACAAGAAATAGCACGGTATCAGCACTATAAAAACAGCTCCGGCTCACTTCTTCCCGTGTAGCGCTGTTCCAGCTCAAGTTTGTGGTAAAGAAAGTTCGGGTCGTCGAAATATTTTGCTCCGACCGGACACTTTTTAATACAGGCGCAACACTTCATGCATGGATCGGTAATTTTTTCTACATGATCATGGTTTATAGCTCCGAGCGGACATGATTCGGCACAGATTTTACAGTCGAGACAAAGTGAGCGATCGGTATGGGGTTTAACTTTTCGAATGTCGATAGGATTTCCCGCGCGATCTCGGGGTTGGTAATAAGGGCGCAGGGGAAGTTGACCGTTTATGCTTACCGGTTCTGTCAAGTCAGCGCCGGAGATTATCTTCCCCGCAACCTGATCTGCAAAATCACGGGCAATTGCCATATCTTTCTCGTCGGGTCGTCCTTGGGCCAAAATATTAGAGAAAGAGTGTTCACCAACAAACGCTGCCGCTGCGATTGTCCGGAATCCGTTACGCGACATTATCTCTCGCAGTTCCATAAGAGCATCGTCGTAAGCGCGGTTGCCGAACAGGACTACCGGTATGGCCAATGCCCCGTTGCCTTGGATAGTGTCGAGGTAATTCAACAGCAGGTTCGGCAACCTGCCGGCTATTACCGGCATCCCGAAGACTGCAATATGGTTTGTGGTAAACGTTTTCAGACTTTCCCGAGCCGCTTTGGGCGTAAAATTAAATGTATCGACAGGGATGCGCAATGTTTCACCAATCCGATGCGCGATAGCCGTGACCACCTTCTCCGTGGTTCCGGTCGGACTGAAATAGATGGCGCAAACATGGCTCATTCCCCTACCCCTTTTAATTGTGATTGCATTCGTGACTGTCACCGTGCGCGCGACATAGTTCGCCGGAATCTTTTATTTGCCCTACGACATACAAGGTTAATAATACGTCTATATCGCCTGTGCAGCCTCTATAAACTGTTATGCCATGATGGGTAAGCACGTTGAAAGCTCCGTCGCCCATATTTCCGGCAAGCATAACGCTTACCCCTTTTTGTTGTAGCACCGAAGCAATATTGCTTTTGCATCCGCAACCCTGTGGCGACGGCAAAGATTCTTTGTTTATGATATTGCCTGATGCATCAATGGTGTAAATCGTATAACTCTCGCAATGTCCGAAATGGCTGTCAACCATGTTGCCCTTTGTGGGGATCGCAATTTTCTTTTCCATTTTTCTTCTTTAATGATTTGATAATGACACAAATGATATCCAACGAAAAACGTTCTTGTAGTTTCTTTTTCCGTTGGTTTATCTTCATATAGATTTGGCGTGCAAAATTACATACAATAATTTAGAATAGGAGCCAAATTCATGCCCGATTTCTCTCCGATCAGTTTCGTTGGCACTAATTTATCCTTTAATCATGTAGTTACTATCTTTTGTTACTACTTGCTCTTCTATGCTGTGGAATAATATTTGCAGTCACCGCCATCAATACGTTGATTATTTCATGGGTAAAAAAGGGCGATCATCTTCCATGCAAATTTCAAATGTTATTTGTATTTTTGCATGGACAAATAGTGCGTGATATGTATATACATCGATATCTTGAACCGAGCGTTTTGAAAACGTTGCAAAATTTTCCGGTCACGGCGGTGACAGGTCCTCGTCAATGTGGAAAGTCAACATTAGTGAAGCATCTTCTGGAAGCGTATCCGGAAAATGTTTATTTAGATTTGGAACGGCCGTCAGATTTGCGGAAATTAGAAGATGCGGAATGGTTTTTGACATCACAAAAAGGAAAGCTGATTTGCATTGATGAGATTCAACGTCAACCGGAACTGTTCCCGTTAATCAGAAGTTTGGTTGATGAATGGAACCGACCGGGATGCTTTTTGATTTTGGGTTCCGCTTCGCGGGATTTGCTCAAACAGAGTTCCGAATCTTTGGCCGGAAGAATTTCCTATAAAAGGTTAACGCCGTTTCTTTGGGAAGAGTTGGAGAGCGATTATCCTATCGAAAAATATTTTTCCGCAGGTGCATTCCCCCGTAGTTTATTGGCTGCGGATAACGAAGTCTCTTTTGAATGGCGCGAAAATTTTATTCCCACATTTTTGGAAAGGGACTTGTTGCAATGGGCAGGTTTCACGCCGATTACCATGCGACGTTTATGGCAAATGCTGGCTCATGTTAACGGGCAAACGGTCAATTATTCCACATTGGCTAAATCATTGGGTATTACTTCCACTACGGTGAAAAGTTATATCGACTTATTAGCAGGAACTTACATGATTGAAATTGTGCCACCGTATCTTTCCAATTTGGGTAAAAGATTGGTGAAATCGCCTAAAGTATATATTTCCGATTCGGGAATTACGGCGGCCTTGCTGGGCTTGCGAAGTTTTGAAGAGTTGTCGGGACATCCGGCATTTGGAGCAATATGGGAGCAAATCGTGTTGTCAAACCTGAAAGGAATATTCCCCGATGCCGAGTTTTTCTATTACCGGACAACGAACGGTGCGGAGATCGATTTTGTTATGAAAATCCACAACACCATCTTTGCTATTGAGTGCAAAGCGTCCTACTCTCCCACATTATCCAAAGGGAATTATCTCGCCATCGAGGACATCGCTCCCAAACATACGTTCATCGTAACTCCCTCTCTTAGAAGCTGGTCAATGAAAGAAGGAATTGACGTGGTGTCGTTGCGGGGTGATGAGAATGTGGGATGGGATATGATAAGGCTATAAATTCAGAACTCCTGACTTCTACCAATTTTTGAAAAACGCAAATGTGCGACATTTTTATTTAGAATAATCCCACGCTAAGAAGCTGATTTTCAAGGTGGAGGTCAGGAGTTCTGAATCTATGGCATTTTTTGCAACCCTGCCGTGTCTTAGAGATTGGCAGGGTGGGCAGGAAATCGCTTTAAGCTATCAGATGAATAGATTCACATTCGCATTGTCCGCCCGCTCCATGTAGGAGGCCACGCCACCAATGGTGATGCCATCCAACATCTCTTCCTTTTTCACACCCATGACATCCATCGACATTTGGCAAGCGATAAACTCAACTCCTTGTTCAATAGCTTGTTCGCGTAAAGATTCTAACGAGTCAACACCCTTCTGTTTCATGATATGACGCATCATCCGACTGCCGATGCCAAACATGTTCATCTTCGACAGCTTTAGTTTCAACGAACTTGACGGCAACATCATGCCAAACATTTTGCCGAATATGTCTTTCTGAACTTTGGGCTTTCTGACTTTTTTGATCACGTTAAGTCCCCAGAAAGTGAAGAAAATAGATACTTTTTCTCCTGTTGCGGCAGCTCCGTTGGCAAGCACGAAAGTGGCTAAGGCTTTATCCAGGTCATCGCTGAACATGATGAAGGTCTTTCCATGACCACCTGATGGGTTTGCTGCCTGTTCCTTTTTGGGAGCGCCTTTTTCAATAACGACCGTATATTTCCCTTTCTCGTTTGTGTTTGAAATCATTTTATTTCCTGTCGTATTGCACCAAGCTTGCGCATCGCGAGAAAATCCGGCATCGGTGGCCACAATTTCCAACTGTTCGCCTTGGCCAATGCTGTCGATAGATTGTTTGAGCCGCAAAATGGGACCGGGGCACTGCAACCCGCAGGCATCCACTTTGAGCGTCTTTGTCGCTGTATTTTTGTTTTGTTCTATCATCGGATCGTTGTTTATTGGATTATTGTAAATAGGTGCGGTTGCCGCCCAGTAGGTTTTGTATCCGCCTAATACGTTTTTCACATTGGGATAACCGGACGCCAGCAATATCTTGGTTGCCAGATAGCCCCGTAGTCCTATCGCGCAATAGATGTAAATGCTCTTCTCTTTCGGAATTTCATCCATTCTTTTGCGTAGTTCATCTAATGGTATGTTTATCGCGTTGGAAGTATGCTCCGTCGAAAATTCATCTTTGGTGCGCACATCCAGCACTACTATTTCATCCGGATCTGCATTGTTCAATTCGCGCCATGTGGCGTAGGGCATTGCTCCGCTAAGGATATTGGCGGCCACATAGCCGGCGATGGCAATCGGATCTTTTGCCGATGAAAACGGGGGAGCGTAGGTATGTTCCACTTTCATCAAATCGTAAATCGTTCCGCCGTTTTTGATCAACAGCGCTATTTGATCGATGCGTTTATCCACACCGTCATAGCCCACACATTGAGCACCGTAGAGTTTGCCATTGACGGGATCGAAAACAAGTTTCAGACTCAAAGGCAGGGCGTCCGGGTAATAGCCGGCATGCGAATTGGAGTGCGTCCATGAGTTGAGATGCGGAATGCCCATCTGTTTCAAACGCTTGGCGGCAAGACCGGTAGAGGCTACGGTTAGATCGAAAACTTTGGCTATGCTGGTGCCGATAGCGCCTTCGTACTTCTCCTTGTTGCCGAATGTGATATTGTTGGCGGCAATCCATCCTTGGCGGTTTGCCGGATTGGCGAGATAATTCAACCACGGTTTACCTGTTAATGGGTGTGGAAACTCAATCGCGTCGCCAACCGCATAGATATCTTTTTCGGATGTCTCTAAATATTCGTCCACCCAGATACCGCCGGTTTCGCCAATCTTCAATCCCGCTTTCTGCGCCAGCTCAACTTCGGGACGTACTCCGATAGAGAGGATGACCATATCGGCGCTGAGTGCCTTTCCACATTGAAGCTGAACGCTGATTTGTTCGCCGTTTTTAGAAAATCGCTCAACCGCTTGTTCCAAATAAAGTGAAACCCCTTTTTGCAAAATATGTTGATGAACGTGCGCCGCCATTGAATAATCGATAGGCGCCATGACATGACTGCCCATTTCGACAATCGAAACATGAGCGCCCGTGTGATGCAGGTTTTCTGCCATTTCCAATCCGATGAATCCGGCTCCGATCACCACGGCATTTTTAATTTCCTTGCTATCTATATAGTTTTTTATTCTGTCGGTGTCGTTTACATTGCGAAGCACGAAAATCCCGTCAAGCTCAACTCCTTCCATGCTTGGGCGAACCGGTTTCGCTCCGGGCGAAAGCAATAGTTTGTCGTATGACTCAGAATATTCCGTTCCGTCTGATTTGCGGATTTTCACAATTTTGGTTTGCGGGTTTATCTCCATCGCTTCATTTTCAACCCGAACATCAACATTAAACCTCGATCCAAACGATTGTGGGGTTTGCAAGAATAACTTCTCGCGCTCCTCGATCACTCCGCCTATGTAGTAGGGCAATCCGCAATTAGCATACGAAATATATTCTCCTTTTTCTAACAGGATAATTTCTGCAGACTCATCGTTTCTCCGTATCCGGGCAGCGGCGGTTGCTCCACCGGCAACTCCCCCTATAATTATGTATTTCATAGTTGCTTGTTTAAATTTCCTTTATTTTTGAAAGCAATTCAATGATCTCTTCTGAATCGCATTTGATCGACGCAATACACTTTTTGCCCTTGGGCGTCAGATCAAATAGCATTTGCCGTTTATCTTCTTTGCCGATAATGCGCTCGACCAACTCTTTTTTCTCTGCCGATAGAATTACTTTGGATGCGTTGGATAAGGTTAGCCCCAACAACTCCGCAATTCTCCCGGAGGTGCATTTCCCTAATGTAGATAACGAACACAAGAGCATCCCTTCGTTCAGCCCAACGCCGAATTTTTTTTGAAGATTGTCTTCAAAATTGTTAATCATACGATAGATGTCTCTCACGCGGCAAAGCGGTTCGGATTTTCGTTTTTCATCTATATTCATATCGTTATACTCCCTATTTATTCAAAAGTAACTCGTCGATCGCTTGCTTTAATTGATTTTTAGGTATTGCACCTTGGGCCATGTGCGGAGATCCTTCCATCGGGATAAATAGAAGGGTAGGGATGGACTGTATTCCGAAAGCGGCGGAGAGTTCCTGTTCTACTTCTGTATTAATTTTATAGATATAGATATCGTTGCTGTATTCAGCGGCTAACTCTTCCAATACGGGGGCAATCATTTTGCACGGGCCGCACCAATCGGCATAAAAATCAATGAGGGCAGGTTTGTCGCCCAAGTAGTTCCATTCGGTTGGATTTTCTTCATAATTGGTGATTTTCGTAAGAAAATCGTTTTTGGTAAGTTGAATCGTTTTCATATTATTATTTTTTTGAGGGTGCAAAGATACAAATTATTTTCCAATGGAACAAATATCTATTGGAAAATTATAAATGCAGGGAATCGAGAATTGAAAAATTGGAACGGGTTATCGGAAACGGTAGCCCGTTTTTTTTGGAACTACTCACTTCTATTGCAAGAAAGACTAAACACACGAGGGCGCTAAGGTTTTCGCAAAGGAAACAAAGATTTAAAAATCATTTTTCTTTGCGAAACTCTGCGTTAAACTTTGCGAAACTTGCGGTTAGAAAAATATATCGCTGAATTTAAAATACTTAGAAAGAGAATGCGAATAGGATTAACAGCAAAACTGTTATTCTGGAGTAGGGGGTGAGTAGTTTATGCCTTTTCTAAAAAAAAATCCTCCCAAAGCGTTGACTTCGGGAGGATTTTCTACGATACGATCTATATGGATTATGATAAGAACATCTTCATATCTTCATCCACTGTCGTAATTCCACCAATTCCGAAATTGTCGATTAATACTTTAGCCACATTTGGCGAAAGGAATCCCGGCAAGGTCGGCCCTAAATGGATGTTTTTCACGCCTAAAGAGAGTAGAGCCAAAAGAACGATTACCGCTTTTTGCTCGTACCAAGCAATGTTGTACGCGATTGGCAATTCATTGATATCATTCAACTCAAACACCTCTTTCAGTTTCAGGGCAATCAGCGCCAATGAGTAGCTGTCGTTACATTGTCCGGCATCCAAAACGCGAGGGATCCCGCCAATATCGCCCAACGGCAATTTGTTGTAACGATATTTCGCGCATCCGGCGGTGAGGATAACGGTATCTTTCGGAAGTTTTTCGGCAAATTCAGTGTAGTAGCTTCTGCTTTTCATACGTCCGTCGCAACCGGCCATCACAAAGAATTTACGGATCGCACCTGATTTCACAGCATCAACCACTTTGTCTGCCAAGGCAAACACTTGCTCATGAGCAAAACCGCCAACTATTTCTCCGCTTTCGATTTCCGTCGGGGCTTGGCATCTTTTAGCATGCTCAATCAGCTTAGAGAAATCTTTCGCTTTCCCATCTTTCCGGTCTTCGATGTGTGGAAAACCGCTGAATCCCGCCGCTCCGGTTGTATAAACACGGTCGGAGTATGTTGAAGTGGAACGGGGCGGAACAATACAGTTTGTGGTGAACAAGATCGGGCCATTGAAAGATTCGAACTCCTCGTTCTGTTTCCACCAAGCGCTTCCGTAGTTGCCCGCGAAGTGGCTGTATTTCTTGAATGCCGGATAGTAATGAGCCGGAAGCATCTCGCTGTGCGTATAAACATCCACGCCAGTGCCTTCAGTTTGCTCCAGCAGATCTTGCATATCGCGGAGATCGTGTCCTGAAATCAAGATCGCCGGATTATTGCGCACGCCGATGTTCACCTTTGTAATCTCCGGATTGCCATACGTTGAAGTATTGGCTTTATCGAGCAACGCCATCGTCTTCACGCCGTATTCACCACATTTAAGAACCAGCGCCGTTAGTTCATCGGCAGAAAGATCTTGCGTGGTCGCAACCAACGCTTCTTGTATAAAAGTATGGATGCTCTCGTCATCAAAGCCCAAATTCACAGCATGTTCGGCGTAAGCGGCCATCCCTTTCAATCCGTAAGTGAGCAATTCGCGCAACGAACGAACATCTTCATTTTCGGTTCTGAGAACGCCCACGGTAGCGGCTTTCGCTTCCATCTCTTCTACAGATTTACCGTTCCAGGTCATGCAATCGCAATCCGCTTTCACATCGCCCACCGTTGCAGCAAGTTTATCACGCAA
Organism: Bacteroidales bacterium OttesenSCG-928-B11; assembly: GCA_030267125.1. Classification (GTDB taxonomy): domain Bacteria; phylum Bacteroidota; class Bacteroidia; order Bacteroidales; family WCHB1-69; genus JAGVVH01. The sequence goes on from JAJDJJ010000003.1 coordinate 38,863, forward strand.
CGCAATCGCTTCCTGAATGCGGGTCACAAAACGCTCTTTGTCGAAATTGGCATTGGTGATGGTCATAAAGAGCGACTCCATCACGAAATGGTTGATCTCTTCAGACACCGTCATCCCTTTTTTGCGCATCTCTATCGCGTAACGAGAAATACCTCTTGAAAGGAATAGCAATAGATCTTGCAGATTAGCCACATCAGAAGTTTTACCACAAACTCCTTTTACTGTACAGCCTTTGTTCATAGCTGTTTCTTGACATTGAAAACAAAACATGTTCATAATTGTAATTTTTTATGGTTAATAATAACTGTTTCTTTTTAATTTTTTTTTGCTTATCTACCGGGGCGTGGAGCTTTCACAACCAATATCCGGGCTTGTTGTTCCGAATTATTCGCCAGACAATGCATTGTGCCTTTAGGGCTTTCAACGATCGTGTCTTTACCAACCGTTATTGTTTTTTCTCCGATGCTGACATCTGGCGTGCCTTCTAATATGTAGAAAAACACATCCACCGGAGTTGTGTGAGGTTTTAGAGATTGCCCTGCTTGAAGCGTCATGTGTACGGCTTGTGCAGAATCCGTATCATAAATTCTGCGAGCATCCACATTGTGCATGTTTTCTAAAGGCTCGACTTGTTTTACTTCTCTTATTTTCATACGTTTATATTTTTTTATTTTAAGGTCGTATGTCGCTCGCATGAGGAAAAACAATCATCAACTTGGGTGATTTTTGCATCATGCTCGGTTCACACGTTTATGTTGTTATTAATCCTAACTAACTTTTACTTAATTTCGTAATTCGTAATTGATAATTCGTAATTGATAATTGCTTATATCCACTTCTCTTCTATAACATTTCCTTCTATCCCGATGATCACTTTTTTAATCGGTATTTTGCGTGAAGCTTGTTCGGCAGCCATTTTCACCAATTGTAGCAATCCTCCGCAACAGGGCACTTCCATCATAACGACAGTCAACGTGTTAATGTTCGCCTCATCTATCATGGCGGTGATTTTCTCCACGTAACTCTCTTTGCCACTGTCTAATTTAGGACAAGCGATAGCCAATGTGTGATTCTTGATAAATCGATCGTGGAAATTCCCGTACGAAAAAGCGGTGCAATCAGCGGCGATGACCACGTCGGCACGATCAAAATAACCGGACTGCGGATTCAGCAAATGCAGTTGCACCGGCCAGTGTCTCAGCTGTGAAGGCACATCGTTTGTTATACTTGTTGAATTTTTAGGGGCAAAGGCTCTCGCTCCGCTTCCCGGGCAGGCGTGTGGCTGTTGAAACCCACCGCAGCCCTCTTCTCTCTTTTCCATATTCATATCTATCTCTATATTATGTTCTTTTAAATATTGCAAACCTTGTTTTAGAAGTTCCGTTTCGCCATGATCTTTCAAATGATTCAGGTGAGCCAGTATAGTTTTTTCACCTTTGGGCGCCATTCTTTCCATCACGGCAATCTCGTCATAAGGCTCAGCCTCACGCTCTTCAAGTTCTATCGCGCCTACGGGGCAATCGCCGATACAAGCACCCAACCCATCGCAATAGAGTTCGCTAATCATTCTGGCTTTCCCGTCAATGAGCTGCAATGCACCTTCGTGGCAACCGCTGACACACAGCCCGCAGCCATTACATTTTTCCTCGTCTATTTTTATGATTGTCCTTTTCATTACTCTTTTATTTTTCTGTTTCGATTAATTTTCGGCAAAAATATAGCGATAAAAAGAGACAAAGCGTAACATTTGTTACAGACAGCGTTTATCTTTGCATTTTTTACAGATAATGACTTTATTCGTATGCAACAATCACATATAGAGAGAGAAAAAAAGACTATAGCCTTGATGATTCGCCTCTATTGTCGAAAAAAAGAGAAGAACAGCGAGTTGTGTTCGTTGTGCAGGGAGTTGATTGAATACGCTCATCAGCGACTTGATCATTGTCCATTCGGCGAGGCAAAAACGAGCTGTAAAAATTGTGCCATACACTGTTATGTTCCAATAGAACAAAAGAGAATTCGCCAAGTTATGCGCTATGGACAAGCGGGGGACAGAGCGTGAGTAATTGGTAGCGGACTAAAATTTTAAAAAAACGCTATCTTTGCATATTATAAAAACCTAATATGATGTTCGAACAAACTTTTAAAAATATTGACGATATACTTCACAAAGATGCGGGTTGCGGTAGTGAATTGGATTATGTGGAGCAAACCTCTTGGATTTTGTTTCTCAAATACTTAGACGATTTGGAGAAAGACCGAGCCACAGCCGCCGAACTCACGGGAAAGACCTATACGCCTATTATCGACAAGGATTATCAATGGACTGTTTGGGCAATGCCAAAAGGCAAGGATGGAAAACTCGACCACCACAAAGCGCTCACGGGAGATGATCTTACCGATTTTGTGAACAACAAACTCTTTCCGTATCTCAAAAAGTTTAAACAGAACGCCGAAAGCGCCGACACTATTGAATACAAAATCGGAGAGATTTTCAGCGAACTAAAAAATCGCATACAAAGTGGCTACAATTTGCGTGAAGTGATTAACCGCATTGACGAGTTGCGTTTCCGTACCCATGCTGAAAAGCACGAAATGAGTCATTTGTACGAGGACAAAATCAAAAACATGGGAAACGCGGGACGAAACGGCGGCGAATATTACACACCTCGTCCACTTATCACTACGATTGTAAAAGTGGTCGCCCCTGAAATCGGCGATAAAATTTATGATGGAGCAGTTGGTAGCGCGGGATTCCTTTGCGAAGCGTTTTCTTATCTAAAAAACCGCCCTTCGGCAGGCTCAAGTAGCGGTTTATCTACAAAAGAAACCGAGATATTGCAAAAACGCTCTTTTTATGGCAAAGAGAAAAAATCCTTGGCATACATCATCGGCATTATGAATATGATTTTTCATGGCGTGGAAGCTCCAAACATTATTCATACCAACACGCTAGCCGAAAACCTTGCTGATATACAAGAAAAAGACCGCTACGATGTGGTACTTGCCAATCCGCCTTTTGGTGGAAAGGAACGTGCCGAAGTGCAACAAAACTTCCCGATAAAAACAGGCGAAACCGCTTCGCTCTTTTTGCAACACTTCATGAAAATTCTGAAAGCAGGCGGAAAAGCAGGTGTAGTAATTAAAAACACCTTTTTGAGTAATACAGACAATGCCACCGTTGCCATACGCAAAACCTTGTTGGAAAGCTGTAATCTGCACACCGTATTGGATTTACCCGGCGGAACGTTTACAGGCGCCGGAGTGAAAACGGTCGTTTTGTTTTTTGAAAAAGGAAAACCCACCCAAAATGTTTGGTTTTATCAATTAAACCTCGACCGAAATTTGGGCAAAACAAATCCGCTGAACGAAAACGACCTTGCGGAATTTATTGAACTTCAAAAGACTTTTGCAGAAACTGAAAACTCTTGGACGGTTAATGTCAAAGATATTGACCAAAGCACGTTTGATTTGAGCGTAAAAAACCCCAATAAGAAAGAAGTTGTTCAACTTCGCTCACCACTCGAGATATTGGAAGAAATAAAAGCATTGGACGAAGAAAGTACGGAAATTCTATTGTCAATAAAAGAGTTGCTATGAAAAACGAAATAATACTATACAGCCCTAATGAGCTTAGCAAACATATTGAAGTACGACTTGATGAAGATAAAGAAACGCTTTGGCTAACTCAAGAACAAATCGCCCAACTTTTCGAAAGAGATAGAAGCGTAATAACCAAACATTTGAAAAATATTTTCAAAGAAGAGGAGTTGGACGAAAAAGTGGTTAGTGCATTTTTTGCACTAACCACTCAACACGGAGCCATTAAAGGAAAAACACAGACAATGAAAGTGAAATTTTATAATCTTGACGCTATTTTGTCAGTCGGCTACCGTGTTAATTCCAAACAAGGCACACAGTTTAGAATATGGGCAAACAAAATCCTGAAAGACTATTTATTAAAAGGTTATGCCATAAATAACCGAATGAACCGCATTGAGGACAATGTGTCGGCTCTTTCGGAAAAAGTAAACGAGATTGACCTGCAAATAAACACACATCTAATTCCCACACAAGGCGTATTTTTCGATGGGCAAGTGTTTGACGCTTACGAATTGGCTTCTAAAATCATTCGCTCAGCCAAGCAAAGCATAATTTTGATAGATAATTACATAGACGAAACCACATTGATGCATTTATCAAAGAAGAAAAAAGGCGTAAGCGTGTTGTTGCTTACAAAAAACATAAGCAAACAACTGACCTTGGATATTGAAAAAGCCAGCGAACAATACGGTAATTTCACAGCAAAACCGTTTACCCACAGCCACGACCGTTTTCTAATTCTCGACCAAAAAGAAATCTATCATCTTGGAGCTTCGCTCAAAGATTTAGGCAGAAAATGGTTTGCTTTCTCTAAAATGGATAAACATTCGGTAAGCGGTATTATTAACTCAATTTCTGAAATGCTATGATGAAGTGGAAGAGAAAGAAATTAAATGAGTTTTGCGAGTTCAGTAATGGACTTTGGACAGGGAAGAAACCTCCTTTTCAAACTGTTGGAGTAATAAGAAATACAAATTTCACAAAAGATTGTCTTCTTGATGATAGTGATATCGTTTATTTAGAAGTTGAACAATCTCAATTTCAAAAAAGGAAATTGCAATACGGTGATATAATTCTTGAAAAGTCAGGTGGTGGACCAAAACAACCTGTTGGAAGAGTTGTGATTTTTGATAAGACTGATGGTGATTTTTCATTTAGCAACTTTACTTCTGTAATTAGGATTAAGAATAAAGATGAAGTTGATTTCAACTTTCTACACAGATGTCTATTCTTGGAATACATTTCAGGTGCTACTGAAAAAATGCAAAGTCATTCGACAGGCATCCGAAATTTGAAATTTGATGAGTATAAAGAAATAGAAATCCCACTTCCCCCTCTCCCCGAACAACAACGCATTGTTTCCATATTAGATAAAGCCTTTTCGGCTATTGAGCGAAGTCGAAATAATGCCGAACAAAACCTTAAAAATGCAAAAGAATTGTTTGAGAGTTATTTGCAGGGGATATTTGAGAATGGGAATTGGGAAACGAAAAAGCTAAATGAAATAACTGAAGTAAAAGATGGCACACACGATAGTCCAAAATATATTAAAGAAGGAATTCCTTTTGTCACTCAAAAGAATATCAAACCTGATGGATTTTCATTTGGTGATACAAAATTCATCACAGAAACAGACCACGAAAAGTTTTACAAGCGTTCAAATGTGACTTATGGTGATATTCTAATTTCAATGATTGGAGCAAATAGGGGAATGGCTGCAATAGTAGATGATAAAAGAGTTTTCAGTATCAAGAATGTTGGCTTGATCAAGTCAAGTGATAACATTAATATGAATTACCTACTTTATTATTTGAAATCTTCAGTAGCAATGAAATATGTTTTGTATATGTCAAATGGTGGAGCACAAGAATTTGTTGGATTGACAGCGTTGAGAAGTTTTCCAATTCCCCTTCCTCCACTTAAAGAACAACAAACCATCGTCCACCAATTAGATGCCTTGCGAGCTGAAACACAAAAACTGGAAACGGTGTATCAAAAGAAAATAGCAGATTTGGAGGAACTGAAAAAAAGTATCTTGCAGAAGGCGTTCAATGGGGAGCTTGTCGAACCTACAGGGGAGTTAAAAATAGAAAAAAAATAATTGTATGAAAGTAAAATTAAGTCAAGCCGTTAAAATGTTTTTTAGCAGCTCATCACTTGAGATGGTTTACTTAGAAGCTATTGCAAACGCATTAGATGCAAATGCAACGGAGATTGAAATCAAAATATCAATGAAGGCATTTAATCAATCTGAAACTCTTCAAATCGAAATTTCTGATAATGGCGAAGGTTTAACAGATGAGCGTTACAAGAAATTTTCAAAATTATTCGATGTTGAAGAAAGCACACACAAAGGCTTAGGGCGATTAGTTTATTTATGCTATTTCGAAGATGTAAAGGTTGTTAGCTATTTTGAAAAAACAAAAAAAAGAACTTTTAACTTCTCTGATGATTTTGAAGAAGAAAAATTCAAAATAGACAAGGTTGAAGAAAAGGAGTCCGGAACATGTTTTAAAATGACAAACTATACTCTTCAAAAAATTGCTAAGAATGATTACATCCATCCGAGAAAAATTAAGCAACGGATTTTGGAAGAATTTTATTCAAGACTTTTCCATCTAAAAAAACAAGGATGTTCGCTTAATATTAAAATAGAATCAATTATTGATGGTAAAAAAATGGTGTCAACGATTGATAGTACAGATATTCCTGAATTTACCGATGTGGAATTAAGCAGCTCTATTAACCTCATTGATAAATTTATTTTGTATTATTCAATAAAAGAAGTTGACCCACAAGATTCATCTTTGATTGCTGCAATTTCTGTTGATAATAGGACTGTTAAGGTGGATTTAATTTCAAATGAAAATATGTTGCCTGGCTATGAAATGGTATTTCTGCTCTATTCAGATTTTTTCGTTGGTAAAATTGATGCAGCAAGGCAAAATTTGACTATTTCTCCACAGGAGTTGAAAGATGTTCAAACCATATTTAGGAAAGAAGTCATTTCTATAATTGAAGCTAAAATACCAAGAATTAAAAAGAGGAACAGTGATGTTAAGGCAGGGCTTATTTCAAAATTCCCTCATTTAAGCAGTTATTTTGACACGAATAATATTGGATATATTCCACGAAACGAGATTTTGAAAAAAGCACAAAATGAATTTTTCCAAGAGCAAAAAGAAATTTTAGATGCAACATCCTTAAATGATGAGCAATTTGAAAAATCAGTAGAATTATCATCAAGAGCATTGACGGAATATATTTTGTTCCGACAATTAACTGTTGAAAAATTAAAAAAATCAACAGACTCTGAGAGTGAAGCTGAGATACATAAATTATTTGCTTTAATGCGTAAAGATGGTAGATTTGAAAAGAAAAATTGCATTGATGACATTTATAAAAATAGCGCTTGGCTACTTGATGACAAATACATGACTTATGAAACCATACTCAGTGACAGAGAAATGGGTGAACTAATAAAAGAAATAACGGATGATGAAGGTGTTGAAGATGATAATAGACCAGATATGGCTTTGATATTTTCTAATAATCCTGAAAACAAAAAACCTTTCGATGTTGTAATTGTAGAGTTTAAAAAAAGAGGGATTTCATTAGAAGAAAACATGAAAGTTGTAACTCAACTTGAAAAACGTGCGCGAAAATTAATGAAACATTACAATAATCAAATTCAAAGAATTTGGTTTTATGGAATTATAGAGTTTAATGAAGAAGTAGAGATGCAATTAGCAGGAGAATACACTGAATTATATTCTTCTGGGAAAATGTATTATAGAGAAACGAATATAGCGATATCACTTAATCCGAAAATAACATTGCCGATCGGAGTTTTTATATGGGATTTAGATGCTGTAATAAGTGATGCTGATGCTCGCAATTCGACATTCTTGAATTTAGTGAAAAGTAAGTTTATTCAGTAAATATGAACGAAGCAGAAACCAGAGCGGAATTAATCGACCCCAAGCTAAAGGCTTGCGGTTGGGGTGTTGTTGAAGGCTCTAAAGTTCTTCGAGAACATGCTATTACTGCGGGAAAAATTCAAACAGGCGGTGGTAGGGGAAAAAGAGAAATCGCCGATTATGTGTTGGTTTACAAAGGAATTAAATTGGCTGTGATTGAAGCCAAAAGTGATGAATTGGAAGTTGGCGAAGGTGTAATGCAAGCCAAAAAGTATGCGGAAAAATTAAAATTAGAAACCACATACAGCGCCAACGGAAAAGAAATTTACCAAATCTGCCTAAAAACAGGCGAAGAAAGTTTGGTAAGCGATTTTCTAACTCCCGAACAACTTTGGGATAAAACTTTTCCTGAGCTTATCGAAGGAAATGCTTCGGACATTGAGCGTAGTCGAAATACCGAACTATGGCGAGAAAAATTTGCATCAGTACCATTTGAAGACAAAAGCGGAACATGGCAACTTCGGTATTATCAGGAAATTGCGGTGCAAAAAACAGTCGAAGCAATTGCACAAAACAAAGAACGTATTTTGCTTACCCTTGCCACAGGAACGGGAAAAACGGCAATCGCTTTTCAAATCGCTTGGAAACTGTTTCAAACCCGCTGGAATTTAAAACGAGACGGCAGCCGCCGTCCAAGAGTTTTATTTTTAGCAGACCGTAATATTTTGGCAGACCAAGCCTACAACTCATTTTCGGCATTTCCCGAAGATGCTTTGGTACGGATTAAGCCAAACGAAATAAAGAAAAACGGAAAAGTTCCGACTAACGGAAGTATTTTCTTTACTATTTTTCAGACCTTTATGTCGGGCATCGACAGAGAAGGAAATCCTTCGCCTTACTTTGGCGAATATCCTGCCAATTATTTTGATTTTATCATCATCGACGAATGCCACCGAGGTGGAGCCAATGACGAAAGCAATTGGCGGGGAATTTTGGATTACTTTTCTCCCGCAGTGCAATTGGGTTTGACCGCTACACCAAAACGAAAAGATAATGTGGATACGTATCGCTATTTTGGCGAACCGGTTTACATTTATTCGCTCAAAGAAGGTATCAACGATGGTTTTTTAACGCCATTCAAAGTAAAACGCATCAAAACAACTTTGGACGATTACCGCTACACTTCGGACGATACCGTTGTAGAAGGCGAAATCGAAGAAGGCAAACTCTATGAAGAGAAAGACTTTAACCGCACCATTGAAATCGTAGAACGAGAAACCAAGCGGGTGAACATATACTTGGAAGAAGCCAATCAAAAAGAAAAGGCTATCGTTTTCTGTGCCAATCAAGGTCATGCGGCATTGATTCGAGATTTAATCAATCAAAATGCAAAAAGTAAAGACCCTTTTTACTGTGTTCGCGTAACCGCCAACGATGGCGAAGAAGGCGAACGATTGTTGAGAGAATTTCAGGATAACGAAAAAATAATTCCTACCATTCTCACAACTTCACAAAAGCTTTCTACGGGTGTTGATGCACGGAATATTCGCAATATTGTGTTGCTTCGTCCAGTCAATTCGATGATTGAGTTTAAACAAATAGTCGGGCGTGGAACCCGTTTGTTTGATGGGAAAGAGTTTTTTACCATTTACGATTTTGTTGATGCGTACAAACATTTTTCCGATCCCGAATGGGACGGAGAACCTTTGGAAAGTGAGCCGACAGATGTTGTAACCGAACCGAGAGTACCATACGAGCCAAATGAGCCAAAAGAACCGACTAAAATAGAACGCAAACAGAAAATCAAAATCAAATTGCGAAATGGAAAAGAAAGAGAAATACAATCAATGATTTCAACTTCTTTTTGGAGTGCAGAAGGCAAGCCTATTTCAGCAGAAGAATTTTTAAATAATCTGTTTGGCGAGTTACCTAAACTTTTCAAAGATGAAGAAGAATTGCGGAAACTGTGGAGTAATCCCATTACCCGAAAGGTTTTGTTAGAGAATTTGGAATCGGCAGGTTTCCCGAAAGACGATTTACTGACTTTGCAAAAGTTGGTAGATATGGAAAAGAGCGACTTATATGATGTGTTGGAATACGTTTTCAATGGCGACTACATCGCAATGACAAGAGAAGCCAGAGCCAAAGCAGCCGAAGCAACAATCTTTGCCTTACTCAACGACCAACAAAAAGAGTTTATCTCTTTCGTTTTGAGCAAATACATTGAAACAGGTGTGGACGAGCTCGACCAAGACAAGTTGCCGATTTTGCTCACAAACAAATATCAATCCTTGGAAGACGCAAAAGAAATTTTAGGCGATGTGGCAAACATCAGCAAGTTGTTTGTAGAATTTCAAGAGCACCTTTATTTAAAAAGAATAGCATGATATAAATATAGAATTAAATATTGTAATCAAACCGAACTTTTCGGCCGAGCGTTATATGTCACTCTAAAGAAAGCTATGGAATAATGTCTCTGTCGGAAACAGAAATTCAAATTATCAAAACTTGCGGAAAATGGAAGTTTTGATAATTTATAATATCTTTGCACGATGAAGAATTTGATAGAAAGAACAGAATATCTTGATAAACTATGGTCATACAAGGATAAAGACATTATCAAAGTTGTAACTGGTTTACGCCGTTCGGGTAAATCTACGTTGTTAGAATTGTTCAGGAATCATTTATTGAAAAATAACGTAATGCCTGAACAAATACAGCTATATAATTTCGAATTGCCTGAAAATTTTCTGAACAAAACATGGGAAACGCTTTATTTTGAAATAAAATCGAAGTTGCAGACAGATAAATCAAATTACATTTTTCTCGATGAAATTCAGAATATTGCCAATTTTGAAAAATTAGTTGATGGACTTTATGCAACCGAAAATACAGATGTCTATATCACAGGTTCCAATGCCAATTTACTATCAAGTGAATTAGCTACTTTATTGAGTGGTAGATATATAGAAGTTTCTATTTTACCTTTTTCTTTCGCCGAATATTTGGAAGCCAGAAGCATTGATATAAGCAATAAATACTTGAATTACGAAGCATTATTTTATGATTATGTAAACGAAACTTCGTTGCCGAAAGGCGTTGATTTGAGGGAAGAAGGTTTTGATAAAATTTACGAATACCTTGAAGCTTTGTATACTACAATTATCGAAAAAGATATAACGCAACGATATAAAATCAACGATAAGCGAGCATTTGGAAATGTCGCTAAATTTTTGGCAGGCAATATCGGCAATCAAGTATCGCCGAGTAGCATTTCAAAAGCATTAAAAGCGGATAATCAAAATATTCACCATGCCACTGTAGAAAAATTTATTGGGTATTTAGTCGAAAGTTTTGTCTTTTATTGCGTCAATCGTTTCGATGTGAAAGGGAAAAAACAACTGGCTACACAGGAGAAATATTACTTGGTGGATTTGGGTTTACTAAACATATTGCTTGGCAGAGAAAAAACAGCAGACAGAGGGCATATTCTTGAGAATATTGTATATCTTGAACTGCTAAGACGAGGTTGCAAAATCTGGACAGGTGCGCTTCGTAACAGTGAGATTGATTTTGTTGTTAAAAATCGAATAGGAGAAATCGAATATTACCAAGTTTCGTGGGAAATTTCAAGCACAGAAACTGAAGAACGTGAATTTAGTCCATTGAAAAAAGTGAAAGACAATTATCCTAAATTTCTACTTACGACTGAATCATTTCCTCAAAGTAGAGATGGAATAATTCACAGAAATGTATTTGAATGGTTATTAGAGAAATAGAATCCAAACAAAATAATATGTAAACAGAAGATGAACACTGACTTACTATTTTTCTGCACCATGTGCCGCGAGAAACCGCTCGAAGAGATTGCCAACCTGAAATGTACGATCAATCATAAAATCAAAACGTACAAAAAAGGAGAATACATTGCTTGTCAGGGAGATCACATTTCGCACCTCTATATGCTCTCTAAGGGCAAGGTGAAAACAGAGATCATTTCCGAATCCGGATTTACAATTTCGGTGGAAGAGATTGAAGCGCCTTATCCGTTGGCGGCCGCATTTCTCTTTTCTGACAACAGTTGCTTCCCGGTGGATGTAATCGCTTTAGAAGATTGCGAAATAATCCTGATCAGCAAAGCAGCTATCGAAACCCAAATCGCGAAGTGCTCCGGATTTTTGAAAGGTTTTATGGCTTACATCTCTAATAGCGTGCAATCTCTGTCGGAAAGGCTGAAGATATTTTCGCAAAAAGGGATCAAAGCCAAAATCGCATACTACATTTTGCGACACGACAAAAAAGGGTCTTTCGAATTGGGAAGAAGCATTGTTTCGTTGGCCGAATATTTTGGAGTAGAACGCCCGTCGCTGTCAAGAGCTATTTCTGAGATGGTGAAAGATGGAGTTATTGAATACGAAAATGGCAAAGGGAAGATTTTGAAATATAATGATCTGAATGAGTTATTAGGATGACGAATCCATTATTTCAAGGATATCTATTTTACAATGAACACATTAAAACATTGAGAAAAAACAACACTATACAGGAGATACTGGCAAAAGACCATTTTATTGAAATCTTTCGTCTCGAAGATATTGACGAAACCGTTTTCAATAATTATCAGCGATACGATTTTTACCAGCTTATTTGGTTTACGAAAATAAGCGGAAACGACCGTTATTTTCTTGACTTCAACGAGCATTTAATTTACAACAATCAAATTGTCCTGGTTTTCCCCGGACAAATAGACAAACTGGATATTGAAGGGAATGAAGGGTTTCTTTTTGCTATCCACCCCGATAATTTTTTCCGGATTAATCAACGTATGAATTCCGCTTATTTGAACGGATATTTTTCTAACATATTCATTTCACCCGATGCGGAGACGACCGAGTTATTGGAAGTATTTAAAGATCTACTGCTACAGGAGTCTAACTCGCTCAACCGGATTCTTTTGAAAGAGATTTACATAGAAGCATTCTTATTCCACATTGTCGATTTTTTCAAAAAAACAGACGCTTACAAAAACCAAGTTGATTTTCAGATTCCCCAACTCATGAAATTGATCGACGCCAATTTTATACATCATCGCGAAACGGATTTCTATGCTCAGCAGATGAATATCAGCTGTAAGAAACTGAATATCATTTCTGTAAAAGGAACTGGAAAAACCGTAAAACAACATCTGCAAGAACGTCTTGTATTGGAAACAAAAAAAGAGATCCGTCTGAAGGAGAAAAATTTAAAAGAGATCTCTTTTGCTCTCGGGTTTGAAGACCCTGCCTATTTCACTCGTTTTTTTAAAAAACAAACCGGAATAACCCCTGTTGAATTTCGAGAAAACGAGGAGAATAAGTTCAAGTAAAAGGAGCAAAACTGCAAGGTTGCTCCACCAGATTCTTCCTACTTTTGCCGCTTGCAAAAAAACAACTGAAACATGAAAGAATTTGGCTTGACTCAGTGGGTGATTATTAGTATTCTTTCTCTTTTAACCGCTCTCGAACCTTTAAGCATAGACCTTTATTTACCCGGATTCATTCTGATTTCGGAATCGTTCTCCACACCTATTTCTTCGGTACAAATTTCGCTGTCCGCTTTTTTACTGGGATTTGCGCTCGGGCAGTTATTTTGGGGTCCTCTTGCCGATCGTTTCGGACGTAAAAAACCCATATTGGCATCTTTGGCCATTTTTATAGTTGCCTCAATTGCATGCATTTATGCTCATTCTATCGAACAATTTTGGGTATTTCGCTTCATCCAAGCTATCGGCGGATGCGGCGGAGTAGTTATCTCGAGAGCCGTTGTCACCGATTATTTTGAAAGCTCGAAAACGTTAAAAATATTTTCACTATTAGCTTTGATCATGGGTGTTGCTCCGATTATCGCTCCTACTATTGGCAACACTGTCATCAATGCCTTCAGCTGGGAAGGAGCATTTTTCGCCATGCTTTTTTTAGGAGTATTACTATTTTTCCTCACCTTGTTTTTTCTTCCCGAAACACATAGAAACAGCTATCCGAAAACAGAAAAGAATGTATTTAAAGGATATTTTGAAATACTAAAAATCCGGAAATTCTTAATTTACTCTATTTTAGGCGGTATCGCTAACGGCGCATTGATGATATACGTTGGCAACGGCCCCTTTCTCATCATGGAAAAAGGAGGTTTTTCAAACAACATGTTCAGCCTTATTTTCGGAACAAATGCGCTGGGATTGATGATTGCTTCTTCCATTACACCGACATTGCAAAGACAAATTCCAACAGAAAAATTAGTGAAATATGCGTTAACATTTATGTTTGGGGCAAGCATCATATTATTAGGCGCAATGCTTGCAAACACACACATCCACATTATTTTAGCCATTCTATTTTTATATGTTTTCCCTATCGGGATACTGCTCCCCACCACAACCGAACTTGCCATCACACCTTTTATCGAGAACAGCGGAACCGCTTCCGCACTTTACGGATCTATCCAATTGTCCGTTGCTTTTATCTGTTCGATGGTCTCCAACTACATGAGTAACGGCACACTCATCATGGTTGGAACAGCATTTGTCCTTTGCAGCACAATAGGTTTTGCATTAATTTTCACTCGAATAAATTTACCCGAAAAGAGCAAAATAATGGAAAATCCGATGTAATTTCACATGGAAAATGAAAAAGCAAATCACATCAAGACAAATGCTGTTTGCATGTTTACTTTAAGAATTTAAGATACACTAAAAAAGAAATCCCAAATTAAAATAATATTGACCTCTTCTTAGGGTTGCAAAATCTCTATAAGGGCCTTGAAATTTATTGATTAAGCCCCAATCATATCCGGTTTTAATGATGAATTTCTCAAAAAGCACTGTCCCGACACCCAAACCCAATTGCAAGTCAAAGCGGTTGTAGCGCATCTGACCAATCTCATCAAGCATCCATTCAAGGCCGCCACTTGAAGAGATCTTTCCGGTGTAGTAATCTATCTCGACACTTCCTTTATCCAGAAGCCCTACGGATGAATATTCCGCTTTACTTTTAAACGACAATCCGATGTCAAATCTTGGACCGGCAAAAGCAAATAATTTAAAATTATCATTAAATCCATACTCATAACTCACATTAAGGGGAATACTTAAATAATGACTAATCATCTCACTTTTTATCGTTTCTCCCCAAAACGACTCTTTCTCTTGCTTCATCATAAAACTGTAAACCAATCCTGCCTGCACAGAAATACCGAAATCAATATCGTATTTATAATTCCCGCCAATATTGAATCCGTGCAAATTATTCAACTCATTTCCATAATCACTTTTCATATTGTGGGGAGAAAACAGATACCCTGCTTCTACTCCTATACCCATTTGCGAATAGCTTTTACTACAAAACAGCAACAAAGACAGTGCCAATAAAAGTGTAATTTTTTTCATAATTCTGTATTTTAATTGATTTTTATAAAAAACAAAAATAGGAAAAAATGGTTCACAATCCATATTTTCCTATTATTAATTAGCAGTTTGAAAACCTCCGATTAAAAATCAACAGTCAACTTGCATTTCACGCACAACACCTGCATCTCCAACTATCTATTTCATAACCGTATAACCTACGGCCTCTTTCATTGTTTCGAAATAATGAAAGCTCAATCCATCCACAAAATTTTCTTTAATATCATCGATATCCTTCTTATTTTCAGTTGAGAGGACGATATCGTATATGCCAGCGCGTTTGGCGGCTAAGATCTTCTCTTTAATACCACCGACGGGCAACAATTTTCCGCGAAGTGTAATTTCGCCGGTCATTGCGATATTTCCACGCACTTTCTTCTGTGTAAAAGACGACACTAATGAGGTCAGTATGGTAATTCCCGCCGACGGGCCATCTTTCGGAGTTGCGCCTTCGGGAACATGAACATGCACTTTTGTAGTTTCAAAAATATCGGGATTGATACTGTAATCCTTTGCGTGCGATTTGATATATTCATAGGCGATTGTAGCGGATTCTTTCATCACATCACCGAGATTTCCGGTCAGTGTCAGTCCTCCTTTTCCCATGCTAGTAACTGATTCCACGAAGAGGATTTCTCCTCCTACGGGAGTCCAAGCCAAACCGGTGGCCACACCTGGCACATCGTTATCGATTGAACGTTCTTTTTGGAAGATCGGTGCGCCTAATATCACTTTCAGATCTCCCAGTGTCACCTCCGTTTCTAACACACCGTCTTGCACATATTTGGCTGCGCGGCTACGGATAATCTTCGCAATAGTCCGATCCAGTGTCCGCACGCCCGATTCCCGCGTATAATCCGACACAATATGCTCAATCACCTCATCTGAAAAAACGATACCTTTTTTTTCCATGCCATGTTCACGGAGTTGCTTAGGCACCAAATGCTTTTGGGCTATTTGGATTTTTTCTTCCAACAAATACCCCGGAATATCAATAATTTCCATACGATCACGGAGTGCGGGATGGATTGAGGAAAGGTCATTGGCTGTGGCAATGAAAAGCACTTTCGAGAGATCGTAAGGTAATTCCAAATAGTTATCGTGGAATGCGGAGTTCTGTTCGGGATCCAGCACTTCGAGCAGTGCAGCCGAAGGATCTCCTTGCACGTTCATCCCTAAAACTTTATCAATCTCATCAAGGACAAAGACCGGATTTGACGTTTTTGCTTTGCGCATGTTTTGAATAATCCTGCCGGCCATAGCCCCGATATAGGTTTTGCGATGCCCGCGAATCTCTGACTCATCGCGTAATCCACCAAGGGAAACGCGGATATACTTGCGATCCAACGCTGCTGCGATCGATTTCCCTAACGAAGTTTTACCCACTCCAGGAGGGCCGGCCAAGCAAAGTATTGGCGATTTCATGTCACCTTTCAGCTTTAAAATCGCCAAATGTTCAATGATACGTTCTTTCACTTTCTCCAAGCCAAAGTGATCTTGATCCAGCACTTTGCGGGCGCGTTTCAAGTCGAAATTATCTTTACTGTATTCATTCCAAGGCAAATCCACCATTAATTCCAGATAGTTCAGCTGAACCGAGAAGTCGGGAGCCATAGGGTTTGTCCGTTCTAATTTTTGCAATTCATTTTCAAATGTCTCGCGAATATCCTTGCTCCATTTTTTCTTTTTAGCTTTCTCTTGCAGGTCTTCTATTGCCTTATCAGCCGGCGATCCTCCCAGTTCCTGCTGTATAGTCTTCATCTGTTCATTCAGAAAATACTCGCGCTGCTGTTTATCCATTTCTTGCTTGGACTTATGCTGGATCATATTTTTCAGTTCCAATAGCTGTAAGTCTTTATTTAGCAGGCGCAGGATCATTTTCGCTCGCAATTCAATATCTTGTGTTTCCAAGATCTCTTGCTTTTCGTTTACACTTGCGGAAAGATTCGATGCCAGATAATTCAACAAAAAGACCGGCGAGTCCATGTTTTTCAGGGCAAAACTCGTTTCATTTGGAATATTAGGCGACATTTTGATCATGGCAATCGCTGTATCGCGGATAGAGCCGATCAGCGCTTTAAAGTTTTCCGTCTCCGTAAGAGCAGTGTCGAAGTCGTTGGTTGGATACTCCCTGACTAACGCTTTAAAATAAGGTTCAAGTTGTGTCAGTTCTTCGATAGCGAAACGTTTAACACCTTGCACAATAATAGTCACGCTACCATCAGGCATCGACACATGCCGGATGATGCGCGCCAATGTTCCCACAGGATAAAGATCTTCGATGGTTGGTTCTTCCACCTCTCCTTCGCGCTGCGTTGCCACACCGATCGGATGATTGCTACGCGCATAATCCTGAACCAATTTGATAGAACGATTCCGTCCCACAGTGATCGGGATTACCATCCCTGGAAAGAGAACAGTATTGCGTAAGGGCAGAATCGGTATTGAATCCGGAAGTAGTTCATCTTTCAGGGCGTCTTCATCCTCTTTAGAAAAAAGCGGGATGATATTGGCGTCGTTATTCATAAAATCGTTGATGAGAAATTTATCGTCTATAGTATCCATAATTATTTTTCTATTCGTTTGTTAACAAGTTTCATTGGAACGAGTTCAACGCCTTGTTATTTTTTTCATTCATCCATTAATGCAAACAAATTGAGGCTTCTTTTTTCAAAAAAGCCTCAACAGTATTTTTAAAGTGACTAAATAATTAGTTCTCCTTCTTATTATCAAAATGTCTTGCATATTTGCTGCGGAACTTATCCACGCGACCAGCCGTATCTACCAGTTTCATTTTTCCTGTGAAGAACGGATGCGACGTATTTGAAATTTCCAATTTGATGAGTGGATATTCTTTCCCATCTTCCCAGGTGATGGTGTCTTTTGTATTCACTGTTGATTTTGTCAAAAACGCAACTTCGTTAGACATGTCTTTGAAAACCACTGTTCTATACTCTTTAGGATGGATGTCTTTTTTCATTTCTATCTACTTTAAATTTTCGGACTGCAAAAATACATTTTTTTCCTTATGAAACAACGGGGTTAAGAAAATAATTTCCCATCCTTATTCATACTCCTCCATAACCGTATAAATCGGTCTTTTTTTCACTTCATCGAACAGGAAGCCTATATATTCTCCGATTATTCCTATCACCAACAAATTGACGCTAAACATGGCGCTGATCAAAATAACAATGGTGGTATAACCCGACACCGGGGTATCTACAATCCACATGATTAACGAGTAGACGATCACAATGAGACTAAAAAGACCAAATAACGCACTGCTCCACAAGGCAATTTTCAACGGCGCTTTCGACAATGCGGAGACCGCTGAGAACGACAATACGATCAGTTTGAACAAAGAATACTTGCTCTCGCCGGCGATACGCTTAGGTGCGTCAAATTGAATCTGCGTTTTTTTGAAACCCATGATTTGGATAAATCCGCGTAAAAAACGGGTGCGTTCGCGATAATCTGTTTTCAAAACAGCGGCAATTCGTTTGGAGATCATGAAGAAGTCGGAGGCATTCGGTTCTAATTTTTCGTGAATAATCCTGTTGGTCATCCAATAAAAAAACGAGGAAGTCCATCGTTTCAAAAAACCGGCATCCGCCCTGCTATTCCTCACCATATTGACAATATCAAACCCTTCCGATCTTTTGCACAGCATCTCAGCTATATAATGTGGAGGGTGCTGCAAATCAGCATCCATACAAACCACAGACTCTCCCCTACTCTTATCGATCCCCGCAATCATCGCCGCTTCATGCCCGAAGTTTTTTGAAAAATCGACAATAATCACTCGGGCATCTTGCTCCAAAAAACTTTTCAAAATAGACAAACTACCATCTCTGCTGCCATCATTTACAAAAATAATTTCGGCAGTCACAGGCAGTTTCGCAAGCTCATCCGACAAAACGGCATAGAATGACGGCAACGATTCTTCTTCGTTATATACTGATACTACAACAGATAGGTCAATCATCGGCACTATTTTTTTAGGGAAAACAAAAATACATTTTTTAGCAGACAATAAACCCCATCCACTTCTTCTTTTCGCTTATTTTTGTTTTCAAAAACAACAATGCGATTTCGACGATTTTTTCATTCCTTACTTTTAATTATCGCTGCCGCTTCTTGCGCTCAAAACGACCTTCACAAAATCAATGGCAATGGATTGGGCACTTATTACCAAATCACCTATATCGGCAAAGATGCGCCGGATTTAAAACCTCAAATCGACTCATTATTACAATATTACTCGCAACAATTCTCTATTTTCGACACTACTTCCATCGTACACCATCTCAATATCAACAAGACCAATGAAGTCCCTGATGAATTTATCAATTTAATAGAAAAATCATTAGAAATCAGCCTGAAAACCGGTGGCGCTTTCGACATAACGATTGCCCCATTAGTCTCCTACTGGGGTTTTGCCCAAGAGGAGTTTACCTCCATCGACAGCGCACATATCGACAGTTTGAGATCTTTTATCGGTTATCAGAATATTATAGTCAGCAACAACGTATTGCTTAAAACGGACGATCGTATCAAACTAAATTTCAATGCAATTGCAAAAGGATACATTGTGGATAGAGTAACGGATTTTTTACTTGCGCAAGGATTTAACAATTTTATCGTGGATATTGGCGGGGAGATGTTTTGCATGGGCGACAAGAATGGCAAACCGTGGCAAGTCGGTATTCAACGCCCCACGAGTGACCGCAATGGGAATTTCGATTCCGCACACATTTTACCGCTTACTAGCAAAGCAATCGCTACCAGTGGCAACTATCGAAATTACAAAGAGTTGAATGGCGAACGCTACACCCACATCATCAATCCCAAAACAGGATTCCCCGAGAGGAGTTCACTTCTGAGTGTTTCTGTCATCGCCAACGATTGTGCCACTGCCGATGCCTTAGCCACTGCTTTCATGGTGATGGGGCTGGAAGAATCTACACGGTTCTTAGAAGCAAACCCGGAGTATGAAGCGCTATTCATTTCTATTGAAGAAGAAGGCTTTAAGATTTCCGGATTTGGCTCCTCTTTTCCATCGCTTTAGTAAATTTTTGATTTCCAGTTTTTAATTCTTGACGAATTTCTTCACTGCCGCCCCCTGTCCACCGGTAAGTTTGATAAAATAGACACCGGCATTATACTGGGAGATGTTGACGCTGAAATCTAACTCGCCAATCGCCTCCGCATGAACCACCTGACCTATGATATTCACGATTTCCATTTTCTCAAACGGGAAATCCAACTTCACATTCAGTATGTTTTCCGCCGGATTCGGATAAATCAACACTCGGCTTTCCAACTGATAATCATCAGCAAGACTTGTCTCTACAAATTCAACATGGATCGCGTGGTTAGCCTGCACGTTCCGGAATGTATAGTTATTATTTTCATACTCATCCGGATCTGCTATCACATTGTCAACCATAACCTGACTGATTTTACAACTTGCATCCGGAGATAATGTGAAAGTCTGGTTTTGTCCTTCGCTCACAACCACCGTATCCGCAGGCTGAATTGTTCCGTTTGGACCTGAAGTAGCTATAATGATATATGTATTTCGAGCGGTTGTGAAGCTTCCGGTTGCATAACCACTTTCCCTATCATTACTACAAATAGTTTTAACGCGCACATCATAATTTGTGCCCGGAGTAAGATTGTCAAGTGTGTGGGATGTTTCCGTGAGCGAAAGTTCCAAATAAGTACTTTCCTCGTTTTTCTTGTATTCCAAAACACTTGAGACAGCATTTCCGGGAAGCGCCCAAGTTATATCTGCAGTAGTTGTTCGTATATCCGTAATTGACAAATCAGCAGGAGCATCACAACCAATATATTCGGTCGTAAACGAGACACCCTTGGAGTAATCACTGGTATCGGCAACTCCACAATAGGCTCTCATATAAAATGTATAAGATACACCGGCATCTAAATCTGTCAACATAAAAGGATTGGTATTTGCAACGATTTGCGAAGCGGAACCATCGCCCGGAATAAATTCCTCGTCACTATATTCAATAATCCAATGCAGGGGCCTTCCGGCATCTTCCCAGGAAATATAAACGGAGTTGCTTGTAATAGTGTCGGTGCTAATATTTTTCGGCGCAGAACAGTCCGGAATTGTGGAAAGTTCAACATCATCTAAGAAAAACATATAAGTTGAATTATGCTTAATGGCAATATACCTTCCCGCACCGGTATAGTTATTAAAATATACCGTATGTTCTTCAAAAGTCAAGTATGAGCGCGGAGTTACGGTTTGAACCGATTCAAAAGTGGAGATGTCCCTCGGGTTGGTCATCACACCCACTTCAATAGACGCTATAGGTGCGTTGAATCTGGCTTGGAAGGTGAGCATCAGATCCGAAACATTAATCGTTTCACCATCTATGCCGGGCAAAACAGCCAGGTTATACGTCGTGGCGGAAGAGCTGAAATAGAGCGAATTAGGAGCTGAAGTATTATGTGTGTACGAAGGATGCGGCAGATATTCCGTTTGGGATTGATTGTCAGATCGTTGCCAACATTCAGGAAAATAATCAGAACCGGTTATCAGACTATCGAAACCTTGAACGTACGGTAAGTCATCGAGAGTCAACGGGTCGCAGGATGCAGTGAAATAATGGGACATTGACCAGTCACCGACAATACCGTCATTACAGTCAGCACGGACATATAACAAGTAGTCCGTATTGGGTTGCAGATCTGAAATAGTTACAAAAGTGTCGGTAACAGAGACCGGAGCTGCCAAGTTGGGATCTTCATTAGGTGCAACAACACATACATCATAGCCGTAGACTCCGGTTATTGAATCCCATGCTACTGTCACGCTATTTTCATATACAGCTGTAATCCGAATATGTGGCGGGCGGGGACAATCCGGCGCCTCATCTATTTTCAAATCATCAACATAGATGGCATTGCTCTCCGATCCGTACATAATTCTTCCATCCACCATAATGGCAATATAGCGTCCCATGCCTCCATACAGTGAAAGTGGGACGGAAAAGAAAGACCAAGTATTCCGTGTCTGAATAGGAAGAAGTTCCACGCGGGTATAAGTTGAAATATCTTCCGGATCGGTCATTACACCCACTTCAATTTTTCTATCTATATGGGCTGTATAAACAGAGAAGGATATTTCCAATTCTTTGATATTAATTGATGCGTCTATTTTAGGAAGAACGCTGGCCGAATAGCCCGTGCTTCTCGGATTAAAGAAAAGAGAGGCTGTTCCACTAAGATGGGCTGTATTATTCACATACGGATAGTTTGTTCCGGAAGACAATCCGGTCCAACAACCTGGATGAACCGTTGATCCTGAACCGTACCTATCGAATCCTTCCGTAAACGGAATGGATTTTATATCACTGCAAGGTGTTGTAAAGGTTGCGATTGTAACTTCACTGGTATCATTACCCGAACAAGTCACATAGCCTCTTAGCGTATACGTTGTGCTGAAATCCAAATTAGTTAGTGTAAAGAAATCGCCAACAGGATTCTCCAATTGTTTCCACACGACATCGCCAGCCGCTTGGTACTCAAAATGCCTGTTTTCTTGAACTTGCGACGACACATAAAAAATATCGGCTGATTCGGCGGTAATATTATTCGCAATAATATTAGGTTGCATACAGTTAACGACATCGCATCCCAAATAGAAAATCATGTTTGGGCGCTCATTATAAGTATACCCGGCAGGGGGAGAAGTAATGCTGTATGCAGTACTGCCCGCATCAAAAATGGACATATCTGAAGTGGTTTTGTGTGCTCTGAAATAGTAATTGTAATTTGATTGGCTTGCCCCCGATTTATCATTAAAACAGATGACCAAATTATCTTGCCCGTTATAAATAAATGGCGTGTTGAAATTGAAAATGTCTAAAGAAGATGTCCCGTTAAGCGGACCGGAATAGACCAGTTGAAGATTGGTAGCAGCAACCCAATCCGTTGAATTTGAAAAATTTGATTTTGTGGTATGCCCCATATAAATATCCACATTATTCTTCGTCGTCATAGGCAGAGAATAACCGTAATTCAAAGCGACCCCGGTAATTGTTGTGCCACCTGAAAATTCACTACTAAGAAAAATGGTCTGGGATATGGAATAGTTTTCATACGTAGTTACCGGAAGTTCAAGATTTTCTTTCGTTCCGGTATTCATTGACACGTCGCCACCGGTAATACATTCCAGGCTAAACTCTTCCGCATAAGCATAAGCACTAGAATCGCCATCGCAATCGGTTTGTACCCGCACTTGATAAGTACCCATATCACTTAATCCGGAAATAACACAGCGGGGTTCCGTTGCAAGGACCGTATTCCATGTGTCTTCATGATCCGCTTTAAACTGTACTATGTATTGTATGGGGGAATCTCCCAGTGTGCTAGGCGTCCATTTTACCAAAGCTGAACCATATTGAATATCAGAAACGACAACATCTCTAGCCGGGAAACAACTAATATCGTTAGATTCTATAACCACATTATCAATGTAAAATTCATTGTTTTCATTTGTGCCGTTCACTCTAAAAACAAGGTGTCTTCCATCCGAATCGTAATCCAAAAAAGAAATGATGCTTTCTTTCCATGCATTAATTCCTTCCGGTATTATGGTCGCATACGTTTCATACGTTGAAATATCATTCGGATCTTTCATAAACCCAATTTCCAAGGAATGCTCCGCATGAGTACAGTAATAATCAAACACCAAGCGCATGGAAGCAATGTCTTCCAAAATAGTTATTTGCGGAGCAACAGCTATATTATATTGTCCCGTTTCCGCATAAAGATACAATGAATTTAATCCGCTATTCGCGTACATGGATGAGAGATGCGGATAGGTGGCGAACGATGAATTTCTAGTCCAACAATTAGGCAATACACCGGCTCCACTCTCCTCTCTATCAAATGATTCACTATATGGAATGGAAACAAAATCACCACACGAGGTACGGTAGGTCACTTCGCGCCATTCACTCTCCGTTGTGTCAGCACCCGCGCACAAGGCTTTTATGCGGAAAGTGTAAATTGCATTGCTACTTAAACCGGCAACTGTATAAGTGGTATCATCTATCGCCGTTTCCGTATTCCACTGCGTTTCACCCTCCGCCTTATATTGCAATTCGAACAGACTTTCGGTTCTGCCTGGTATCCAACTCACTTTAACACCTTCTTCCGTATCGGAAGCTATACAAATATTAGCCGGCGCACAATCGGTTGTAGCCGAACAATCCGCATAGAATACAATATTGGGACGCAAGGCTGCTCTGGTAGAGTGCGCTATAGAAGGAATGGTTACAGAAGGGGGATTATTGAAACTTGGCGGCACAGCAGTGCTATAGTAGTGGAGTGTTTGATTGGCAGAAGCGGCATGGACTTTAAAAGCAAAATTGCCGGCTCCGGCTGTTCCCGAACTATCCAAGAAACAGACAACCAGATTATTCGTTCCATTATATTGGAAGGCCGTATCAAACATAAAAGTATTTACTCCGGCCGTGCATTTCAGGTTGCCGGAGTAGACCAACTTGATTTGAGGTTCGGCATACCAAGTCGTATCGTCGGAAAATGTACTTTCTGTCACATGTCCCAAATATATTTTCACATTGTTTTTCCCATTTGTATTCCCAACACCTAACTCCAAGTCAATACCTCGGATTGTGGTTGCTCCTCCCATTTCACTTTGCAGGAAGATACTTTGTGACGAGGAGTAATTACGTCCCGGATAGATCGGAATATACGGATTGGTTGTAGTTCCCGTATTAAAGAAGACATCTCCGCCTTCCGTGCAGATGGTGGTAAAAGAAGTATGTGCCGTATCCGTGGTCGTTTCATCCAAACATGCGCGATAAACCTTCACATCATACGTTGTCCTCTCCGTTAATCCGGAAAAGATATAGTTCCTGTTTTCGGTGATGGTATAATTCCAGTTTCCGGTACCTTCTTCCGAAATTCCGACATGAAATAAAGAAGAAGAAGTTGCATCCGGCACATCCCAATTCGCAATAGCTGAATTTCCGGCAACTTGGTTTACCGTCAAATTGATTGGATCCAGACAAATAAGCGAGGGTCTTATCAGAACATTGTCAATAAACATCTCATTAGCGACATCTTTCCCTTTCACCCTGAAAGCGATCATGCGCGCATTTCCGTCATATTCCGAGAAAGGAATGTTGAAACGTTCCCATTTGCCCACTTCTGCCGGTGTAACCGTTGCTAAGGTTACAAACGATGACGTATCCAAATGATCAAGCATAACGCCAATTTCAACGGTGTAATTTATGGCAGATTTGAAAGCGTCAAAAGATATGAACAGATCTTGAATTGATTCCGAAGAAGTAACAGCACTTGATGCCACAATACAACAGCCCCCTTTATCGGCATAAAGTTGCAATGAGTTCGAGGAAGATGCCGAATGGGTAGAAGAAATCACAGGATACGATGTGTTACTTGAGAAATAGTTCCAGCAATCGGGAGCTGTGCCAGCTACATTATTCTCAAAATTATCCCGGTAAGGAATTACAACCGGACTACACGATGTTTTAAATGTTTCCAATGCCCACTCACTGTCGGGATTGGATTCATCCCCATCACACAACGTTCTTATCCGAAATTGATAATGGGTATTCCCATCCAATCCGGTTATGGTAAAAGTTGTTTCGGTAGTCACAGGAGTTGCTATCCAATTGGCCGCACTCGCTTTTTTATATTCCAATTCGAAAGAATTTTCAGCATTGTTTGGCTCCCATTGCAAATCAACACTATTATGCGTTCCTTGCAATGCGATTAGATTAGGTGTTGTGCATGAATTTCCCAAGTTACGACAACCACAAATGAAACGTATATCCAATCGATACGATTCCATATCAACCTCTGTCGAGCCAGTTTCTGTTTCCGGAGGGCTTGCTATACTCAACGGATCTTCCGACATCGCTAAAAGCGTAGCATTCGAGCCGGCATTATGCGATCTGAAAGTATACATATTCACACCGGAGGCAAATGTGGGTTCGCTTTTAAAACAGATGACTACATTTTCGGTTCCATTGTAGCTGAAAGGCGTGAGGAATAGAATATCATTCATTCCTTGCGAAAAGTTAACAGTCCCGGTATAAACCAATTGCAATTGTGCAGATGGGATCCAATCTCCCGTTGAGGCAAAATTACTTTCCGTCGTATGCCCCATATAAACACTCAACTGCGCCCCTGAAATAGCCGCTGCTTGAAGATAGTGCAAGGATATCCCTTGGATGGTTTTTTCACCGCCCATCACATCGGCGGTATAGATAGTTTGCCCCATGATATAAGCATAAACGGAAAGCGGATAATCATAAGCTGTTCCGGTTCCGGCCATCAATTCCACATCGTCATTAATGACGCATGGCGTAGAAAAAGATACGCTCGCCGTATCGGCCGCTTCACCATCGCAAGGCGCGAAAACCTGGGCTGTATAGCTACTATTTTCATCCAATCCCGACAACACATAATATAAATCGGAAGTAGTGAATTTAAGCGGTGTTGCTAAACTTGGCGACTCAACTTTGATATTGAATGTCTCCGGTCTAATCTCCGGTGGAGAATTCCAGGTTAAAAAAGCAGATGTCCCAGTAATGTGAGAAACCGCAAGGTCTTGCACATCACCACAACTGGAAGTATTAGCAACGCTTTTGTAATGAACGATCTTGTTCTCAGCAGATAGCTCATTGCTCTTGAGCAAAAATACAATTGAACAACAGATAGAAATGATTAAAAACAGGGAGTAACTTCTTTTCATTTGATTTTTTTTGGGGTTATTACTATAAATGTTCATTAAAAGTGGACGAGCAAATTTACACATTGTTTGGACATTTCTATACAAAAAACAGGTTACACTATATGCACATTTGAAAAAACAGGAGATTACATTTTATATACAAGATGATTTTGTCTTACGGAATAAAGAGTTATGCGTGGTTCATTTTTTATTGTATTTTTGGAATCAATTAAAAATATCTCGATTGGCAAACAAACAACAAT
>JAJDJJ010000030.1 GCA_030267125.1 Bacteroidales bacterium OttesenSCG-928-B11
GTCCCGTAGGGACAAAAGCTCGGTAGCTCGGTAGCTCGGTAGAAATAAACGGAGAATCAATTATCAACAGCGTGCCGTAGGTACGCAACAAAACAAACAAAAATTATGGCAAACACATACACACAAATTCACATCCATACGGTTTTTGCCTTTGGATAAATGAGAACAAATTTGTGCGAGGAAAATTTTCATGGCAGGAAGGTTATGGCGCTTTTTCCTATTCAAAATCACATGTCCCAAACGTTGTAGAATATATTTTGAATCAGAAAGAACATCATAAAAAGAAGAATTTCAGAGAAGAATATTTGAAGATATTGGAGGATTTTGATATTGATTACAATGAAACATATATTTTCAAACAAATCGAATAATGTTGCGTACCTACGGCACGCAGATATTGTCCGCGTTATTTTTCCTACCAAGCCTAAATCCCTACGGGATATTTAACGAAAATGGCGATATTGTCTGAGAAATTTCATCAGGAAGACTGAACGATTAATAACTCATAACTAAAAAAAACATGGTACAAAGTAAAAAATACAACGATATTATAGCCGCTACGCAGAAATTGTTTTACAAATACGAATTTCGCAAAGTGACGGTGGAAGACATCTGCAAGGAGGCAAATGTCAGTAAAATGACTTTCTACAAATTCTTCCCGAACAAGTTGGAAGCCGCTAAAACAATGATAGATAAAATATTCGGAAAGGCGATGGACGATTTTGACGCCATGATGGAGTCCGATATTTCATTTGCTGAAAAGATGAGGCAAATCGTAATCATGAAAGTTGAACGGTCGAAAGACGCGGGAATGGTTATTTTTCAAAATCTCTATACCAACGCCGAGCCGGAAATAGAAAATCATATTCAATATTGGGTGGATTTTGGGCTGGATTTAACAAAGAAGCATTTCGCCAAAGCACAGCAAAACGGCGATATGCGTAGCGATATTTCGATAGATATGATTATGATCGCGATGGACAAAATGCAAAATATAGCTAAAGATGAACGCATTCCTGAAATATATGACAACGCGTTCGATTTTGCCATGGAACTGTCAAAATTGTTTTTATACGGAATTACAAATGAGGAGGAGTAGAGAGTTTAAGATTAGAAAATTTAAAATTTAAAATTGGGGGAGCACAATCTTAAATCTTGAATCTTAAATCTGCAATCTTGAATCTTAAATCTTGAATATGCTAAAACCTACATTATTTATATTATTGTTATTGATATCCGTTGCGGTTTTTTCCCAAGAAAGTGACACTCTTGTTGAGGCGACGAAGGAGAAGAAATTTCATTTCAGTGGTCAGCTTTCGGGGTGGGCGCAATATACGCCTGATATTGAAATGGATTTTTGGTTGGGCGGACGATATATCCCACAGATAAATTATAAGATTCCTTTCAAAAAGAAGAAAGAGTTATTGATTGATTTTGAGGCTTCTGCTAATCTTTACGGAGATATGGGCGTTCATTTCTTTGACAGCGCGGCTTTTAACGGGAACATAAAACCATACCGAGTTTGGGTGCGATTTTCCTCCCGCCGAACGGAGTTGCGTTTGGGTTTACAAAAGATCAATTTCGGTTCGGCAACTCTATTTCGCCCTTTGATGTGGTTCGACCGCATGGATCCGCGCGACCCGTTGAAATTAACCGATGGCGTTTATGGTTTGTTGTTTCGCTACTATTTTCAGAATAATGCCAATCTCTGGTTTTGGGGATTGTATGGAAATCATCATACGAAAGGCTACGAAATACTCGCTACAGACAAGAAATATCCCGAAGGCGGAATGCGGGCGCAATTTCCTGTAAAACGGGGAGAAATTGCCGGAACTTATCATTTCAGAATGGCAAATACCGAACTATTAACAAATTTTGGGATGCCCATCGAATACAATGCTATTGGCGAGCATAAAATGGGTTTCGACATGAAATTGGATGTTGTCATCGGACTTTGGATGGAAGCCTCTTGGACAACCTTTAATCGCAATCTGGATATCTATACTAATCAAGAGATGATTACCTTAGGAATGGATTACACCTTTGGTATCGGCAACGGCTTGAATCTTGTTTTTGAACAGATGCTCTATTCTCACGATAAATCGCCTTTCGCCTTTTCCAATTCCACCACTTTTTCGGGACTATCGCTCTCTTATCCTATCGGAATGTTCGACAATATCAGCGCGATGATTTACTTCGACTGGATGAATACGAATGCGTATGTTTATTTAAGTTGGCAGAAAGATTATAAAGCCGTAACCTTTCATGTTATAGGCTACTGGAATCCAAAACAATATGCGCTTCCCGGACAAAGTTTTGAAAACAACCGACTTGCAGGGAAAGGGTTACAATTTATGGTGGTGTGGAATCATTGATTGTTCGCAACTACTCATCCCTTTGCGTGAAAGCATAATCACAAAACGCATAAAGATTTATGCTGGCAAAGGCATGAGTTTGGTAAAAAAAACACATTTCAACATACGGGGGGATGGCAAGCTATTTTTAGAAGGCGTCGGGACAATCTTTGCGCCTGTTAGTTTGGGAACACGCAGCAATATGACATAAAAAGGGAAAGTTGGGTTAGGAGAGGAAAAGTAGTGACAATATTTCGTACTTTCGCGGCCGTATGAATAAAATTAGAAATTTTTGCATTATAGCTCATATCGATCATGGTAAGAGCACTTTAGCTGATAGATTATTACAGGCAACCGGTACTGTGAATGACAGGGATTTTCAAGATCAGGTACTAGACAACATGGATTTGGAACGCGAAAGGGGGATCACCATCAAAAGTCACGCCATCCAAATGACATATAATTACAAAGGCGAAGAATACACGTTGAATTTGATCGACACGCCCGGACATGTGGACTTCTCGTATGAGGTTTCTCGTTCAATCGCCGCTTGCGAGGGCGCATTACTCTTGGTTGATTCAACGCAAGGCGTTCAAGCTCAGACGATTTCAAATCTATACTTAGCTATCGAAAACGATTTGGAAATTATCCCGATCATGAATAAGATGGATATGCCCGCCGCTATGCCCGAAGAGGTGAAAGACCAGATCATCGACCTGTTAGGTTGTGATGAATCGGATATCATCGAAGCCAGCGGCAAAACTGGTCTTGGCGTTGATGCTATTTTGGAAGCGGTTATCAACCGCATTCCCGCTCCCAAAGGCGATCCCGAAGCGCCTTTGCAAGCGCTCATCTTCGATTCTATTTTCAACTCCTACCGCGGCATTATCGCCTATTTCCGGATTTTTAACGGGACAATCAACACCAATGATTTTGTAAAATTCCTCTCCACGGACAAAGAGTACCACGCCGACGAGATCGGCATCCTGCAAATGAAACAAGAACCGCGCAAAGAGTTACGTGCTGGTGACGTGGGGTATATTATCTCTGGAATCAAAACTTCCAAAGAGGTACGGGTCGGAGACACCATCACGCACGTGAAAAACCCTTGTTCCGAAGCCGTTGCCGGTTTCCAAGAGGTGAAACCGATGCTCTTCGCCGGCGTATATCCCGTGGACACAGACGATTATGAGGAGTTACGCAACTCCTTGGAGAAGCTGCAACTCAACGATGCCTCACTCACCTTTGCTCCCGAATCATCGGCGGCACTGGGCTTTGGATTCCGTTGCGGGTTTCTTGGCTTGCTTCACATGGAGATCGTGCAAGAACGCCTTGATCGCGAGTTCAACATGGACGTGATCGCCACTGTGCCTAACGTTTCTTATAATGTGGTCACCACCAAAAAGGAGGTGTTAGAAGTGCACAATCCATCCGGGATGCCCGCACCAAATTCTATTGACCACGTGGAGGAGCCGTATATTTTTGCTCAAATTATCAGCAAGGCCGATTACATCGGGCCGATCATGAAACTCTGCTTAGATAAACGCGGGACATTACTTAACCAAGTCTATATTGCCTCTAATCGTATTGAGATGACGTTTGACTTGCCCTTGGGTGAGATTGTTTTTGATTTTTACGATAAACTGAAAAGTATCTCCAAAGGCTACGCCTCTTTTGATTACCATATCTCCGGTTACAAAGAAGCCAAATTGGTAAAATTAGACATATTGCTGAATGGCGATTCCGTGGATGCGCTTTCGTCGCTCACCCACGTTGACAATGCGTACCCATTCGGACGAAAAATATGCGAAAAACTCAAAGAGCTGATTCCTCGGCAACAATTCGACATCGCTGTCCAAGCAGCCATCGGCACGAAGATCATCGCCCGAGAAACGATCAAAGCTCTACGAAAAGACGTGACGGCGAAATGCTACGGAGGCGACATCTCCCGTAAACGCAAATTGTTGGAAAAACAGAAACAAGGCAAAAAGAAGATGCGACAAATCGGCAATGTGGAAGTTCCACAATCCGCATTCTTAGCCGTGTTGAAACTAGACTAACGGTACTTTTGTAGTGATCTAAACCGTTTTTGAAACATCTTCTATTAAAAATCAAATCCTATCGAGAACATGAATTGGCCGTTCTTATCTAAGATCCGCCAATCTTCTAATCCCCAAGCATAATCAAAGCGCAGAAAGTAACCCGCCAAGGAGGCGCGTAGTCCGGCACCGAAGCCCAGCACCAATGGATCAACATCCCGCTTCACAATGGCTATCATCGATCCGCTTTGGATCGTTCGGGAGTACAAGCTGTTTTCTTCAGAGTAAGGATTGACACCGGTCCAAGCGGTACCGAGATCACCAAAAACAAGCAGTTGGATAGAATGCCAGAAATTGTAAGTGTTCATCCTCCCCGTCATCAGCTGCACAATCGGAAAACGCAATTCCGAGTTAAGCACCATGAACGAAGTACCATTGCGGATATTCTGTTTAAAACCGCGCATGTTAGTCGCCAACGTTTGATATGTGTAATTTTTGGTTTGGTCAACATTGATATCGGTGTCAAATTTCGCCCCCACCCAACTATCCACGCCACCCATAAAATAAACCAACCGGCCGCTTCCGAGGTTAGTGCTTCCTGCTAAGCGGTTCACCCATGTCACGTTTTTGAATAGCCGCACCGATTTCCGGTAATCAAATCCGACAACCAATAGATTAAGTTGGTCTTTAGCGATTTTATGTTCATATTCGGCAAACATCTTGAATTTCGTTCCCCGCCACAAATTGGTATAAAGATCTTTAGAGGAATCAAAAATATACTCCAACTTCGCTCCACCCCAAAAGCGGCTCTCATCTTTCTGTTCCAACGTTCTATCATCCAATACCCCCACAATTAGATTTTCGTACCGTGCGGTCAAGGTAAAACGAAGCGCGCTATATTTGTGGAACGGATACTTCAAAATAAAGAAGATACTATTGGAACGTTGTTTGACCACTCCGTCATAAAGCGATGACGTGAGCGACTGACGATAAAAAACCACCTGTTTGTCGATGCGTTTAGAAAGGTCCTCATAACTCAGCATAAATTCATTACTATTCAAATCGAACGATAGGCGAAACCCTGCTGACAGACGGTAATCCTCAAACACATCAGTGATGCCTAACATAAAGAGGGCGTTGATACCGGTATTGAGGTAGATGGGGGAAGTACCTCCGGCGTACTGCTGGTAGGAAGTATTTAAAAAGCTGAAATCAGCTTGTGTGATCAATTTATTCAATGTGAACTGCGTATTATAATATCGCGCCCTGGGTGCTACATATCTAAGCTTATCCTCCACTTTCGCCACACCATCCGTCGCCTTTTGAGTTATTACCGTGTCCTTTTCCACCTCTTGCTTTGCCAAATCACTTGCGTACACTTGAAAAAAACCATGCCGCTTGCGGATTTCGTTTTTCGCAATGATCTTTCTTGCGCTATCTACCTTATTTTGCATTTCGATATTAGCGGCTTGGAAATGAGAGAGGCCCGATTGCTTCAGAGGCTTTGTTTGCAACGGCGAGGTAATAAAACGTTTCACTCCCTTATATTGAATAATATCAGTAATTTCATTGGTCTCACGATTTAGATCATAGCCCAAAATCGAGTAGCCGTTGTCGGAAAGCGGAAAACTATTTGCAATGTAAGCGTAGTGCACAGCCGTATCAATCCGACTGATAACACTATCGAAAACAGCAATATAGCGATTCTTAATCCCATTTTCATCACTAACAAAAAGTATCTCCCGTTCATTTAAAACGACCACATCGGTTTCATCCGAATAGGGTTTATGAGTGACACGAAGCAGGTTAGGGTCTTTTTTACCATAATCATACATGAATAGATCATATTTTTTCTGGAAATTCGCTTCGTAAAACCGATCCTTCACCTGCACGGAATCGACCGGACGATTGGAAGAAAAGACTATCTTCGATTGATTCCCAAGAAAAACGGGTTGGTAATCGTCATAAATGTCATTTGTTAAATTTTGCACCGAACGAGACTGAAGACTAAAGAGATAGATATCAGATTGTCCTTGTTTAAAACCGGAAAAAGCAACCATACGCCCATCGGGAGCATAACTCCAACTGGTTATTTTTTCAACGCTAATAGGTATTCGTTTTTCCATTTTCCCTTCTTGAATCAAATAGGGATAATAATAGCATAACCCTTTGTCTTCCAAAGTAAATCCAAGCAAATCGCCAGTCGGGTGCCAAGCGAGGTTGGGGTATGTGAGATCGGGGGCATCCTCCACTTTTTTATAATGTTTAAAGATCACCTTCGGCTTTTTTTGTTTCTCGTTTTTCAACCAAATCTTGATTTGTCCAGCTTCATTAGTCACATAAGCATAACTTTTTCCATCTGGCGAATAGGCAAAATGTTGATATTCACGATTTTTATTAAATCTCTTAAGCAGCTGCTCACCTTCGGGTTTCTTATCTTTCGTCTCTTTCTTATAAATCACATAGTAATGACGGAACCACTCAGTCATCAATTGCTTCATCGGCACTCCGGTAACATAATAAAAACCTTTGTCGCAACTGCGCAAAGCACGAACAGCGTAAAGGATATTCGGAATTACATTGGCGCCAAAACGATCTTGGACAAACTTCCAAAACGAATGTCCGGCATACATCGCATCTTTCGCTGATAAATTCTCTGTTTTCAAATACTTCTGAGTCAAAATCCCATCTTTCACATAGGCGTCGATTTCGCTATCCCAGTTATTACCCACAAACGATGATAATCCCGAGTAGAACCAATTGGGAATACTCATCATCGTCTCCGAACCGATATTGCTCGCAACCGACTCACCCTCAACAATCAAGCGAGCCATCACCTCCATAAGTCCACTCCGGATCATATTATCAAAATGATTATGGTTGCCATCGAAATAAAGGTAGATCTTTGTCCCGTAGATATTCGTAACACCTCCTTGGTTATAAAAATCATCATTATCAAAATTGAAGTTGGATTCTCGAAAATCGCCTTCGGTATTATAAACGACGAAAAGTATCTTCTTGGATGTGTGGAAACTAAGCCACCGTTGCATTTGCCCCAGCTGTTCGGTCACCCTATAGGCAGTATATTCCGCCAAATCTTGCGAGGTCGGATAATAATACACATCGAACTTCTCAGTTCTGTAATACATCCAATTGAAATGCTGGTGTTGCACGCGGTTCTTTCCAAAAGAAACTTTCGAACCATTGTAAAACTGGGCATGCGTAGGCAAAACGAAAAATAAAAGAAATAATGTAGCCAAGTATTTGAATAGTTTCATGAAAGTCGTCATAGCGTTTTGCTCCATCGTTCTTTTTTGAGAGGGCAAAGATAATGATTAGATTAATGGGGTGTATTTCAATTTAAAAATAAAAATTCCTTGAAAACGAAATTGATATGTTTTTTTTTATACTTTTGCACCTCGAAATATCGTAGAGAAAATTTATAAAATTTAGAAGAGAAAGATTATGTATTTAACACCTGAGGTAAAAGAGAATATCTTTAAAGAATACGGGAAATCAAACTTTGACACCGGTTCACCTGAAAGCCAAGTGGCACTTTTCACTTTTAGAATCAAACACCTTACCGAACATTTGAAAAGCAACAAAAAAGACGTTGCCACAAAACGTTCGCTGATTGCGCTGGTTGGGAAAAGAAGAAAATTATTGGATTATCTAAAAAAACAAGACATCGAAAGATATAGGGCACTTATCAAAGCGTTAGGACTAAGAAAATAATTTCAGTCCGCCCGTCTATGAAAAAGGCAATTTAGAAAATTGCCTTTTTTTGTATTTTATAAACAGATATTTTTGAGAATATCAATAAAACAAGAAATTAAGAAGAAAAAATGAATGTAATTAGCAAAACTTTTGATATAGGTAACGGGCAAATGGTTACCATCGAAACGGGCAAATTAGCGAAACAAGCTGATGGTTCGGTTGTTGTGAAAATGGGCAACACCATGTTACTCGCATCTGTATGCTGCAAAAAAGAGGCCGCCGAAAATGTGGATTTTATGCCGCTACAAGTGGAATACCAAGAAAAATACGCAGCTGTGGGACGTTTTCCCGGCGGGTTCTTCAAACGCGAAGGAAGGCCTTCGGAATACGAAATCCTCATCGCGCGCTTGGTGGACAGAGCTTTACGCCCGCTATTCCCCGACAATTTCCACGCCGAAACACAGGTGATCATCAACCTTATCTCCGGCGACAAAAACATCCTTCCCGACGCACTTGCTTGTCTTGCTGCTTCTTCCGCTCTTGCCGTTTCAAACATCCCTTTCAACGGACCAATCTCCGAAGTGCGCGTGGGACGAGTTGACGGACAGATGATTATCAATCCCACTGTTGAGCAAATGGCAAATTCCGACATCGATATGATGGTGGCTGCTTCACAAGAAAATATCATGATGGTGGAAGGTGAGATGAAAGAGATCTCCGAAGCGGATATGGTAAAAGCGCTCAATTTCGCCCATGAAGCGATTAAGAAACAGTGTCAAATGCAGTTGGAACTCGCCGCCGAAGTTGCAAAAGCGAACCCCAAACGCGAATACTGCCACGAAAATAATGACGAGGATTTACGCAAAGCCGTACACGCAGCAACGTATGACAAAGTGTATGCTGTGGCAAAATCCTTCGTAAGCAAACACGAAAGAAACGACAGTTTTGATGCTATTTTAGCAGAATATCTCGAAACCCTTCCCGAGGAGGTGAAAGAGGAAAAAACGCCAATGATCAAACGCTACTATCACGACGTTCAATACGATGCGATGCGCGCCATGATTTTAGACGAACACATCCGTTTGGACGGACGAAAATTGGATGAAATCCGCCCCATTTGGATCGAAACCAATTACCTCCCTTCCGTACACGGTTCGGCAGTTTTCACCCGCGGTGAAACACAATCACTGACCACTTGCACATTAGGAACAAAATTGGATGAGCAGATGATCGACGGTGCCATCATCGACGGATATAGCAAATTCATCCTGCACTATAACTTTCCGCCTTATTCCGTTGGAGAGGTGCGGAGAATGATGAGTGCCAGCCGCCGCGAAATCGGACATGGCAACTTGGCTCACCGCGCGCTCAAACCGGTGATTCCGTTTGAAGATCCGCAATTCCCCTACACGGTACGCTTAGTTTCCGACATCCTTGAGTCTAATGGAAGTTCTTCCATGGCAACGGTGTGTGCCGGAACATTGGCGCTGATGGATTGTGGTGTGAAGATCAAAAAACCGGTTTCCGGCATCGCTATGGGACTAATAACCAACGAAGAGACTGGAAAATATGCTATCCTTTCCGATATCCTTGGTGATGAGGATCACTTGGGCGACATGGATTTTAAGGTTTGCGGAACCGAAGACGGTATTACCGCTTGCCAAATGGATATCAAGGTTAATGGTTTGACTTCAGAGATCATGGCAGAAGCGTTAGAACAAGCTCGTAGAGGACGCATGCACATTCTTGGCAAAATGATGGAAGCGCTACCCGAACCACGCGAGGATTACAAACCATTTGTACCGCGTATCGTTCAAATGATGATTGATCGCAGCCAAATCGGTGCGGTGATCGGACCCGGCGGTAAAATCATACAAGAAATGCAACGCGAAACCAATACGATCATTAATATTGAAGAAGTTGGCGATTATGGTGTCATTGACATCGCAGCGGCCAATGTGGACGATATCAACGCGGCGATCCAACGTATCAAAGCTATCACCGCAGTCCCTGAGATCGGTGAAATTTATGATGGAAAAGTGAAAAGCATCGTTCCTTTTGGCGCATTCGTAGAGATCTTCCCCGGAACCGATGGACTATTGCATATCTCTGAAGTAGCATACAAGAGATTGGAAAATTTAGACGGCATCCTCAATGTGGGCGATGAAATCAAAGTGAAGCTGATTGCTATCGATGAAAAGACGGGCAAGCTGAAACTATCTCACAAAGTATTACTTCCCAAACCCGAAGGTTATAAGGAAGATAGTCGTCCCCCGCGTCCACAAGGCAATGGAAACCGCGGACCACGAAATGGCGGCGGGAAACCGAGAGAATAACAAATAACCGACGACGAGGATTTGTCAAAAGGGGTAATTGAAACATTGTATTTCAATCACCCCTTTTTTTTACTCCTTCCTTTGCGAGGGAAGGAAGCACTACCACAATTCCGTTGCCACAGCAGTTTCTATTTTAGCCTCCTGCGCTTTAGAAAACTCCGGAAAAAAGTTGAGACGAGTCAATTTTTCTATCTCATTGATACTGACAATAAATTTCACATCCAGTTTCTGCTTCTGCTCCAAGTCTTGCGGAAACAGAAATGCCAAATAATCCGAGCTACCGGGCGAATCTTGTGGATAAGTTCTGGGGCGAATCAAAATACAGAAGAAGGCATCGGGTATCGCTATATTTCCGCTTTTCTTCCCTCGCTCAATATACTCGGGATTTTCAGAAAAAACAGGCCCCACAATCACCCATACATGTTCTTTACCTTTTTCATTTGGATACTTATTCAAAATTTCCGCTTCTAATTTTTGCCAAACACCGCGGTTCAAACCTGCCTTCTGCGGCGAGATATTACTCATCATGAAGGTCTCCATTTGGGACAATTTCCCATACTGTTTGTTGATGGCCGCATTGGGCACCAAATGCCCCAAATCAAAACCACCGCCAAAAGTTTTTGTCCCAATCCTATTTGCTTCATCAAGTCGGAGATCATCCACAAAAAACGGGAATCTCTCATAATCAACAGCTTCTTTCGATTTTGAAACTTGATAAGCGGCCCATAATGGTTGATTATATTTCGTTGAAAAGCCCAAACAATAACCGTGGTTTATAAGAACAGCTAAACTGTCGTCTACATTTTGATTCTTAGGAACTCCGTGTATGGTGAATAGTGGCAATAGATGTTCCAGGTTCTGCGATTGCTCATTTATTTTGGAATAATCAACCTGGCTATCTTGTCCATAGCAAAAAACAGCGGCAAGAATAAAAATAACGCAGAAAAAACGGTTCATACAGAAGAATTTATATCAAAAATAACACGCCTTTATAATAATAGGATTTTCCTGTTTTGGCTACAATGTGTATTACATAGCTATAGGACCCAACCGGGCATAACTTATTCTTGTAGCTCCCATCCCACTTAAAATAGGGATCTTCGGAATAGAAAAGCAGTTGGCCATAACGGTTATATATACAGACTTGCGCTTTGTCAACCACTGCCGGGTCTGAAAATGCAAAATAATCATTCAACCCATCCGCACCGCCGGGTGAGATAGCCGTAGGGAAATAGAGATTGAAGTCGCACTCCTCTATCACATAAAAGCTATTGCTGTTGCACATCTCCCGACGTGCAGTCACCCGATAGACTCCGGGTTTATCTACCGTGATCGTGTGCGTTACATCACCATTGCTCCATACCACATTTGAGGCATCGGTAACAGCCTCCAATACGGCACTATATTTCTCACAAAAATCTTCGGTATGACTAATAACTTCGACTTCAGGGGTTTTAATAAACGTCACCGAAATAGAATCTGAAGTGACACAGCCCGCCTGATTAGTAACCGTGAGGCCATAAACTCCTGACTGATCAACCGTGATGGAAGGCGTGGTTGCGCCGGTGCTCCACTCGTAAATAAAATCACCCGGCGGAGACGACAATACGATTTCCGGCGAGGTTTCCCTGCAAACCCTGATATCCGAACCCAGATCAATGGTAAAAGGAGGAGCAACGGTAAGGTGCAAAGTAATTATACTATCACAGCCTAAAGTTGATTTAAACTCCTCATGATAAGTACCCGATTCCGTCAATTCTCGTCCGCCAAAAGAGTAGGATTCACCATGGCAGAGTGAAACAGATATCTCCTCCTCGGTACGTTCACCCACGTAGATTGTCACCGAGTCGATATCGGGCTCAACAATGGAAAAATAGATATCATCCAAGCCGAGGTCATTCCCCATACTCACCGTGCTTTGATTCACGATACTGATAGTGGCGGAGGTACTATTGCCACTATTCCAGATAACATAGAACCGCTCCCAGTCTTTCGTTTCCGGAAAAGGCCCCTTGAAAACCGGCCCTATCAGCTCCCCATTAATACTAAATTGAAGCTCCGCCCGTTGATAATCTTCCTTGGCGTATAGAGAGACAATCCAAGTATAGAATACATAATCCGTATTGGGGACTATATCCTGAACATCTTGCCTCCAAACGTCAACATTGGGTACGTTCG
Source organism: Bacteroidales bacterium OttesenSCG-928-B11 (assembly GCA_030267125.1). Lineage (GTDB taxonomy): Bacteria > Bacteroidota > Bacteroidia > Bacteroidales > WCHB1-69 > JAGVVH01. Next base: position 12,625 of record JAJDJJ010000030.1, read on the forward strand.
CCGCATTGATTGCCATAAACCAACCATCCTTAATAGTGGTAAAAGCAAATGTATGATCATATTTATCTACCCAATCGGATTTCGCCTGTTTACCATGTTGCACTATTTTGTAAGCCCCTTCATCGCATTGATTTCCTTCCCCCGTTCCGATTGTACCTGGAATGTAATAATACCCGGATCTAACCAAACTACTGTCTTCATACTCAAAATTGCCATTATTCACCAAGTTCATTTGCGGTCTGTAGCCGCATAAGTAGTAGGTTGTTGTTTTATCCGGTTTCACCGTGTGGGTCAGCTTGGTGGTATCTTGTATGCCCGGAGCCGGTTTCCAATAATAATACAAGTAATCATCTCTGTCAATAGTTCCTTTCAGCTGAACTGATTCACCAAGACATATCGTATCATTTTTACCCGCATCCACTCCATGAACTTGGGCATAAAGACCATGAAATGTGAGCAAAAGCAGCAATGATATAAAAAAACGTTTCGTCATTTCTCTGGATTTTAATTCTAAAAAGCACTTTTAAAAAACACGCACAATAATAATCAAAAAAAAGACACGAAACATCTGCCAAATCACACTTTTTTCTTTAAACATTTTCCGCTGATGTATGTTAAGTTACAGAGTAATTTTAATATAAATCGGATATTTTTATGGCGGATTGGATAGTGTCTCACCACATTATTTTAGCAGCACTTTTAGCCGGCTTGTTCACATGGGCAACAACCGCTTTCGGTGCGTCATTTGTTTTTTTCTTTAAAAACATATCGCCGAAAATTTATACGATCATGCTGGGTTTTGCGGCGGGGATCATGATTGCGGCTTCATTTTGGTCGCTTCTTTTACCTTCGATCGAAATGGTAGATGCTCGTGGCGGCGTGGCATGGCTTCCCGCCGCGGTGGGATTCATTTGTGGCGGCATCTTCCTGAGGCTGATAGACATGCTAATTCCGCACCTGCACCTTGGCGCACCGGATGAGAGCAAGGAGGGACCCAAGACGAAATTGAAACGGGCTTGGCTCATGATCTTCGCTGTTACCATCCACAACATTCCGGAAGGCTTAGCGGTGGGTGTCGCTATCGGAGCGTTAGCCAGCGGTGGCGATGTTGTCAATGTGACAGCGGCGATTTCATTAGTTATAGGTATCGGGTTGCAAAACATCCCCGAAGGATTTGCCGTTTCGGCACCTTTGCGCGGCGAAGGTTTTTCGCGCGGCAAGAGCTTCTTCTACGGTCAGCTTTCCGGCAGTGTGGAACTTCTCGGCGCGGTAATCGGCGCCTTGATCGCTTCCAGCATGACCACTATCCTACCCTACGCCCTATCCTTTGCCGCCGGCGCCATGATCTACGTTGTCATCGAAGAATTGATTCCCGAATCACAACAATCCAAACACGCCGATCTTGCCACTATTTCAACAATGATTGGCTTTGCGATCATGATGATCCTGGATGTATCATTAGGATAATTCCAACCAATTTCAGACACAAAAAAAGGGAACCTCACGGATCCCCCTTTCTAAGCAAATATTATTCATTCTAATTATGCTATTCGTTCTCGCCGGCTTCTTCGGCAGCAGCCGTTTCAGCTACGGGAGCCGCAACAGGCTCATTCGCTTCGGGAGCTGCAATAGCTTCAACTTTTTTCTTGCTACGTCTTGTGCGGGTAGCTTTCTTCTTCGTGTCACCAGCAGTATAAGTTTCGTTGTAGTCCACCAATTCAATGATACACATCTCAGCATTATCACCTTGGCGAAAACCGGTTTTCAAAATCCGAGTGTATCCGCCTGGACGATCGGCAACTCTAACAGATATCTCCCGGAAAAGCTCCGTAACGGCGTATTTATTCTGCAGGTATGAAAACACGACACGTCTGGAGTGTGTAGTATCATTTTTACTGCGGTTTATAAGCGGTTCCACATATTTTCTCAATTCTTTCGCTTTGGCCAAAGTAGTGGAAATTCTCTTATGCATGATCAAAGAGGTTGCCATGTTTGAGAGCATAGCTGCCCGATGAGTATTCGTCCTTCCTAAATGGTTAATTCTTTTCGCGTGTCTCATTTTTCTTAATCCTTATCTAATTTATATTTTGCTACATTCATTCCGAAATCCAATCCCTTGGTTTTCACTAAATCTTCCAATTCGGCCAATGATTTTTTACCGAAGTTGCGGAATTTCAACAAATCGCTTTTTTGGATGGCAACCAAATCGCCAAGAGTTTCCAATTCAGCAGATTTCAAACAATTGAGTGCGCGAACGGAGAGATCCATATCAGCAAGTCTGGATTTAAGTATTTGACGGAGCATCAAAGCTGCTTCGTCAAACTCTTCGTTAACTTCTTCACTTTCTTGAACATCCACAGAAATTTTCTCATCGGAGAAAAGTGCAAAGTGTTGAATTAATATTTTAGCCGCTTCTTTCAAAGCCTCTTTCGGATGCACGGAACCATCGGTAGTGATGTCCAACACCAATTTCTCGAAGTCGGTTTTTTGTTCAACGCGATAGTTCTCCACGTTGAATTGCACATTTTTGATTGGCGTATGGATTGAGTCGATCGCAATCACATTAATACCATCGTGCAATGTTTTATTATCTTCCGCGGGAACATATCCGCGACCTTTGTCGATCGTGATGTCAATCACCAATTTAACAGAAGGTTCCATACGGCAGATCAGCAACTCGGGGTTCAGTACTTGGAAAAAATTCAAATACTTATTAATATCACCAGCAGTAAATGTCTTCTGTTCGTTGATGATGATGGTTGCCTTTTCCGAAGTATTTTCGATTTTGCTTTTGAAGCGAATCTGTTTTAAATTGAGTATGATATCGGTAACATCCTCGATCACTCCTTCAATAGAAGAAAACTCTTGCGAAACGCCTTCGATCTTCACAGATGTAATGGCGTATCCTTCTAAAGAAGAAAGGAGTACGCGGCGAAGAGCATTTCCGATCGTGATACCGTACCCTTGTTGTAATGGACGAAATTCAAACCTGCCGTGAAAATCACTGGCTTCGTTCATTATAACTTTTTCGGGTTTTTGAAACGTTAATATAGCCATTTTGCTTCCTTTTCTTTATTATAATTTTGTTTTCCGTGAACTATAACTAATTATTATTTAGAGTATAACTCAACGATTGCTTGTTCATTAATGTTTTCAGGAATATCCTCTCTTTCAGGATAGTTCATGAATTTTCCGGATAACATGGACGAATCCCATTCCAACCAAGAATAGGGGTTCGATCTCCCGTTCAAGGAATTGGTGATTACTTCCAAGGATTTGGAACGTTCGCGCACAGCAACGATGTCTCCCGGAACCAGCATAGCGGAAGGGATATTGTTGATATTACCATTAACGGTAATGTGACGGTGGTTCACTAACTGGCGAGCAGCCGCGCGTGTCGGAGCGATTCCCAAACGATAAACCACATTGTCTAAACGAGATTCAATCAATTTCATCAAGTTTTGACCGGTAATACCTCTTTTTTTAGATGCCTTTTCAAAAATCTTCCGGAATTGGCGTTCCAAAATACCGTAGGTATATTTCGCTTTTTGTTTTTCTTGAAGCTGGATGCCATACTCCGACATTTTAGCTCTTCTTTTGGATTGCCCGTGTTGTCCCGGAGGATAGTTCTTTCTTTCAAAAGATTTATCCGGCCCGAAAATAGGCTCTTTAAATTTTCTCGCAATCTTGGTTCTTGGACCCGTATATCTTGCCATATCTCTCTATATTAACTATTAATAATATCTAACTTTTAATTATACTCTTCTACGTTTTGGAGGGCGACATCCATTATGGGGAAGAGGTGTTACATCGGTGATCTCCTCAACCATGATACCGGCGGAATGGATCGTTCTGATCGCTGATTCTCTACCGCCGCCAGGTCCTTTAACATAAACTTTCACTTTACGCAATCCCAAGTCATACGCCACTTTCGCACAATCTTGCGCTGCCATTTGCCCTGCGTAGGGTGTGTTCTTTTTAGAACCTCTGAACCCCATTTTCCCTGCAGAAGACCAAGAAATCACTTGTCCGTCATTATTGGTCAGGGAAACAATTACATTGTTGAACGACGCATTGATAAATGCCTTGCCTTGCGCCTCAATTCTTACAACTCTTTTCTTAGTTGATTTTGTGGATTTTGCCATAATACTATTTTTATCTCTTCCCTTTAAAATTCGTTATTTATTATTTAGTCGCTTTCTTCTTGTTGGCAACTGTTTTCTTACGTCCTTTTCTTGTGCGGGCATTGTTTTTCGTACTTTGTCCACGTAAAGGCAAACCAATACGATGACGGATTCCACGGTAGCAACCGATGTCCATCAATCGTTTGATGTTCATTTGTGTTTCCGAACGCAGCGCGCCCTCTACTTTGATCTCGTTGATAATTCCACGGATAGCCGCCAATTCATCATCGTTCCATTCATTCACTTTTTTGTCCCAGCTGATTTCTGCTTGCGTGAGAATTCGTTGCGCTGTGCTGCGGCCTATACCGTAGATGTAAGTTAAACCGATTTCACCTCTTTTATTTTTCGGTAAATCTATACCTGCAATTCTTGCCATATTCTTTTATCTCTTTGTTATGTTATTGATTATCCCTGACGTTGTTTGAATTTAGGATTTTTCTTGTTGATTACGTAAACCACACCTTTCCGTTTCACCACGATGCAATCTTCTGATCTTTTTTTAACCGATGTTCTAACTTTCATTTTTCTTCTATTTTTTACGATTTATGTCTGAATGTAATTCTTCCCTTGCTCAAGTCATACGGCGACATCTCCACTTGCACCTTATCTCCGGGCAGGATTTTGATGTAATGCAACCTCATCTTACCGGAAATGTGGGCGGTGATGATATGACCGTTTTCCAGTTGTACGCGAAACATCGCGTTTCCCAACGATTCTATTACCACGCCGTCCAGTTCAATTGAGGATTGTTTTGCCATAATTTTCTTTTTTTCTATATAATATTGTTTCCTAAAACTTCTTCCACAAATTCATACGTTGATAAAACTTCCGTTCCATTTTTGGTCAGTGCCACTTGATGTTCAAAGTGCGCTGCCGGTTTCCCGTCTTGAGTCCGAATCGTCCAGTTATCCTTTTCCATGTAAATCTTCCGTGTCCCCTGCGTGATCATCGGTTCAATGCAGAATACCATTCCCTCGCGGAGCAGGTCTCCTTTTCGCGGCAGTCCGTAATTTGGGATGTCTGGTTTTTCGTGCATTGCCTTTCCTATTCCATGTCCGCACAACTCCCTAACCACTCCGTAACCAAAATGCTCCACATAACGCTGCACAGCAAATCCAATATCTCCTGTCGTCTTACCCGCTTGGGCGGCTTCGATGCCCAAATATAGCGACTCTTTTGTCCTTTTAATCAACAGTTTATTTTCCTCGCTAATTTCGCCTACAGCAAAGGTGTAAGCATAATCGCCATGAAAACCATTCTTATAAACCCCACAATCGACGGAGATGATGTCACCGTCTTTCAAGAGTGTATTGTTTGGAATACCATGCACGACTACATCGTTCACTGACAAGCAAAGCGAAGCGGGAAATCCGCCGTACCCTTTAAACGAGGGCACCGCTTTGTGATCGCGGATAAATTCCTCGGCTATTTTGTCGAGGTAAAGGAGCGGCACACCCGGCATGATTGCCTTCGCCACTTCCGCCAAAGTTTTACCAACAAGCAAAGAACTCTCTTTAATCAGCTCTATATCAGCCTCTGATTTAAGTTTTATCTTATTGAACATTTGTTATAATGTTCGTCCTCTAAATCCACCGCTCTTAGACAAGCCATCGTAGTTTCTCATTCTCAAGTGGCTGTCAATTTGTTGAAGCGTGTCAAGCACTACACCCACCATAATCAGCAACGAAGTTCCGCCAAAGAACTGTGCAAATTGCTGGTTCACGCCGAACAGTCTCACGATAGCGGGGAGTATCGCCACCAAGCCTAAGAAAATGGATCCTGGCAAGGTGATACGCGACATAATCTCATCGATGAAGTTGGCGGTTTGTTTACCGGGTTTCACACCGGGGATAAATCCACCGTTTTTCTTTAGGTCTTCCGCAATTTGGTTGGGGTTGATGGTGATAGCAGTATAAAAATAGGTAAAGGCTATAATCAATACAAAGAATAGTATATTATAGCCTAATCCATTATAGTCTATGAAACTGTACCAAAATCCCGACGGGTTTGTAGTTCCCATGGAGATGAAGGTTAGTGGCAAGAACATGATAGCTTGTGCAAAGATGATTGGCATAACGCCAGCTGCATTCACTTTCAACGGCAAGAAGTTACGAACGCCGCCGTATTGTTTGTTCCCCACGATTCTTTTCGCGTATTGTACCGGGATCCGACGCGTACCTTGCACCAAGAGGATACAAACGCTGATGATAAGCATCAACATGATGATCTCGATGATGAAGATGATCGGTCCTCCGTTTGCATCGGTGATTCTGGATGCGAATTCGGCTTGCAACGCAAACGGGAATCGGGCGATAATACCAATCATGATGATGAGGGATATGCCGTTTCCAATTCCTTTGTCTGTAATTCTTTCACCCAGCCACATCACGAAGAGTGTTCCGGCGATCAACAAGATGAATGCGCACACGGAAAACGCGGATATTCCCAAAAACGTTGAATTGAGCAGGGTAGGTGAAATCGCGCCGGTAAATTGTTGCTGCGTGAGGTTCACGATATAAGCGGGGGCTTGAACTGCTACGACTAATACCGTCAAATAACGGGTAATTTGATTGATCTTTTTACGACCACTTTCGCCTTCTTTTTGCAGGCGTTGGAAATAAGGCACGGCGAGGGTCATCAACTGGATCACGATGGATGCGGAGATGTAGGGCATGATACCTAACGCGAAAATGGATGCGTTAGAGAATGCGCCGCCGGAGAACAAGTCCAGCATACCCATGAGTCCTTCTTGTGCTGCTTGCGTGAATGCGCCCAAAGAGGCGGGATCAATGCCGGGAAGCACAATATGGGAACCTAACCGGTAAATAAAAATGATCGCTAACGTATAAAGAATCCTTTGACGCAGATCTTCAATTCTAAATATATTCTTTATAGTTTCTATGAATTTTTTCATATATGTTCAAATTATGGTCGTAGTCTTTTACCCGTTTAATTGTTTTTTAGTTTTGCTCTTCCGTTTTGATTTGGATGAGGTTAGCGGTACCACCGTTTTTCTCGATTGCTTCTTTAGCCGAAGCGGAAAACGCATGTGCTGTAACATCAATTTTCGCTGTCAATTCGCCATTACCTAAGATTTTCACCAAGCTTTTTTTCTTGGCCAAGCCATTAGCCATCAAAACTTCCATATCAATAGCTGACACGGACAATTTTTCGGATAACATTTGGAGGGTGCTCAAATTGATAGCGCTATACTCAACGCGGTTGATATTTTTAAATCCTCTCTTGGGTAAAAGTCTGTAAATCGGCATTTGTCCGCCTTCGAAACCTGATTTTCGGCTATAACCGGATCTTGATTTCGCTCCTTTGTGACCTCTTGTGGATGTGCCACCTTTACCGGAACCTTGTCCTCTACCTATTCTTTTTGTCTTTTTCGTTGCGCCGTCAGCGGGTTTTAAACTGTGTAAATTCATCTTCTCAAAAATTCAAATTCAATTAATACTCCGTTTTAAATTTCTTCCACTTTAATCAAGTGTCTCACTGCATCAACGATTCCAAGAATCTGGGGCGTTGCCGTATGTTCCACGGTTTGGTGCATTTTTCTCAGTCCTAATGCCTCCAGGGACCTTTTCTGGCGTAGCGGTCTGTCAATTTTGCTCTTCACTTGCGTAATTCTTATCCTTTTCATCCTAAAATTATATTTTTTATAGTGTTCTCATTCTATTTTCTCCATCAAATTGCAACAAAACCACTCATTCATCGCAACTCTTTCATCCTTTTTATCCTATTTTTCCTGTTGATTGATTTTTTGCAAAAAAACTCAACTTTCTAAAAATCAAACATTTACAATTTGTTTTTTCTCTATTTTTTTCTTCATCCGCATTTCACAACAAAAAGTCGGCAAATATACACAATAATTTCAATAATTTTTATTGGCATGATTTTTTTATTTGAGTTATTGATATTCGCCTCAAAATGGCATGATCGAATGTTATATATATAATGTAGTTTTTCATCTTCTATTTTCGAAAGCCGCCATTGCTAATTTAAGCAATCATGCATTCCGTTTTCAATAATTAATTTCCTTTTCATCTTCTATTTTTCGTCTGATCGAAGCGGCAAAAAATCAAAAATCCGCTGAAAACATTTTATTCTCAGCGGATTCTCTTTTGTGATGGTGCCCAGGACAAGAGTCGAACTTGCACGGGAGTTCTCCCACTACCCCCTCAAAGTAGCGTGTCTACCAATTCCACCACCTGGGCATTTCGGGGTGCAAAAGTATAAAAAAATCTTTACTCTAAACAAAGGTGCAATAAATATTTTTTAAAACATCACTCTTTTTCCCTATTTTCGCGAACTTAATAATCCAAAGCATTGAAGAAAAAAATATTAGCAGGTTTTGCGAAACTAAGACGTTACGTCAAGAATCATTTAGGGATATCCGGCACCGTATTATTGTTGAGTTTCTTCACGGGTGTTTTCGGCGCTACCATTGCGATTATCATCAAAAACTTGCTTTACTTTACCACAAACATCCTGAGCACGGCGTTCCCGCATGCGCAGATGAACTATCTCTATCTGGCCTTTCCGCTTGTGGGAATTATCCTGACCATGCTCTATGTAACGCGAGTGGTCAAAGACGATCTCAGCCATGGAGTCAGCATTGCGCTGAAATCGATGTGCCGAGATGGCGGGAAACTGAGACGGCACAACATTTACTCCTCGATGATTGCCAGTTCTATCACGGTTGGTTTTGGGGGATCAGTGGGATTAGAGGCACCCATTGTACTGACCGGTTCCGCGGCCGGATCGAATTTGGCACAGTTTTTCAATCTTTCATCTAAAAACACACGGCTTCTGTTAGCTTGCGGCTCGGCAGCCGCGATGGCCGCTATTTTTAAAGCTCCCATTGCCGGTATCGTCTTTTCCATTGAAGTGCTCATGCTTGATCTCACAGCCGCTGCTATTCTCCCGCTGCTTATCTCGGCAGCAACCGGAACAGTACTTTCCATCCTTTTTCTTGGTGAGAATGTGATGTTTCATGAAACCCTAACCACCACTTTTGTCGTAGGGAACACTCCTTACTATATTATATTAGGGATACTAGCAGGTCTCCTCGCTGTCTTTTTCATGCGGACACTACGCAAAATAGAAGGGCGTTTTAAGAAGATCGGGAACAAGTGGGCCAAAGCCATTATTGGAGGATTAGTACTCGGTGGCTTAATTTTCGTTTTCCCCGTATTTTATGGGGAGGGTTATGAGAACATTAATCACATTTTAAACGGTGATATTTATGCGCTTTTCAACAATTCCCCGCTCTACAGTTTCTTAAATCACAAAATCTTTCTTTACATTTTTATATTAGCGGTGATACTATTGAAAGTAGTAGCTTCGGCATTGACCACTGCGTCCGGCGGGGTCGGCGGGGTATTCGCCCCTACCCTGTTTGTGGGCGCTTTTTTGGGATTTTTCATCGCCGGTATATTCAATTACTTTTTCAACTTGGGGTTACCCACCGCCAATTTCGTATTGGCAGGCATGGCTGGCGTGATGTCGGGGGTGATGCACGCACCGCTCACCGGGATTTTCCTAATTGCTGAATTATCAACAGGGTATAGTCTGCTGATCCCATTGATGTTCACCTCATCATTGGCCTATATCACATGTAAAAGATTTGAAAAACATTCTGTTTATACTAAATCCTTGGCCGATGTCGGCGATCTGATCACCCACAACAAGGATAAGTTTGCCATGCAGAAACTCAATTGGCGGAAATTGATAGACAAAAACATCTCAACGATTTCAATCAATGCGACATTACGCGAGTACACAGACGCCATCGCTAAAAGCAAACGCAATATTTTTGTCGTACTTGACGAACAGAATCTCTTCGCGGGATTACTGGACATGGACAATCATCGCGACATCCTTTTCAAGCCGGATTTATACGACTCGGTGCTGGTTAAAGATTTGATGATTCAGCCCGAAGCCGTTGGGTACGACACCGACACCGGCGCAGATATCATCGAGAAGTTTAAAAAGACGAATTATTTCAACTTACCTGTCATTACCACCGGCAGAAAATACATTGGTTTTTTATCGAAGGCAAAGATGCTTTCCGACTACAAGGAATTTATTGCGGAAGAATCTGAAGATTAAACATACAAGAAGGCGTGTGTCAAAAGCTTTCTTTTAACACACGCCTTCTTGTATACCGGATTTCCTACAGAACAGTTATCGAGCCGTGGAAAGTACAACCATCTTCATATTTCAGATAGTAATAATACAATCCGGTTTTCACGTTTCCACCAACAGTTCCACCCCATTTAAACTCGGGTGTAGTCGTGTGGAAAACTCGTTTCCCCCATCTGTCATATATGTATAATTCGATCGTCTCAAACGGCAATATTCTAGAAAATTCAAAATTATCGTTAGTCCCATCGCCATTAGACGGCGTAATGACATTGGGCAGATTTGAGTTGTCAGGGCAACAGAACGCCACTTCAAACGTATCTACAGTGGAGCAATGATACTCTGAAACGGTAACGTAATAGTTCCCAAATTCCAAAATTTCTATTTCAGGAGTGATCGCCCCTGTACTCCACAAAATTTCGGATGCTTCGGTTTCCACCGTGAGTTGCATTTTGTAATCTTCGCAAAAGATTGCGGGTTCATTCACTATGTTTGTTTCCGGTTTCTCCACGAAAAGTATATCAACGGAAGTAACAGCTTCACAGCCGATTTCGTTGGTCACCGTTATTGTATAGGTCCCACTTTCAGCAACAACAATCTTTTGGGTCGTATCTCCTGTACTCCACTTGTATGAGAAATAATCATACTCCGGCCCGATGGTAATAGATGCGGTATCTTCTCTACAGATAATCTGATCTTCGATCATTTCCACCGTAAGTTCCGGATAAAAAGCGATATCAAGAATCGTGATACTATCACAACCCAGCATCGTTTTCAGCGTGTCAACATAAGTTCCTGTTTCCACGATGATATTTTTACCATTAAACACATAACTTGCATCCGCGCACATTCTCACAGTGGTATGGGTGGAATCGGGCTCCGCGATGGTGATCGTAATCGAATCGATATCGGGATAGATAGGAGCAAAGAAAATATCGTCCACACCAAAGTCATTACCACTTGGAGCAATATTTTGGTTCACAATGGTGATGGTTGCGGATGTACTGTTTCCGCTGTTCCAAAGCGTGTAAAATTGCGCCCAGGTAGGTTGCCCATTCAGTGCAAAAGGTTGATCCAGCAAGGCTCCATTGATACGGAATTGCAGGATGGCTGGCGATGAGGCATTAACAGAAGTGGCCCAAGTGTAAAAAACATAATCGGTATTAGGTATGATATTGTTGATGGTTTGTTCCCAAACTACCGCATTAGCGGTTCCAGATGCGTTCACTACCATAAATTGTCCCGCAGCAGTTCCTAATGTATGGTCATATTGGCTCGTAAAATTCTCATGTACAGAAAGCCCTGTACTCGCAATAGTATAAGTAGCTTCACTCCAAAGAGTTCTATTACCACTTGGTGTCCTGTAGGAATAGTGCGATGTAAACCCAGTATTCCCCTGTTGAAAATCACCATTAACAACCAGGTTATTGTGATCCGGCCGGTAGCCATAAAAATAGTAGGTTGTGGTTACATCAGGCCAAACCCAAGGGGCTGGTATTGTACTGTCAGATAAATTTGTCGCCGGCCGCCAGCGATAGTAGTAATAAAGGCTTTCATCCAAAACCGGGGTTATATGCACCGGCTGTCCCGAGCAAATGACGGTATCCTTGCCCGCCGAAAAAACTTGCGAAAAAGATAGTAGCGGAATAGCTAATAATACCGCGAAAATAAATGCTTTCTTCATATCTAACTGTTATTAAGTCATTCTACAAACCCTATGTAGTTTTTGCGGGGCAATAATACGAAATTATAGGCCACGAAACAATGGGGCACAATCATAGACTCATTTTTTTTCGATTTGTTCCCTAAAAAGTTAATCTTTTATGTAAATCGAAAAATAAAAAAAGAGTACTTTTGCCGCACTTAAAGAAATGTTCAATATGATTACTAAAATCCGCGAGAAAATCCCTGTCACCATTGTAAAGGACTCTGCCATTGGATCGGTGAAAGTGGCTAAAGAAATTGCAAAACTAATTAAGAGGAAAGCATCCCAAAACAAAAACGCGATCTTAGGGTTGGCTACCGGCTCAACTCCGATCCGGGTTTATAATGAACTGGTTCGGATGCACAAAGAAGAAGGTTTAAGCTTCAAGAATGTGATCACTTTCAATTTGGATGAGTATTATCCCATGCAGCCCGATGATCATGAAAGCTACGTTTATTTCATGCATCATCATCTTTTCGACCACATCGACATTGACCCTAAAAATATTCACATTCCTGACGGCACGATACCGGAAAATGACATCGAGGATTATTGCACCCGTTATGAGTGGGAGATTGAATCTGCCGGAGGTATTGATTTGCAATTGCTGGGGATTGGGCGAAACGGGCACATCGGTTTTAATGAACCCGGCAGCCAGATCTATTCCAAAACCCGACAAGTGACATTGGACATTATGACCAAGCGCGACGCCGCCGGTTCTTTCGGAGGAATCGACCGCGTGCCTAAGAAAGCCATCACTATGGGTATCAGCACCATTCTCAACGCGCAACGCATCATACTGATGGCGTGGGGAGAACACAAATCCGACATCATCAACCAAGTAGTGGAAGGTGAAGTACAGGATTACGTGCCGGCGACTTACCTGCAAAGACACAACAACGTGAGTTTCATGATCGACAATTCCGCTGCTTCTCAGCTCTCCCGCACCATCGTGCCGTGGCTGTTCGAGAAGTGCAGCTGGGATGCTCGCCTCATCCGGAAAGCGGTGGTTTGGCTCTGTAATACGGTCAACAAACCAATCCTAAAACTCACCACCAAAGACTATATCGACAATGGGTTGAGTGAATTACTCTCTATCTTTAAATCCGCATACGATTTGAACATTCAAGTATTCAATGATTTACAACACACCATCACGGGCTGGCCCGGTGGAAAGCCCGATGCTGACGACAGTCAACGACCCGAACGGGCGCTACCCTACCCCAAAAGAGTGGTGATTTTCAGCCCTCATCCCGATGATGACGTGATCTCAATGGGGGGAACTTTCTCCCGTTTGGTACAACAAGGCCACGATGTTCATGTGGTTTACCAAACATCTGGGAACTTAGCGGTTTTTGATGAAGACGTGTTGCGCTATCTCGACTTCATGGGTGAAGTGAAGAAATCTTTCTCTATTAACGACAAAAAATTAAGTAAGAATTTGGAGATTTTGAAATTCACTATGGATAGCGAACACGGACAGTCGCATGCTCCGGAAGTGGCCGGTTATAAAACCGCTATTCGGAAAGTGGAAGCCAAAGCCGCTTGTCGTTTTATTGGAATTAAAGATGAAAATATTCATTTCTTAGAGATGCCGTTTTATGAATCCGGAGGTGTCAAAAAATTTGACTTGTCGGAGGCGGACATCCGGTTGATCACCGATATTCTTCAAGACATACAGCCTCACCAGATTTATGCCGCCGGCGACCTCAGCGACCCTCACGGCACACACCGCATCTGCTTGGACGCCATCACTACGGCACTGAAAGAGATCAAAAATGAAAAATGGTTGAAAGAGTGTTATGTTTGGTTGTATCGCGGCGCTTGGCAGGAATGGGACATTCATGAAGTAGACATGGCCGTCCCGCTAAGTCCCGACGAGGTTGAAGTGAAACGCCGCGCCATCTTTAAACACCAATCACAGAAAGACAACATGCCTTTCCCCGGATCTGACAAACGGGAGTTCTGGCAACGCGCCGAAGAACGCAACCATAACACCGCCGAGATGTATGACAAACTCGGATTAGCCGAATACCAAGCGATGGAAGTTTTTGCCCGAATGTGAAACCTCCCGGCTTCGGAAAATTGAAGCCTAATCTATTCCTTCCGAAACAGCCACTCCTCCGTCACGCCGCGATAGGTTATATCTGCGTAGTATTGACCCGTTGACGATTTAAAGAAAGATAATTCTGTCTCTGTCTTATCCCCTTTGTCATTTGCGGCTTTCAGTTGCAGCAATCCATCGGACCAAAAGGGAACATAATCATTGTAATTGTGGTTATATACCCCATCATAATAGCTGCCGAAATGAGAAAACACCATTTCATTGGTTTCAAAAGAGATGTAGCCATTCTCATCATGAACGTAATAACGAAGATCATTGTTCGCATCATCATAAGTAGTAAACATCAAAAGCCCTGTTCCGTGAATGGAAAACAGGCTTCTTTTCAAGCCTAACGATAAACTCTCCTGCAATGATTTCAACGTTAAGTCAACATTTGAAATAGATGACTCATTTTCAGTCATGATGAGCTTCCACTCATTAGCCTGAGGGCAAGATATTTTCAACACAACAGGCGAAGTGATAAAGGATGTTAATTCCGCCCATTGGGAATAATAATTATACTCATCTAAATAATTATAATAGTATGTAACTGTCCATTCCGCTCCCGGTTCAGATAGTGTCAAATTGTTTTTTGTAATATGATACAACAGTTCGGTTGCATTATACAACCCCCATTCATTTTCTCCTAACTGTCTGATTTTATAGTAGGGAAACAGCGCATCTTCAATATTATCCCGTAACTCTTCGGGTGTTTCCAACCAGGCATTGAAAAGGAAAGGAATATCGAAATAATTGTTTATAAGAGTCGACATGGCACTATTCCATGAGTTGTATACATTTCTACCATTTGTTGTTTTTTCAGGGGCTTCATAAACACATCCACTAAAAAGGATGATGATGCCAAGTCCTATAATAGCTTTTTGAATTTTTGACATTTTCATTGTTAATTATTTTTAGCGTTAAACCTAAATCCGAATCCGGCGGATGCAAACCCTTTATAACCTGTTCCAATTTCGGCAAAACCGAACCATTTTTTTCCCACCTCGACACCTACATAAGTCAATTGCAAAACAAAGTATGGATCAATATTGAAACAGTCTCTCGGTTCATTAACAGCAAAACTAAATGCGGCACCGAGAGCAACACCGGAGTAAAGTGTTACTATTTTTTTATTTAGCCAAGAGAATCTAACGGCAGGCATAATGGCAATAGAGTGTATCCGCGAGACACCGATTCGCTCATCGGTTAGAACATCATTGCGTTGAAAATAAGAACCGTGGTAAGAGAGCATCCCACCCAGCCAGAGCCATTTTTTAAGGCGATATTTATATTGTACCGTCACAACAGGAGTTAATACATCCCAGCGAACATACTCATCATTAGCGAACCAACTCGTATTATTATTGTAAAACCCATAACAACAAGGATCGGGGACAAATTGTGAGGAGAAAGAGGGATCTCCTAAACCAAATTGAAATTCATGACGATAAAATGGAAAATCGCTTTTACTGTTTCCCTGTTCTTGAGAGAAAAGCGACACACTAAGGAACAACAGAATGCCCAGATAAACTAATTTTCTCATAATCAAATATTTAAAATTATAAATAAGAATCCTTACATCTCCGGAAAAATCACCACATTGAAACGATCAATCGCTGATATTATTATTATCCGCACAAAGCAATAGAGACGGGATTATTTACAAACAGGTAGGGACGGGATTATTTACAAACAGGTAGAGACGGGATTATTTACAAACAGGTAGAGACGGGATTATTTACAAACAGGTAGAGACGGGATTAATCCCGTCTCTACCAATGTTT
>JAJDJJ010000031.1 GCA_030267125.1 Bacteroidales bacterium OttesenSCG-928-B11
ATCGGCAGCGGCAACAACGGCGCCGGGATGGTTTGCTGTGGCGGCAATAATCAACGAAGTGGTTGCATAAGAGACGGTGTCGTAATAAACGAACACACCTGATGACAAGGTCGGCTTCACATTCTCGCTATTTACCGTCAATGTTCTCAATGTAGTGTCGTTGGATTTACGATAGACGTTTACGGTATAGGTTTGAGAATGGATGTTATCTTTGTCGTTTACCGTAATAACAAATGCATTACCTCCTATGGAAACAACTTGTTTGCCGGTATCTCCTAAAACGGTTGCATCGGCGGATGTCGTTCTCATTGTAATGTCAAGTTCTTTTATAACATATCCTACCGTATCATAATAAACATACGTATCCTTATCAAATTCAGGTATCAACGTACCTTGGCTGACTGTTAACTCTTCCAGTGTAGTGCCATCCCAAGATTTCATAGTCTTACTCCATAATTCAGTTGTAGTATTAGTTGGCCAACTACTTCCCGATGCATTTTTCCCAGCGGCTGTGCTTTGCATAATATAGGCGGGATCTGCACTTGGGATAAAAGAGTTACTTTGTGTTTTGGCATGTACTAAAGGTTCGTTATCTTCCCAATATACGCTTAATGCGCGCTCGCTTACAGCAGAACCGACAGTTCCCCAGAAAAATTCCACTTTATCTCCAGGAGAAAGAATAATATGAACTTTTTTACCGCTTGCGCTCCTTTCCAAATCAGTTATGGAATAATTCTCTCCGTTTACCTTCACAAGCAGCGTGCCTCCTCCATCCCAACTATCATCATAAGTATCCCAAAGCTCTGCTATCATCAGGCGCTCATTTTTAGCAAGAACTAATATCTGAACTACATTTGAATATACGGTTCCCGAAGTAGCATCTGTTACAAAATATCGTAGATATAACCCGTCGTGTGTTATTTTATTAGCAGTAAAATCCACACCGTTAAACTCTACCCAATTATCCACACCGTTGATGCTTGTTTGCCAACCTTGTGTTGTTGGAGTATATTTACCTTCGGTGATAACCGGTGCGGAGAGGCTGTAAACACCTCCCTCATTCCAGATAGGTTGGGTTATATTTCCGACAGCCAATCCGGTGACGTATATTCGTGCTGTATTTGAATATGCGGTTCCGTACGAATTTGTTGCGTAATATCGAAGGTAAAGATTGTTGTGGGATAAAAGAGCTTCGCCCGAGGCATCAAAAGCTATCCAGTCACTTGTTCCATTAGAACTCACCTGCCACCCTTGTACTGTGGTGGGAGATTTACCAGCAGTAACATTAGGAGTGCTTAGTGTATAAGCGTCTCCTTCGTGCTTGCTAATAGGGGATGATATATTGCCGACCGTAGGAAAAAGTCTTTCAAATACCGCAGTAACCCACACATTATAATTAGGCATATCGAATGTATATGTATTGCCCGTTCCGGGAGTTAATGTTACTGGCACGTTACTATCTCCTTTTTTGTGTGCTGTAATTGAAGCTAATCCATATCCCGTATTTGGTGTTGGGGTTAATGTGACAGTCTCGCGCTCTTCCATAAGAGAATATTTACTTGCTGTAAGGCGGCCATTATAAGTGGGAGCAAGCTCCACATTGTATAGATGCTCTTTGGTTGCCTTTTCCACAATTGTTCTATCAAGAGGAAGAGTATGCGCCATTACAGTAATTGAATTATATGAAACAGCATTGTAGAAAAACACATAACCAAGAAGATCCGTGTTAGTACCACTTGTGCCACCATCGCCAAAATAGGCAAAACCTTCATCAAAAAAGAAAGCAATCCTGCCGCTTACGGCAATTGTTTTTACAAGTTCTCCGTAACAGTTGTACAGATTAAGTTTCAATTTATATGATGTTGAGTTAACCCAATCAAATTGCAAATAGCCCTCCGAATCATAATTAGGTAAGGTGCTTATAGCTATCCATTGAGCTCCCTGCGTCGCATCCTTAGGAATTATAAAATCATAAAGATTGCATGATTGCCCATCACCCGGATAGCCTGGACTTCGCTTGCAGTCGCGTACTTGCGATATAGGAAAAGTCCTGAAGGCATCTATCGTTCCCTGTCCCATTGTACTGTTACCGAAAAACATTAGCAGTGTTGTAGCCAGCATCAAAAATTTCTTTTTCATCATATTGCTGTTTGTTGTGTTTATTAAATCTATACCCCATTGTTGCGTGGCATAGGCACATTTTCAGATTCAAGATTTCAGATTCAAGATTTCAGTTTTCCTCTCATCACTCATCACTCATGACTTATCACTCTCAATTCTCCACTCTCACGCATCGTACGCTGACTCCGTTTCTTGTGGGGATGGAGACGATGGTGGCTTCCGGGCAGCCGAAGTGCAATTCTACCGTAGGATCATTTACCGTAATATTTCGTACAATGGAATGATTGACAACCCCTGCCACTACACCTGCATAATAGTTGCAAGGCGTATCGCCATAACTCCATTTTTCATGCGGTTACAACTAAAAAGTGAAAATTGGAAAGTGAGAGCGCTGTGAACCCATTCTCTTGGTTGTGATGTAAATCTCTGTTTCATGCAGTTGTTTTTCTACGTTTTAAATTTTTTCCCCTGTCAAAAAAGCCCCCCCTTTCAGCGGATTTTTTTAGCGAACAAAAGTAGAGAATTATTATAGTTTTTCCAAAAAAAATCTTCGCAAACTTCTTGCTTTTTTTGTCTATTAAAACATTTTGTATCAATTATATACACATCAAGTATGCCGCCGCATCGCACAAAGCCATTGCCCGCACACAGAGGAATAAAAAGCAGGGGGGATGAATTATGAGTGATAAGTGATGAAAATCATTCATAACGACTAAACATTTTAGGGCAAAAGATAGTTGTATTGACTGTAACTTTTGTGCAAAAAATATCCCGTTGAAGTAATCGAAATCCAAAATGGGGAACATTCTCTGGGTGAAGATTACGAATCAGAAAAAACAGATAAAATGAAATATGGCTCTATTTCCAACCGTACTATTTCCCGTAAGTTAATTGCCTTATTTTTTATTTTCGCTCTCTTTATGAATGCTCACGCACAAGTCTCGTCCATCGTTGGAGAGTGGAAAACAGTAGATGACAAAACCAACGAGACCCATTCCATTGTCCGCATTTACAAGGGAACAGACGGGTTGTATTATGGGAAAATTGTGAAGATGTTTAAATATCCCGATGCGGTTTGCACTGCCTGTGAAGGCAAAGACAAAGGGAGGCCGCTTGTGGGCATGATCATCATTCGGGGCATGAGAGATGTAAACGGGGAGCTGAAAGAGGGCTACGTTCTCGATCCCGAAAGCGGGAAAAAATATTACGGAACCATCAGCTACGATTCCAAAACAAGCAAACTCAAACTTCGCGGTTCATTGGATAAGCGGGGTGTTTTTGGAAGAAGTCAATACTGGATTAAATAAAACACGCGAAAACAAGGAAATTCTATCTCTTGCGCAATGGGTGTGGACACGTCTTTCATTAGGGGGCAATACCGGGAAGGTATCCCATGGTGGTTTGAAAAATCACCGTATAATCTAAAAAATGACATGGAAAAATAATGACAATATGAAGAAATTAACAATGTTGCTGATCGGCGGCGTATTACTTTTTACCGCCTGTTCAACGGAAGATTCACAAAAGAACAGTTTGAAAACGGTGAAAGTGATCCGCGTGGAGGCGCGCTCCGAAATAGCGCCGTTAGTTTTCCCGGGGAAAGTAGCCGCTTCATCGGAGATCAATTTGGCATTCCGTATCGCCGGACCCATCGCCAAAATCCATGTTGCGGAAGGTGATTTTGTGCGTAAAGGACAAGTGCTGGCAGAGATGGATTCCCGCGACTATATTTTGCAGTTTTCCGCCACGCAAGCCGAATACGAACAGATCAAAGGCGAGGCGGAACGGGTGATCAAGCTTTACGGACAAGAGAGCGTTTCGCAGAACGACTACGAGAAAGCGGTATCCGGCATCCAGCAAATCACGGCAAAATACAACGCCCACAAAAATGCTCTTTCCGACACCAAGCTCACCGCCCCTTTCGATGGGTATATCCACAAACGTTATTTCGATGAAAGTGAAACCATTGGCGCCGGCATGCCTCTCTTTTCGCTCATCAGTTCCGGTACGCCTGAAGTGGTTATTAACATCCCTGCTAAAAATTTTATCGAACGGGATAATTTCGACAATTATCATTGCACCTTCAGTCTCTATCCCGGTGTTGAATTTCCGCTTGATCTACTTGCCATCAATCAAAAAGCAAACCTCAATCAGCTCTATGCCATGCGGCTGAAGATTCGTTCGAATCAAGGCAAGCAGATGCCTACGCCCGGCATGTCGACCATAGTAACCATCAACCTGAAGCCCGGTGATTCGGACTTATTAACCATTCCCGTAACATCTGTTTTTGAGAAAGAAGGTAGCAACTGCGTATGGGTTTATAATGGCGATACACAGACGGTGCAGCTTCGTCCTATACAACTCGTTGAAATTACGAGCGACGGCAAGGTGGTCGTTACTGAAGGATTGCAAGCCGGGGATATTGTCGTTTCGGCAGGCATACACACGTTGCAAGATGGCGAGAAGGTGAAACTGTTACCTGAAGTTTCAGCAACGAATACAGGAGGCATGCTATGAAAGAGCTAAATAAATGGTCGTTAAGCAGTTGGTCATTGGATAACCGCAAGCTGATCTATTTCCTTGCGGTCGTATTGGTTTTAGGAGGCATCTTATCCTACTACGATATGAGCAAGTTGGAAGATCCTGAAATCATTGTGAAACAGGCGATGATAGTGACGACCTACCCCGGTGCTTCGGCGCACCAAGTGGAGTTAGAAGTCACCGACCTGTTAGAGAAGAACATTCGCACCATGAAAGACGTGGAAGATGTGGAAAGTCGCTCAATGAACGACGTCTCCATTATCTCCGTTGGATTGAAAACAACCGTGCAGAATGATGAGGTGGAGCAATCGTGGGACATGCTCCGCCGGAAAGTGAACGATGTGCAACATAGTCTGCCCGAAGGGGCGACGACTTCCATTGTGTTGGATAATTTTGGCGATGTGTACGGGATTTTCTACGCTATGACTTACGAGGGATTTACCAACAAGGAAGCGGTGCGCTATGCCGAGTTGATCCAGCGGAAAATGCAGGAGATCGATGGAGTGTCGCAAGTGAGCATTTATGGCGAACAGAAAGAGTGCATTCACATAGAGCTTTACGAAGACCAGATGGCAAATCTTGGGGTGCATCCCGCCGAGGTTATATCCACCGTAAAGGGGCAGAACCAAACCATTTATGCCGGCTACTTTGAAAGCGGGGATATGCGCATCCGTGTGGCGGTGAGCGACAAGTACAAAACCGTGGACGACATCGGCGATTTATTGCTGCAAGGCCACGAAAACGACCAGCTTCGCCTCCGCGACATCGCCCGTGTGACAATCGGGAATGAGGAACCTGTACGCAATGAACTCCGTTATGATCAACAGCAAGCGATCGGCATATCCATATCGGCGTTGAGCGGCACCGACATCACCAAAATTGGCAGAGCTGTAAACGAACTCTTGGAGGAGTTGAATGAGACCCGGCTTCCCGAAGGTATCGAAATACACGAAGTGTTTTTCCAGCCCGATCGAGTGAATATCGCCCTGAATACCTTTGTCATCAATCTATTGGAATCCATCCTTATTGTGGTTGTATTGCTGATGTTCACGATGGGATTTCGCAGCGGGGTTATTATCGGCACCAGCTTGCTGATTACAGTATTAGGATCATTATTAGTACTCAACATGTTGGATGGGACATTGCAGCGGGTTTCATTAGCCGCATTCGTATTGGCGATGGGCATGCTGGTGGATAATGCCATCGTGATCGTGGATGGTATCCAGATCGACTTGCAACGGGGCGTTCCGCGACGGCAAGCCCTGACCTCCATCGGACAGAAAACCTCGATGCCGTTGTTGGGTGCAACATTGATCGCCATCCTCGCCTTCCTTCCCATCTTCCTATCTCCCGACACTGCAGGGATCTACGTTCGAGACCTATTTATCGTACTGGCGGTTTCGTTGATGCTCAGCTGGATACTTGCTTTGACGTTAGTTCCGATTCAATCCGATCGGATGTTGAAAATCAAAGAAGAGAACAGCGGGAAAGATCCTTATGGCAACAAAGCTTATCGTGCATTACGCAAAGTATTGAACTGGGCGCTTTCTCATCGGATCACCTCGTTAGGAATCGGTGTGGCACTAATTCTTGTCAGCCTCTTTTGTTTCCGCTTCCTACCCCGCGGCTTCTTCCCCGACATGGATTATGATCAGCTCTACATCGAGTACAAATTGGCTGAAGGGATAAACAGCACCCGGGTGCGTTCCGATTTGGAGACCATTGAGGATTACCTGCTTGCGAGGGAGGATGTGACACATGTCACCACTTCGATCGGAGGCACACCGAGCCGCTATAACCTGGTGCGCAACGTGGCGGACCCCTCTATTTCTTACGGTGAGCTGATCGTGGATTACACCTCCTCCGACGATCTGGTTGCTTCTATCGATGAGATACAGCAATATCTGACTGAAAATTATCCACAGGCATACGTCCGTTTGAAACGGTACAATCTGATGTACAAGAAATTCGGCGTTGAAGTGGAATTCAGCGGCCCCGATCCGGCGGTGCTACGGGAGTTGACGGCGCAGGCGTTGGAAGCTATGAACCAAAGCCCCGATCTTTTCCTGCCCACCACCGACTGGGAACCACCCACACCCGTGTTGACGGTCGATTACAACCAGCCCATCGCACGTAGTATCGGACTGAGCCGGCAGGATGTGGGGTTATCGTTGCTGGCAGCCACCGGCGGCATTCCGATGGGCACTTTCTACGACGCTACCAAGCAACAAACCATCTATATAAAATGCGTGGATAAAAACGGGAATCCGATCGAATCTTTAGAAAACACGCCGGTATTTGGCATGCTTCCTTCATTGAATGGTCTTAACAAAGAGACCCTGCAAGGTTTGATGACCGGTGCGATTTCGGAAGAGGAACTGCTCTCGTCATTTTTCCAGACCATCCCATTGAGCCAAGCCACCAATGGTGTGAGGCTGGCGTGGGAAGAACCGGTAGTGATCCGGCGCAACGGCCAGCGCGTCATGCGGGCGCAGTGCAATCCAATGCCCGGCATCTCCACGGAGACTGCCCGCCAAAGTATTGATACGCAGATCGAAAACATTACGCTGCCCGAAGGCTACACCATGAGTTGGCAAGGGGAAAAAAGTGCCAGTGCTCAATCGGTCAAATACTTATTCAAAAACTACCCATTGGCCATTATCCTGATGATTGCCATTCTGATTATGCTTTTTAAGGATTACAAAAAACCGCTCATCATCTTTCTCTGTATCCCGCTGATGTTTGTAGGGGTGATTTTCGGATTACTCCTTTCGGGAAAAGAGTTTGCATTTGTCGCTATTGTCGCTACACTGGGATTGATGGGTATGATTATCAAGAACGGTATTGTATTGATGGATGAAATAGACTTGCAGATTTCCAGCGGGAAAGAACCGATAACGGCATTGTTAGACAGTGTGTCGAGTCGTTTCCGTCCGGTAATGATGGCTTCGCTCACCACCATCTTGGGAATGATCCCGCTGCTTCCCGACCCGTTGTTTGGTCCCGGCGCCGTAGCCATCATGGGAGGGTTGCTGATCGGAACGCTCATCACGCTGCTTTTCATACCGGTGTTGTACGCACTATTTTTCAAGATTAAGAAAACTACATCATCATGAATAAAATAAAACAATCAATCACACTCATCTTATTGATATGCTGTTTCTCTAATCTTTCCGGCCAAGAGACTTTGACCCTCGAACAATGCCGTGCGATGGCGCTGGAGAATAATAAAGAGATCGCTATCGCGGCACAAAATAAAGAGATGGCCATGACATCCGTCAAATCTTACCGGGCGAATTTTTTACCGAGGATTTCCGCCATGGGTTTGGGTTATTATGCCACCGGACAGAATGATGTCAAGATCAAAATTGATGATATCCAGCTCTATGACCCATCATCAATTTCGGGTTATATTCCACCTTTTTTATCATTTTTAACTCCATATATTGATCAATTTTCCTCGGTTAGTGTGCCGGATATGGATTTCAACTTGAAACTGAATAACACTTACATGGCCGGGGTATTTGTGGAGCAGCCTGTTTTTATGGGCGGAAAGATCACGACGGCGTATAAGATGTCGAAGATAGGGAATGAGTTGAGCACATTGAGCCAGCAACTCACCGAAGCGGAAGTGATTGTGCAAACCGATGACGCTTATTGGTTATACGTGAAAGCCACAGAATTACACAAATCTGCAACGAAATACAAGGAAGTGCTTGACGAATTTTACCGCATGATAGAGAACGCTTGGAAGGGGGGGATGAAGTCGCAGAATGATGCGCTGAAAGTGCAAGTGAAACTGAACGAGGCGGAGTTGCAGGTATTGCAAGCAAGCAACGGTGTTCGTTTGGCAAGGATGAACCTCTGCCATATTATTGGCATTCCGCTCTCAAGCGATGTCCCGTTACCCGAAACTTTTGACGAAGCCCTTTCCGGCATCAACCGCGAAGCCGGCATCACCACCCGCCCCGAATACGCTATGCTTAACAAGCAGATAGAGTTTAAGGATCGGCAGGTTAAATTGGTGCGCAGTGATTTTCTGCCAAACATTGGCGTTTCAGGCGGCTATAGCTATGCGTATGGCATGAGGCTGAATAATGAGCCGTTGATGAACAGCGCCTCTTTCTCCGCTGTCGTATCGGTGAAAATCCCGCTATTTCACTGGGGCGAAGGGGCTTACAAGATACGTATGGCCAATTATGAAAGAAAAATCGCAGAGATGCAACGCGACGAGCTTTCCGAAAAAATGCAACTTGAGCTGATGCAGGCGCTCAATATTTACGAAGAGGCGGCAATGGAAGTGGCGCTGACCACCCGTTCATTAGAGCAAGCCGAAGAGAATCTCCGGGTAAGTCGCAACCACTACGAAGCCGGCATGACGACCCTCGCTGAACATTTGGAAGCCCAAACCCTTTGGCAGAAAGCCTCCTCCGATCTCATCAACGCCAAAGCCAAGATGAAACTGAGCGAAACAAGGTATTTGAAAGCGAGTGGAACGTTAACCATTCACTGACCTTACGCATCCACATTCACCACTACCCGTACACTCTTGTATTGGCTATGACTGCGGAAGTGTTCGATAAGAGCTTTGAGCTTCGCCTTCTCGATGTCCAATTGCTGGTTTTTGTCTAATTTGATCCAAAAGTCTTTCAAATATTGGTTTTGAATGCGGGATACTAATGGAAATTCGGGGCCGAGAATCCGACCGGGGAATGCCTGTTGCAATAGCAGTGCCAGTTCGTTCCCGGCAGCAGTAACGTACTCCTCCTTATGGTGTTTCAATGTCAGCTTGATCAATCGGTTGCAAGGTGGGTATTTGAATTGTTGCCGTTCGGCCATTTGGTGGTTATACATCGCTTGGTAATCATTTCCCACCACATACTCCAGTGCGGGATGCGCCGTGTTGTAACTTTGGATGATTACTTTGCCCGGTATTTGCTTCCGACCGGCACGACCGCTCACCTGCGCAAGTGTTTGAAATGCCCGTTCAAAGGAACGAAAATCGGGATAAGAGAGAAGGTTGTCGGCATTGAGGATGCCCACCACGGAAACGCGATCGAAGTCCAACCCCTTCGTAACCATCTGGGTGCCAACTAAGATATCGGTCTGTTGGTTTTCAAAATCGGCAATGATCTTTTGATAGCCGGTTTTGGAGCGGGTAGTATCCAAATCCATGCGGGCAATACGGGCTTCGGGGAAACGTTCTTGCAAAAAATCTTCCACTTTCTCGGTGCCAAATCCTTTCATCTCAATATCTTTGCTATGACAGGTGGGGCACTCGGACGGCACCTCGATTGCGTAGCCGCAATAATGACATTTCAGCAGGCTGCTCCGTTTATGGTAGGTAAGCGACACATCGCAGTGGATGCACATCGGCATCGTTTGGCAGGTATTGCAGAAAAGCCGCAACGCAAAACCGCGCCGGTTCTGAAAGATGATCACCTGTTCCTTATTGGCCAACGCTTGTTCAATATGCTCGATCAGGAATTGCGAAAAATGACCTTCTATTTTCTTCTGGCGGGTAGCTTTTACCAAATCTACTAACCAGATTTCGGGCAACATGCTTTCGGCGTAACGCTTAGTTAGCTCCACCAAGCCGTATTTTCCTTGTTTAGCATTATAGTATGATTCCAGCGATGGCGTTGCCGTGCCGAGCAATGTCTTTGCATTATGCATGTTAGCCAGAACAATAGCGCTATCTCTGGCGTGGTACCGCGGGGCGGGATCATACTGTTTGTAGGAAGCGTCATGCTCCTCATCCACAATGATCAGTCCCAGATTTTGATATGGCAATAACAATGCCGACCGTGCGCCAAGAATTAGTTGGTATTTGCTCGATTCTTGCGAGAAATCATCGGGATTTAACACTTTATTCCATATCTCCACCCGTTCAAACTCATTGAATCGGGAGTGGTACACGCCCACCCTGTCGCCAAAATAACGACGCAACCGATTCACTATTTGCGAAGTGAGGGCAATTTCAGGAAGAAGGTAAAGCACCTGTTTTCCTTCAGACAGCACCTTGTCAATCAATTTGATGTAAATTTCCGTTTTTCCACTTCCGGTAACGCCATGCAGTAATACCGTCTGTTTATCCTCAAACTGCGAAAGGATTTGGCGCATTGCTACCTGCTGCTCTTCCGAAAGTGCGATATTAGCCGTTTCATCATAGGAGTCATAGCTACTCAACCGGCTCACTTTCACCTGTTCTTCTTTCAGAAAGCCTTTGGTTATCAGTGTTTCGACACGAGACGGTGATACATTAGCCCGGGTTAATATCTCCTTCTTCGGTAGGGAAAGGGCAAAGTTTATCGGCTTATCCTCTTCCTTGCGTTCTTGCAGTTGCATAAAAAACGAAAGCAACAGATCTACTTGTTTAGCATTGCGTTTGGATTTTCCTAAATCATCCAATAATTTGTAGAAAGCTTGTTCGTTGGTAAAATTATTTGTTAAAGAAAGATAATTTTCAACTTTAGGTTTATACGGATCCCTGATCTCTTCGTCGGTGATCACCGCTCCTTTTTCGACTAACGATTTAATAACGGGAATAATCTTTTGCACACCGGCGATCTTCGCCATTTCGTCCACAGTGACAGCCGAGCGGTAAGAGAGAGCTTCAACCACGCTGATTTCTCTTGGCATAAAAGTGGATATATCGCCGTCAAACTCAGGGCTGAGCATGATTTTGGTCTCGCTGGCGATCTTGAGGGCGGAAGGAAGAGCAATGGCCATCACTTCTCCTATTTCGCACATATAGTAGTGTGACAGCCATTGCCATAATTCGAACTGTTTTTCAGAGACAACAGGTTGCTCGTCAATCAGCGCCAGAATATATTTTGTATTAACCTGTTTGGGTGCGTCCGTGTGGACGCGTACCACCAATGCGGAATAGAGTTTGCTTTTCCCAAACGGAACCACTACGCGCGTTCCGAATTTCACTTCACTGCTAAAGTCGTGGGGGATTCTGTACGTGAAATACCCCGGAAGCGGTAGCGGGAGTAGCACATCCACAAAATAGGTGATGCGTTCCATGCCCGCGGCTTAGTGAGTAGCCACGTAAACGGTCATATCCAACAATTTGTGGGAATAGCCCATCTCGTTGTCGTACCAAGAAACCAGTTTTACAAATTTGGGATTGAGCATAATACTGGCATTGGCATCGAAAATCGAAGCTCTGGGATCGCCGATGAAATCTGAAGAGACAACGGCATCTTCCGTATATCCTAAAATACCTTTCAGTTCATTTTCAGAAGCAGCTTTTATCACTCTCTTTATTTCCTCGAATGTGGTCTCTTTGCTCAAACGGCAGGTCAAGTCAACGGCAGAAACATCCAATGTGGGCACGCGGAACGACATGCCGGTAAGGCGGCCTTTCAGTTCGGGAATCACTTTAGTTACGGCTTTAGCAGCGCCGGTAGATGACGGGATAATGTTGCCACTGGCCGCTCTTCCTCCGCGCCAATCTTTCTTTGACGGACCGTCAACAGTTTTTTGTGTAGCTGTAATCGCATGAACGGTGGCCATCAAGCCCTCTTCCAATCCGAAATTTTCATGAATAACTTTTGCTAAAGGTGCTAAGCAGTTAGTGGTACAAGACGCATTGGATACGATCGCTTCTCCAGCATATTTTTTTTCGTTCACACCCATCACAAACATTGGCGTATCATCTTTTGAAGGAGCTGACATGATCACTTTTTTAGCACCTGCGGCAAGATGTTTTTCCGCACCCTCTTTGGTTAAGAAGATTCCGGTACACTCCACAACGTAATCCGCGCCCACTTCATTCCATTTCAAGTTAGCGGGATCGGTTTCCGCCGTAATACGAATAGTTTTTCCATTAACTATTAAATTATTATCCCTCACTTCGACCGCTCCTTTAAATTGGCCGTGTACTGTGTCATAACGAAGCATATACGCCATATACTCTACATCCAATAAGTCGTTGATCGCAACCACTTCCACGTTTTCTCTCTCCACTGAGGCTCTGAAAACCAATCGCCCGATCCTGCCGAACCCATTGATGCCTATTTTAATTTTTTCCATAAATCTTTGATTTTTAATGCTTTGTTTATTTATTTTTAGAGGTTGCAAAAATATTGATTTTTTGCGCCAAATGCAAGATAAAAAACGAGAAAAAAGAAGAAAAGTTCAATTTTTTGTTTTCACAAATCCTGTCACTCCCCCTTAATCATCACCTTGCCTGTCGCTCTTCCCTTCTCCGAATCGACCTGATACAGATAGATGCCTGAAGCGAGATTCGAAAGGTTGATCTTTTCGCCATTCCAAATAGGTTCTTGCAGCAGCAACCTTCCATACATATCAAACAGGAAGAACTGCGCGGATGGAATATCAGAGGGCAGGTCGATGGTGACATGCCGAGTTGCGGGGTTGGGATAGAGGGTGGCATTGAAAAGAGGTTTTTCCAAATCATTCACATTATTGGATGTTGTGTCGGGAAAGATGAAAAGATCATATACAGCCCCGATAGAGCATAGTTTTGCAAAATCATTCATTGGCACCCCGTTTTTCCAAATGACTGCCATATCATTTAATTCCCCGCCAATATAGACATCTCCCTCAAACACACGGATACAATAGGCGCCGCCCTCCAATGATGACAACAGATATTTTACGCCATTTTTCCATAGCCTGGGTTTGGCAACAGGGCCAACCACCTCTGTCCCGAGCACATAAACATCCCCCCCTTCCACATACACTGAATGAGCGCTTGCAAGATACTCACCCGCGGTGAGATTCTCCTCCACCCCATTAATCCATATTTTAGCTCTCTGTTTCCAGTAAAAATCACTTCCCCAACCGACGATATAGACATTGCTATCGGATACGAAAATTGAATTAGCAGCGCTTCCGTAAGGTCCTGACAAATATTGCACTGCTCCGTTTACCCAAAGCGCTGCATGGGGTTTGTCTTTTGAAATATCATATCTAGCGCTATAACCTACCACATAGATATTGCTGTCGGAAACATACATATCAAAAGCTCTTATATAATCTTGGTTGTTGATTTCGCAATGCGTTTCCCCATTTTTCCAAATAGATATGGAGTAGTGATCTGAATAAATTTTATTCCATAAAACATAAATATCTTCTCCCTCGACAAAAAGAGTTGTGCCAACTCCTCGTTCTTCTCCTGTAATATCAATTAATTCCCCGTTTTTCAATAATATAACCTGATAATCATAAGTTGTCAGAAGCACCAGAGTGTCACTCTCCGTAATCCAAGAGCATTCAAGATCGAGAAACGTAGGAGTTTCGGGTATGGCAATTATCAATCCATCATCCCTGAAAGGGGTTGTATAAAGTTTGGTTTGAACAGTTCCTGTATTGGATTCCCTAACAATAGCTGACACAATCTGCGCCTGCCCATAAATAAGTATGGTGCTGAAGATTGCTAAAAGTATTATTTTTTTCATGGTATTCTAACTTTAAATCGGATTGTCAGCTATTCAATAGAATACAAAAACACTACACGCGACAAATATAGTACAAAAAGTCGGGGGTATTTGTTAAATTTCTATGATTTTTCTGTTACTTACATCTCTAAAACTAAAATCTCTACCCGCCGGTTTCGCGACATCTCAAATTCATCCCGTTCATAAGGGTATAGTTTTCGGGAAGAACCAAATCCTTTGTATTTAAGCCGATCAGGATCTATGCCATTTTCTACGAGATAATCATACACCACTTTAGCGCGACTCACACTCAACGGTTTCCCTTTGTAATTGCTGTCCCAGCCGGTATGACAACAAATATGCCCCTGTATCTCTATTTTCAAAGCCGGGTTTTTCTGCATGATCTCGAGCAATTCTTTCAATGCGGGATAAGCCTCGTTGAGGAGTATGTCTGTGCCTCCTCGAAAATGAATGTTTTTCAAAACAATAGTACTATTTTCCTTTAACTTCTCTTCCAGCGGTTCTTCTTTAACATTCTTTTTATCTTCTGTCATCCTTCTCTCATGCGCTATTCTTCTCTCTTCGGACATCCTCTTCTCTTCCACAACCTTTTTCGATCTGGTGGCATAGATAACCCGCACTATCCGATGAGCCGGAATCCCTTTACCTTCAAGTCCTTCCCTTCCATTCGTTCCGCTATTGGGGTACACACCCCGTCCTTTCACCGAAACAATGTCTTCTTTCTTCACTCCTCTGCCCATGAGATAGTTGCGTACGCTTTCGCACCGTTTTTCCGAGAGTTTCTGATTGTATTCCACATTGCCGGAATAGTCCGCATAACCATAAATTGCTATGGAAATCACGTTTGAAGTCGCAGCCAATTTATCCAATAATTTAGCATTACGGTCGTCAATGGTCGCGTCATCGATAGCAAAAAAAATAAGGAGGGAATCGATCTGCGGTTGACAATATGTGATAAAAGGCAGGAGTATTACCATGAAGAATAGGGCGGTCTTTTTTTTCATAATATCCTGTCATTTGTTATTTTACACAGAAATCAACGAGAAAAGAGTATCTTTTATTCTGTCCTTCTCTTTTTTAAATCTTTTATTTTTCAAATTATTGCTTTTTATTTTGTATCGCTCTTTCAGAGCTCAAATGTATTGGTGTTATTCATATTCCCTAATCCTTACGGATTAGGCTAATAGCTGTCGGTGCTTCGCACCTCTTTGCAATGGGAAGGGGGATGTCGGAGAATAGCTACGGGCAGATAGCAGCCGGTGCTTCGCACCTCATAACTTATCACTCATAATTCATATTTTTTGCTCTGCTGTTCTGCTTTAGAGATTTTGGCAGGGCGGGTGGCGATGGCAGAGCTTTGATTTTTTGCTGCTTTTTTATCAAGCAAAAAGTAGGAAGAATATAAAAATCATTGTAATAATATTAGAAGGGTGAGTGGTTTCTATTTTTGATAGATGTGCTTAGTACCGGCATGTGTCAGTCCAATCCGTGAAGATTGGGCAAGTTGTGTCATTCATTTATTGAGCTCTGAAAGAGCGGCACAATAGATTATTCATCAAAAAGATATGATTGGTCATATCCCATTTCATGTTTATTTAGCAAAAGTAAGTATTCATTCTTGGAATCGATTTTTTTATGATGTGCTTCTTGATTGTCAATGTATTTTTTTGTTTTATTGATTAGAGATGATGAAACGGAAAAAGCACCATAACCACCTTGCCAATGAAAGCCTTCGTAATAGGTGTCCTGCTTTCTTAACCACCTGCTACTATTGCTTTTTATTTTGTTGACGAGATCTTTCAACGAAATATTTTTGGACATCACGCATAAGATGTGGATATGGTTCCGCGTTCCGTTGATTGCAATCGGGATGGATTGGCAATTCTGAATAATTCCATTTATATAGCGGAGCAATTGTTCCTTGTTTTCCTTTTTAATGTAAGGGCTATTGTATTTGATATGAAACACAAGATGGATTGATAGTTTGGAAAGTGATTGAGACATAATGAGTTTTATTAGTTTATTTTAGGGAGGTAAACATACAAAATATTGCTATACGTATCGCTCTTTCAGAGCTCAAATGTATTGGTGTTATTCATATTCCTAATCCTTACGGATTAGGCTAATAGCTGTCGGTGCTTCGCACCTTTTTGCAATGGGAAGGAGAATGTCGGAGAATAGCTACGGGCAGATAGCAGCCGGTGCTTCGCACCTTTTTGCAATGGGAAGGGGGATGTCGGAGAATAGCTACGGGCAGATAGCTGCCGGTGCTTCGCACCTCATAACTTATCACTCATAATTCATGTTTTTTGCTCTGCTGTTCTGTTTTAGAGGTTTTGGCAGGGCGGGTGGCGATGGCAGAGCTTTGATTTTTTGCTGCTTTTTTATCAAGCAAAAAGTAGGAAGAATATAAAAATCATTGTAATAATATTAGAAGGGTGAGTGGTTTCT
The DNA here is from genome assembly GCA_030267125.1 of Bacteroidales bacterium OttesenSCG-928-B11. Taxonomy (GTDB): domain Bacteria; phylum Bacteroidota; class Bacteroidia; order Bacteroidales; family WCHB1-69; genus JAGVVH01. Next base: position 16,548 of record JAJDJJ010000031.1, read on the forward strand.
ATTTTTGATAGATGTGCTTAGCACCGGCATGTGTCAGTCCAATCCGTGAAGATTGGGCAAGTTGTGTCATTCATTTATTGAGCTCTGAAAGAGCGGCACACGTTGTTTGTGGGAGGGTTCCTTCCTAAAATCTTTTCACATACGCGTGGCAATAGGGTTCGCTTCCTTTTATTTCATAATAGTTTTGATGATACGCTTCCGCTTTCCAAAAGGCTGAGGCGGGAGTGAGTTTTGTGACCACATCCAACCCTTTGGATTTTAATATGCTTATCAATTTTGCCGCGGTATCTTTTTGTTCCTCGGAAGTGTAAAAAATTTCCGAGCGGTATTGATTTCCCAAATCCGGACCCTGACCGTCTGTTTGCGTGGGGTCATGGATTTCGAAAAAGAGTTTGGCGACCGCTTCGTAGTTGACCACTTCGGGATCAAAGTCCACCATGACCACCTCCGCGTGTCCGGTCATTCCGGTTTTCACCTCTTCGTAGCGCGGAGCGTCCTTGTCGCCTCCCATGTAACCGGAAACGACATCGACAACGCCGTTCATTTTTTTCATCATATACTCAACACCCCAGAAACACCCGCCGGCGAAATAAGCGGTTTCCAGATGGGGTTTTTGATTGTTTTTCATAGTTAATTAACTTATTTTAAGATTTTTAAAATATCATATATCATTTACAAATCTACTAATTTATATGATATCCACTGTAATAATTCAGGGGGGATGCATCAAAAATTCATCTTATTGACATTTACGATTCGCTAAGAGATAATGTTAAATGGACTGAGCTCTATCAATTCCAATGAGGATTCTTTTTCATCCTTGCCGGCTAAAGTTCCTTGCGCAAGGGATTGCAGCGTAAAGCCCGGAGCCATTTTTGTGCGGGCTTTGTGCGGCGGGAAAATGGCGAGGACTTGCAGCGTAAAGCCTGACCCGAGCGACGGGAAAGGCTTGCGGGGTAGGGCGAAGGGATGCGCCCAAAGATTATGAGATTTAAAAATGAAAATCTTGGTTTCTGATTTTTTTCAACTCAAAATAAGGTTTGCTTGAACAATAGAAGATTTTCGAGAACAAAAATAAGCTGCTTCCTGTTTTTATAGAAGCTCGTTGATTTTCAACAAATAGAATGAGTAGGGGAGTTAAATTACAGAAAGGAGCCACCATGAAATCAAATTGCATCAACAATCAACAGCTTTGTTATCATTATAATAAAGACTATCCTCTGATCGAATTCCACACATCTTCCAAATGCGAAGTGGCGGAATACAACCCAGCCGACCATGTGGTTATGTTTGTGACACAAGGCAGCCTAAGGATTTCGTTGAATATGTATAAAGAGTGCGTATTGGGAACCGGTTCGTTTTTTTTCCACCCCCGTAATGTGAAATCGCTGATCGAGTCGCTGGAAGATTATTCCATCATAATCTTTCGTTTTCCTTTCAATTTCTTGCTTTGCGCGCAGTTTCCCCTGGAGAAGCTTTCCGACGACAAACAGACGAAGCAAAAAGAGTTGCAATCCTTACCTGTTAGAGGCGCCATCAAATCTTTTTTGGACAATGTCGTCGATTTGTTTCAGGATAAAAATTATTGCTCCTATTTTCATGAATTGAAGCTCAAGGAGTTTCTCTTTTTGATAAAGGTATACTATTCGGAAAAGGAGTTACAGCGTTTTTTCCACCCTATCTTAAACAAAGATCTGGAGTTTGCCGAAAAGATTTACGCAAACTTACATAAGGTGAAAACGGTGAAAGATCTGATTGAGATTTTCAACTATAGTTATTCGGGATTTGAGAAACGGTTCAAAAGAGTTTTCGGAATTTCGGTATATAAATGGTTGCAAAACGAACGCGCGAAACTGATTTTCCACAATATTACCTGCACAACCAAAACCATTGCCTCAATCGGGTATGATTTCGGTTTCCGTTCTCCGTCACACTTTAATGATTATTGCAAACGGATGTTCAAAGAAACGCCCGGGAGTCTCCGTAAAACAAATAAGATCAAAGCATTGGTCTAAGATTATTGGAGATATATTTTTCGTAGCTTGCAAAAATCCACACAAAGTGTCTCTTTCAAAAAGCGTTCCACGGTTCCATGCCGGAGCTTAATTTCATTGAAGGCGTGCTGCAAATATTGCGGTTTTGTTTCAAAAAGCGGTTGCAGTTGTGGCATGGCGTCAATGTATTTTTTGTATTTACCGGCCAAGTACACATTGGATATCAGATAATCTTCGACAATGGTTTCCAAATCAAAATCAAGACTATACAGGAAAAGTGCGGTTGCGATACCGGTTCGGTCCTTGCCGGCAGAGCAATGGTAGAGCAACGGTATGTTGGTCTCATCATGCAGCAATGCGAAAAACTCCTTGTAACGCCCGACACAAATCGGATCGGTCACTAATAGTTTATAAAGCATGTTCATCATCTCTTCCGCATCCGCCATATCCTCTCCCTGTTCTACAATTCCTGCTAAATTTCCCGGGTCAATGTTTAGCGGGAAATAATGTATCACGGATTCGGGGAGTTTGTCGGGTGCGGCTTTGGCCTCCTGATCCGACCTGAAATCCACAATTGATATTAGCGGGATATCGGCCAAATAGTTTAGATCTTCATCGGTAAGATTACAAAGATCATCGCTGCGGATCATCATTCCCGGTTTAATCCGTTGGCCGGCTCTGTTTTTCATACCGCCCAAATCGCGAAAATTATAACCGCCAGCCATGGGCAAATGCGTACTGGTCAATTTTTCCGATTTTGATTCACTATTTCCCATTCTTACATCCTTAAAAATAACAAACACAATTTTTCACTAAATCCCCCTATCTATTTCGTCTCTATTCCATCTTTCTTATTTCCCTAATTTCATCTCCTCTTCCAAATCCCAATATCCTCTCACCGTGATTTTTTTCTCATAGAAATATAGCTTTTCGGGTTGTCGTTTTTGGTGATAGTTTCCCGTGTCCCATTTTCCATTTTTATTTTGATCTTCGATCACTTTGATTTTATAATCTCCGGGGAGCAGGTGCATATAAGAAATTATCCTCGACCTATTCACGACATCTTGTTGCACCAAGTTTCCTCTGCTATCTTCCAGTATTACAATATAATCCATCGTTTCGTCAGGCACTTCATACTCCATCAACAGGTTTCCGAAATCCTTTTCCGATTTGGAATTAAAAGAGATGAGAATCGTATCATTTGCAAATCCATTGAACGTTGTGAAAACGGAGTCCCTGATCATCACAGTATACGGTACTTTCTCCTCCATTGCAAAGGGAATCAGCATATCCACAGCATAATCCTCGGTCACGGAGTAATACCGCAGGGTTGTGTCGCTGCCGCTCTTTTTCGAGGTGATAATGACAACGGGCACCGAGTCGTTTTTCAAAATAGGCAGCGAAAAGTTCAATTGTAACGATTTAAAGATATTGCCCGCATGGGCATGACGTACCGCAAACGGGTTTACCGTTGTTTGTTTTCCGCGTCCGCGTTGTTGCGGAGCTTTGTATGGCATCAGCGTAATTGTATCCTTATGATTGTTTTCCAAGGTAATCTCATATAACAATGTGTCAGAAACCGGTTGCTTGAAATACCAAAACAACGTATCCTTTGTATCAGATATTCGTTCAAAATATTCGGGATAATTTTCTCCAAGTGATTGGCTTTGAATTTTCTGAAATGGTCTCCGATAAGGAATCAGATAAACATCCGATTGTGGTGTATTCATTTTCAGCAAACGTTGCACTGTGTCTTCTTGCACAAAAAGCGACAGGGTTAAAATCTCTTCTTTTTTGGCCGGCTTCTCTATTTTAGAGAGCGAATCCGGTGGATTTACACGCATCGGTTTGGCGGAAACAGGCTGATCCAGAAAGGCGATGCCTTCGGTAGACAAGTCATACAGAAGATTATTGTTGATGTCTTTTAGTGCAATGATTTTATAATCTCCCTCGCTGATATGGCGAAAATCGAACTTTCCATCTTTCTGTGTTTTCGTAATGTAAGTCGGCAATTCGGAATAAGGCAACGTGTCGATATTTCTGTCATACAAAAGCACCAGCACACCTTCCAACGGTTCGATAGTCTTCGCATCCACCACCTTGCCGTTGATCATAAAAGTGTCGATATAATTTCCTGTGGAAAAGCTGTATAGATAAAAAGGCAATACATTACCTTCTGTGTAATCTTTAATGGCATTCGTAAAAGCAATATTATAAGTTTTATTGGCTCGCAGTGTATCGTTAATCTTAACAATCAACGATTTGCCTTTCACTAAATATGAAGGAGCATGTTCAAGTGGGGGTGAGAAAAAGATGTTATCGTTGGGGTTTGCCAAGACTACAAATTCGTCGAATGTGATTTTAATTGTTTTGGAATCGAAATTAGCACTTTGGTTTTCAGGCAATTCTTTCAGGACAACGGGAGGCGTTGTATCTTTAGGGCCACCAACCGGCGTGACAATCTGTGCACACCCTGCGAATAGCAGTAATAGGAAGAAGAAGAGTATGTTTTTCATTTGCTTGGAAAAGGATGCAAAAATAGCAACTTTTTTTTTATACTTTCGCGACTTATAAGAAAGGAGAAAAATGAAAAAACATATACCCAATATTTTAACCTGTTGCAATCTTTTTTTCGGGTGCGTGTCGATTGTAATGGCCTTGCGGGGTAATCTTGAAGCGGCATCGTTACTGCTATTTCTTTGTGCTATTTTCGATTTTTTGGATGGGTTTGCGGCACGAATGCTGAAAGTGAAATCCGATATCGGCGTTGATATGGATTCATTGGCGGATGTATTTTCATTTGGCGGCGCACCGGCCATGATTCTTTTTGTCTGGTTAGAAAGATGCCTTACCAACCTTCCACCTTATTTGCAGGAAATGTCAATCATCCAGCTGCTTCCGTTTGTGGCTTTCATCGTACCGGGATTTTCGGCGGTGCGTTTGGCCCGCTTCAACCACGATGAACGGCAAGTCAACGAGTTTCACGGATTGCCCACACCTGCCAACGCGCTTTTTATCGGTTTTCTTCACTATTCGGCCAGCACTATTCCGTTTTTAACAAATCTTTGGGTAGTTTTAGCCTTGACGATAGTTTTTTCACTACTTTTAGTTACCGACATTCCGATGTTTTCTCTGAAGTTTAAAAACCTGAATTTCAAGGAGAATTACGTACGTTATATTTTTCTATTTATAGCGTTGATACTCATCATCATATTTAAGCTCGGCGCATTCCCAATCATCATACTTTCGTACATATTGTTATCATTCGTCATGAATCTAATCCAAAAATAATGGAGATCACATCTATTGCTCTTTTTTGCGGATCGGCAACGGGCAACAGTAACAAATACTGTGAATTAGCCAGAGAGCTGGGGCATTATTGCGCCACGCACGGGATCACCATATATTATGGCGGCGCCTGCATAGGATTGATGGGCGAAGCTGCCCGCGCTTGTTTGGATTCGGGAGGAAATGTTATAGGTATCGCGCCCGGTTTCTTTGCGGAGGGCGCAGTGCTTTCCCAAGATCTTCCGGAGATGATTTTAGTTCAATCGATGAGTGAACGCAAACAACAATTTGAGGCTTTAGCTGACGCATTTGTGATCTTGCCCGGTTCGTATGGCACGATGGATGAGTTTTTCGAGGTGATCACCGACGCCCAGTTGGGATTGCACAATAAACCGGTCGCTATCCTCAACGCTTTCGGTTATTATGATCATCTGCTTGCCCAACTGGAACATTTTAAAACGGAGGGATTCCTCCGGTCGTTTCACTATGATTTATTGTTAATATCCGACAATATTCCCTCTCTTTTCGCCAAAATCCACGAGTATGAGTATGGGAATGATCGGAACTGGTTGGATAAGATTAAGAAGTAAAAAAACAGATCTAATCACTTGAAATGAGCAGTTACAAAAAAAGGGGCGTGCCGCCCCTTTCTATATTATGAGAAATCGTTCTCTTATCCGTTGAACACTTTTTCAAGTTCGATACCTCTGGTTTGAGCAACCATGTAAGGATCACGAAGTTGAGACAAAGCGTGGATCGTAGCTTTCACCACGGAGTGGGGATTGGTTGAGCCTTTGGATTTCGCCAACACGTTTTTCACGCCAACGCTTTCCAAAACGGCGCGCATCGCACCACCCGCGATAACTCCGGTACCGGGAGCCGCCGGTTTCATAAACACTTGCGAACCACTATATTTTCCCAATTGAGCATGGGGAATAGTTCCTTTGAGAACCGGAACTTGAATGAGGTTTTTCTTCGCATCATCGATTCCTTTGGCGATAGCGGCGGAAACTTCCTTCGCTTTACCCAAACCGAAACCCACGATTCCGTTTTCATTTCCTACCACAACGATAGCTGAAAAACTGAAGGTACGTCCCCCCTTGGTAACTTTTGTAACTCTGTTTACAGCAACCAATTTATCTTTTAATTCGATATCGGCTGATTTTATTTTTTTTAATTTCAAATTTGACATATCGTTCGTGTTAGAAAATTAAACCACCTTCTCTAGCTGCATCAGCCAAAGATTTTACTCTACCATGATATAAGTAACCGTTACGGTCGAAAACCACTTTGGAAATTCCGGCTTCTTGCGCTTTTTGTGCAACCAATTTACCTACCATTGCGGATTTTTCGATTTTTGTACCTTTTTGATCGCGGATTTCAGGAATTGCCGATGAGCAAGATACCAATGTGTGACCTGCATTGTCGTCGATCAATTGAACATAAATGTCGCGGTTGCTTCTGAAAACAGACAGCCTTGGGCGTTCGGTAGTTCCGGTAACAACCTTGCGAACTCTATGTTTAATTCTAATTCTTCTAAATTCTTTATTTTTAGCCATTTTCTTAATTTTTCAAGGTTATTTTTCTGCTGATTTACCGGCTTTCTTTCTAACAATTTCACCAACGAAGCGGATACCTTTTCCTTTGTAGGGTTCAGGTTTTCTGTAGGAACGAATTTTGTTCGCCACTTGTCCGAGTAATTGTTTGTCGATGCCTCTTAAAATAATGATCGGGTTTTTCCCTTTTTCACTGATTGTTTCAACAGCGATCTCTTTTGGAAACTCAAAAATGATATTGTGAGAATAACCCAAGCTCAACTCTAACTGTTGACCGGTTGCATTGGCTCTATATCCCACACCCACCAATTCTTGTTTAATTTCAAATCCTTGAGACACGCCGATAACCATGTTGTTAAGAAGTGCTCTATATAGACCGTGGAGAGCTCTGTGTCTTTTCTGGTCGGTAGGACGGGTAACCAACAATTTACCGTCTTCAACATTTACACTGATGTCACCATCAACATATTGTTGCAATTCGCCTTTCGGTCCTTTAACGGTAACGATGTTACTTTTCTCGTTTCTGCTTATTTCAACTCCCGCGGGGAGTGTAATCGGTAATTTTCCTATTCTTGACATTGCTCTTCCTCCTATTAACTAACGTAACAAATAACTTCTCCGCCTACATTCTGTGCTCTCGCTTCTTTATCTGTCATCATGCCATGCGAGGTAGAGATAATAGCGACACCCAAACCGTTTCTCACGGACGGTAACTCGTCGGCGCCCACATATTTACGCAGACCTGGACGGCTTACTCTTTTCAACTCCATGATAGCGGGAGTTTTAGTCGCCGGATGGTATTTCAATGCGATCATGATGGTACCCGGAAGTGTGTCATCTACAAATTTATAATTCAATATATATCCTTTTTCAAACAAGATCTTAGTGATCTCTTTTTTCACCTTTGAGGTCGGTATTTCAACCACTTTATGATTAGCCCTGATGGCGTTTCTCACACGTGTTAAATAATCTGCTATTGGATCGGTATTCATAACTACTCTTTCTTTTTAATAAACTAATTTTACCAGCTTGCTTTCTTAACGCCCGGGATTAATCCTGCCAACGCCATCTCTCTGAAATTGATACGAGAGATGCCGAATTGGCGCATATATCCTTTCGGACGACCTGTTAATTTACAACGATTGTGTTGTCTGATCGGGTTGGAGTTCGGGGGCAATTTTTGTAAAGCGATAATGGCAGCTTGTTTTGCTTCATAATCATCACCGTTGATGATTTTTTTCAACTCGGCGCGTTTTACCGCATATTTTGCAGCTAATTTTTCTCTCTTTACTTCTTTAGCTTTTAATGATTCTTTTGCCATATCTTATTTCTGGTTTTTAAATGGTAATCCAAACTCTTTTAATAACGCCAAACACTCTTTGTCGTTTTGTGCCGTAGTTACGAATGTAATATCCATACCATTGATTTTCGCTACTTTATCAATGTCGATTTCAGGGAAAATGATCTGTTCGGGAATTCCCAAAGTATAATTTCCTCTGCCGTCGAATCCTTTATCGTTGATACCTCTAAAATCTCTGATACGAGGGATGGAAACGGAGATCAAACGATCTAAAAATTCATACATCCGCTCGCCTCTCAAGGTCACGCGTACGCCGATCGGCATTCCTTTTCTCAATTTGAAGTTAGAGATGTCCTTTTTAGATTTGGTTGCCACAGCTCTTTGACCGGCAATCATAGTCATCTCTTGCACGCCCATATCAATTAATTTCTTATCGGCGATGCCAAATTTACCTAAACCTTGGTTTAAGCATATTTTAGTTATCCGTGGCACTCTCATCACTGATTTGAAGCCGAATTGCTCTTTCAAAGCGGGGATAACTTCGTTTTCGTATTTTTCTTTGTATCTCGGTGTGTACATTATTTGATCTCCTCTCCTGATTTTTTAGAATATCTAACTAATTTTCCATTATCGCCTATTCTTCTTCCGATACGGGTGGCGTTGCCTTTGCCGTCAACTACCATGAGGTTGGAAATGTGGATAGAAGCTTCTTTTTTAATGATACCTCCGTTAGGATTCTTAGCGTCCGCTTTGGTCGCTTTTGAGATCATGTTCACACCTTCTACGATGGCTCTGTAGTTTTTCACATCTACACTCAAGACTTTGCCTGTATTGGATTTCCCATTACCGGCAATGACTTTCACCATGTCTCCTTTTTTAATGTGTATTTTCATTGTTTTAACTTTTTTTCAATTGGTCGTTGTCAATTGTATTATTTATTATGTAATCTGATGCATGATTTACGTACGCATACATAAAGCCGCAACAAACCGCATCTTTACTATAGCACTTCGGGTGCCAAAGAAACGATCTTCATGTATTGTTTTTCACGAAGTTCACGAGCCACGGGACCGAAGATACGGGTTCCGCGAAGCTCTTCACCGGGGGTAAGTAAAACCACCGCGTTATCATCAAACTTGATGTAAGAACCGTCCGCCCTGCGAATGTGTTTTTTCGTGCGTACTACAACCGCTTTAGTCACAGTACCTTTTTTAATATTGCCCGATGGGATCGCGCTTTTCACCGTCACGATGATTTTGTCACCCACACCGGCATAACGTTTTTTCGTTCCGCCAAGAACACGAATACAAAGCACCTCTTTCGCGCCGCTGTTATCCGCTACTAATAATCTTGATTCCTGTTGTACCATAACTATTTTGCCTTTTCTATAATTTCAACTAATCGCCAGCACTTGTTTTTGCTCAAGGGTCTGGTCTCCATAACTTTTACTTTATCCCCGATGTTGCACTCATTTTTCTCATCGTGCGCCATCAATTTGGTGGATCTTTTGAGGAACTTCCCGTACATGGGGTGTTTCAATCTACGCTCAACGTTTACAACGATGGATTTTTCCATCTTGTTGCTAACTACTACGCCTTCTCTGACTTTTCTATTATTTCTTTTTTCTTCCATGTCTCTATAAATTATTTACGGCTTTCGCTAATTTGACGTTTGCGTAATTCGGTTTTCATACGAGCGATGGCTCTTCGTTGTTCTTTAATCTTATTAGGATTTTCGAGGGGAGTAATCGCGTTGTTCAATTTCAATTTGGTTAGCTGCATTGCTTCTTCAGCTAATCTTTCAACTATTTCCGCTGTTGAAAGTTCTACTACTACGGACTGTTTCATCGTTGTTAAATTTCTTCTGAATAATCTCTTCTAACTACAAACTTCGTATGCACCGGTAATTTTTGTGCTCCGAGGCGCATGGCTTCTTTTGCCACTTCGAGGGGAACGCCGTCAGATTCGAAGAGAATTCTGCCGGGGCTAATTCTGGCCACGAAGTATTCAGGAGCTCCCTTACCTTTACCCATACGTACTTCGGCGGGTTTTTTAGTAACGGGTTTGTCTGGAAATACGCGAATCCACAATTGTCCTTCACGTTTCATGTAACGGGTAATGGCCTGACGTGCCGCTTCTATTTGGCGACCGGTCAACCACATTTGGTCTAATGTTTTGAGGGCGAATGATCCGAAAGCGATTTCGCTACCACGCTTGGTGATGCTTTTCATTCTCCCTTTCTGCGGCCTTCTGTATTTGGTCTTTTTTGGTTGTAACATGGGTTATATTTTTTTACAGTTTCTACTCAATTATTTGCTTTTTCTCGGACCTCTCGGCGCTCTTTTCGCTCCGCCGCCTTTTGGGTCTTTGTTATCGGGAACCACGCTGAAAAAATCCCGTTTCCCATAAACCAAACCTCTACAGATCCAAACTTTCACACCAATTCTTCCATAGGTAGTGTGTGCTTCTGCCGTAGCGTAATCGATATCGGCGCGCAATGTATGGAGAGGCGTTCTTCCTTCTTTAAAGTGCTCGGTTCTTGCCATTTCGGCGCCGCCCAATCTACCGGAGATGGATATCTTGATTCCTTCGGCATTGGACCGCATGGTTGCGGCGATGGCGGTTTTAACCGCTTTACGGTAAGAAACACGACCTTCGATCTGTTTAGCCACGTTTTGAGAAACCAAAACCGCGTCTAAATCCGGTCTTTTCACTTCCGCAATGTTGATTTGGATATCCTTGTTGGTGATCTTCTTCAACTCTTCTTTCAACTTATCAACTTCCGTGCCACCTTTTCCGATGATCAAACCCGGACGAGCCGTGTTGATGGTAACCGTTACCAGCTTGAGTGTCCTTTCAATGTAAATTTTTGCTATTCCGGCTTTGAACAAACGCGCGTTCAAATATTTCCTAATTTTGTCATCTTCGACAATCTTATCGGCGAATTTTTTGCCGCCGTACCAATTAGAATCCCAACCTCTGATAATTCCTAATCTTAAGCCTACCGGATTTACTTTTTGACCCATACTATTTTATATTTTGTGTTTCTTCAACAATATTATTATTTTCTGCTTTGTTTCCCAGCACCAATGTGATGTGGTTAGAGCGTTTTCTGATTCTATATCCTCTACCTTGAGGAGCGGTACGGAGGCGTTTCAACATTCTTCCGCCATCAACCACGATAGATTTAATGTATAGGTCAGCATCTTCCAATCTAACTCCTTCGTTTTTGATTTGCCAATTTGCAATCGCTGATTTCAATAGTTTCAAAAGCTTCTCAGCAGACTCTTTCTTGCTATATTTTAAAACATTCATTGCATAATCAACATCCTTACCTCTAATCACGTCCGCCATGATTCTAGTCTTCCTTGGGGAGGTGGGGTTATCTACCAACCGTGCCATATACATGGTTTTTTGGGCTTCTTTTCGAGCATCTGCTGCTAATTTTTTCTTATTGGCCATTGTTTTTTCAGCGTTTTTTACGGTTTTAAAACCTTGGTTTTTAATTCCTTATATCTCTTTTTTTTCTATTTACGGATTTATAGTTCAAATTGGCGGCAAAAATAGAAAAAAAAATCAAATAAATATCCACACCCTGAAAAAAAATATAAAAAACTTAAATTCGCTGATTTATATAGGGATAAGTTGAAGACTACGGAAAGTAATTAACAATGGAGGAGACAAATGAACACTGATGAGACGCGATTTATTTGATTGTTTTTTGCGCAGGCTATCATTGCCGGTTAAGTCTTTTTCAGAAGGTTTTAGAGATTGTCCACAACTCTTCTTATTTCATAAAGGCATTGGTTTTTCTTTTTCCACGAACAAACTGTCTTGATTGAGAATGATTTTCTTTTTCC
>JAJDJJ010000032.1 GCA_030267125.1 Bacteroidales bacterium OttesenSCG-928-B11
TGTTATTGTAACATTTACAGCACTTTTGCGAATAAGAGGATGTGAATGGAGAATTTATATATAACTTTCGTAATATCAAATAAATATACTGATTTAAAATGAGCGGCGAAACAAGGCGGACTAAACGGAAAGATAGTAAAGGGAAAATTCCGTTTTTTTTTGTGGGATTGCTGGTTGGGCTGGGAGTGAGTGCCGCTATCTTTTTTTTATATAAAGCGATAACGAAAGAAAATCATTATTACACCACGGTTATTGTTCCCGCGGATAAGCAAGAGATCGTGATTGAAGATACAAGCCGAATAGAAGAAAATGAGATGCCGGTGAAGGAAACGATGTCGGAAGAAGTAGCAGATGCTGAATCGGAGGACAGCTTGTTTTGGGCGGCGCTGGGAGATCTTGATTTTCCCGAATTGGAATACGAAGAAGTGGAGTTTTTTATCGAAACTGATGTACAGGAAGAGATTTTCATTTTCGATCAGATCATCCGTAGTCGGCGTGTTGTCGTCGCCGATCGTTCCACAGACTTTGATTCACTTAATCGGATCATCCCGTCATACCACACTTTTGAAATTCAGCAATGGAGCACGCCAATCCGGAATAGCATAACCTATCAACGTGATCGTAATATTTTAAAGATCAAAGGTCTGGATATTGATAGTGTAAATATCTATTATTGTAATGGGAATTACTATTTGCAAAATCGGAATGCGAGTTATAAAATTCCCGTTAATCAGGCTTTTGAACGCCTTCCTGATAAAACACTTACTTTTTAAACTTGTCACGCCGACGGAGCATGTTCCTATAAGGTAACCATTCTGCTAACGCCGTCTTTCCCACCTGCTTCGGATTTCAGATTTTTGCCATCAAAAAACATGTTCTCACTTAACCCCTAACTTTCCCATCTATTAGGGAATAGTTGTCAAAAAATGCAGATACACTTGTATTTGTATTTTTTTTGTGTATTTTTGCAGTTACGTAATTACGTAATATATACAATGGAAAAGAAAAAATCGCCGCACCCAGAGTGGGCACTAAAGCACAAGACTAAAGGCATTCTATGATAAAAATCAAGTGTTTTTCCTCTTTTCTCTCGAAAAAAATTAACTCGCATATTTTCTGATATTTAGATATGGCGTCCCCCTGTTGATCACTGCGAATGCCCGAGCCAATAGTTTGGCTCTCACATTATTCAAAACCAACATCTTAGACTTCCCTTCCGCCACTTTTCTCTCGTAATATAATCTTAGCTCAGAATCTAATTTAACTGCCGTCATGGCGCACATATTCAGCAGCGATTTGAGTTTCTTGTCCGCCAAATGGCTCACTTTCGTCCGCCCGCGTATCGAACTGCCGGAACTGTACTCAAACGGTGCCACCCCGGCATAACAAGCCAATTGCCGCCAGTTGTCAAAGGTTGTGAATCCTTTTGTTACAACAATCAGATTAATTGCCGTCTGCGTACCGATCCCAATGATGGATGTCAATAGTTCCTGTTGCTCTGACAACATCTCATTGCCTGAAACGATCTCAAGCATTCTTGCCTCAATTTTCAGCAAACTTTTCTTGAGATGTTTAATCGTTTCCTTGTTGATTTTCAACATCTTCTTTGTTATTTCAGCGGGAAGGAATTTCTCGTTTTCCTTGTTGCTCTCGAAAAGACGGATGCTCTTGAGCAACTTGTCCCTCTCGCTGATCAACAGCTTCAATTCAGCGATATCCTTTTCCGCCACTTTACCTTCGCGTATTTTGTGCAAATGGGTGTGGGCGTAAAAAGCAATGTCGCGGGCATCAGACTTGTCTGTCTTGCCTCGTGAAATCCCTTTGCTCCTTTTAATTTCGAGGGCGGGAATTATCCAGTATCTCAATTGATTAGCAGATAAATAGTAACACAACGGCGAGGAGTAAACGCCGGTGTCCTCAAAACAAAACAAGGATTTGGATGGATTTACCCCATTCTTTTTCAGATGATTAACAATTCCTTTAATCCCTTTTTTGTCATTGCTGACAATGATGTGTTTATGCTGCTTTCCCTCTGGCTTTACAAGGAAAACAACATCCAATTTCAATTTTGAAACGTCAATACCGACGATACAATCATAATTTTTCATACTTTTGTTTTTGAAAGTTAATAAAATAGGTTGCAACGCTTTAGAGCCTTTATTAGACCTTGTTGTCTATCATTCTATTTGAAGCCGTTCAACCCGTACCTCCAGGAAAGAGAGCAGAAGACTAATGCGAAGGATAGATCTTGAATCTTGGCACGTCGATAGTTCACTTCTGCTTCTTTTCTGAAGTAAATTAATCTTTCTTTTTTAATTTGCAAAGTAAAGGCACGGTAGCTGTCCTAACAGTTATTCGAAACACTTGTTATTTCCTGTTTTTCTTTATTCTTAGGCTATATCACGACTTATCAAGCAATTGCCTGCATGAAAGGCAGTTTCTTGCAAAAAATGAACATCTATTTTTAGTCGTATTGTCTTATGGGGAAATGCAAGAAATAAAGACTTCCGACATTGCATATGTTTCTCAAAAAGGGAATTATACTGTTTTTCATTTAATGGATGGGAAGACTGTGGAACAAAAATCTTCATTAAAAAAACAATGGAAGTATTGTCAGAGGAGATTTGCGTGCAAATAAACAGAAGTAATTTAGTTTTATTTTCACAAGTTATTGATTTTGATGATTTTCATATAAAGATAAACTTAAAAAAGAATGGGGAATATATTCTCCTGCCAAGAACAGTAGAGTATAATATAAAGAAAATGGTGAAACAAGATTTAATCGAGTTCACGGGTGCTTCCCGGTATGGCGGGTATTTTGTGAAAGATAATACAACTGATTGTGAGTTAGTTTAACAATGAAAAAATTATAAAACCACCATCGAATGATAGTCCTTTTATTTTTCACATTTGTATCATCCACGATATTCACCTTCGCTCCAAATAATGTCCCACGCACGTCAATCCCTGACAAGTTTAGAGTTAATAATATTCTTTACGTCATTTTTCCTTATCTCTATTGAGAGAGGTCCGCATGACCCATTTTTGGCAAATATGAAAATAACGGTCTCCTTAGTAAATGCTATTTCTAAATCATCCCTATAAGAAAAATTATATTCGCCATAACAATCTTCAAAAAATCTATCCTTGTTGTACTTATCTTGCTTATTCATCTCCCATATTTTCAACATCTCTTCTTCGTATTCCTGTTGAGACATTGCCTTAAAGATATCATCGTTTTTTAGGAGTTTCCCATTTTCCAAATCAATATTATATATTTTAATCACATTCCCTCCTCCCGCACCACAATTAGTGAGCATTTGTGAAGTTATCGATATAAAATCAGGAGTAAGATAGTTGATTTTATATCGGACATCTATTTCTGATAAGGCTGCAAAAAATAGATCATCATTGCAACAATATGAATTCTCTAAAAAAGATTTCTTCAAAACACGGTTAATGCTATCTTCTATTATTCTATTTTTCAAGCCACATATTGAGGGGTAGCAAATATGTACATTGCAAATTGTCGTCATCGTGTCTTCATGATCATTTGACATTTGATATTCGTGTTTTACTTCCCTCTCAAATTGATTTTCACAAACCCTCATATTAATGTTGCAACTACAGGTGCAAATAAATAAAAAAACAAATAGAATTCTAAAAATCAAGCAAATGTAGATATTTTTCATCTTCATGGTGTTGAAATTTTTAGGCTGCTAATATACTGTAATTTTTATAAAAATCCAGTTTTGTAAAAATTGGTTTTCGTAAAAAAATTAAACTTGAAGATATCTCATTATCAAACCAGATATCGCAGGAGGTTCCCAAATAGAAATCACTGCCCTGCCTTCCGATCTCAAAACTCTTGAAATCGAAATTGACGAAGTTGAACAGGTTAGCTTGCAGGGGCGGATTGAGTGCCGCCGTGAGGTTGAAATCGCCGTTCTCGGACAAATGCCCGATGACATCTACGGTCAATGATTCGCTATCTGAATTATCTTTGTTAAAGCGGGGAATCTCTAACTTCGCCCGGATATTGGACTCCACGATGGCGTTCTGTTTGAAAGTGATGTCGAAAGAGTTGAACCCAACACGGAAGCCGTTGTCGCCGAGATTAGCCCACAAATAGTCGTTTGCTCCTTGCGTGCCGCTGACCGCTTCCAAAGCTATTCTTCCTGAAAATCCACCAGTGCCAATGAGCATATTATAGCCTGCGATCTGCAAGGTGGTATTATCCACATTTTTGAACCATTTGGAAGGGAGAGTGATCGCAGCTTTTTCCGCATAAATGCCTTGGAAATTATCTGGGCGACCGTCGGCTATGGCTTCAGGAATATTGTAAGAATCACTCATGTCAACCTTCAAACCTTCAAATTCAACAAGTAGTCCTGTGTTTCCAATCATGGAACGTTTGAATGTGAAATGGGCTTGATTCTCGAATAGGAAACTATCCTGTGTGGAATAAATCAAATCCCCAACCGTAAAATCCAATGAACTTTGGAAGGGTTCAGGCAATGGGTCATTGATATTCAATCCGCTCACTGGTTCCGATCCGGTGTAAACAGGTACGAGCCATTTTCTTGGGAATTCCAATCCCATGTTAATATTGCTCAATTTGAGGGAGAATTGGGGGATTAACAAATCTTTTATTTGTTGTATCGTAATGTCTTCAAGCCAACTGCCAAACAGATCGGCTAATCTGTCAAATGCCTCATTAATTGAAAAATTTGCTATTGCGGAAACAACAACCTCCTTGAAAATATTTAACTCTATATCAAAATCGTCATTCAATTTTTCGAGGGATGCAACGATCGATTGAACGGAATTGTCAATGTCCGAATCTTCAGTGTAATTATCGAAAATATTTTCTACTGTAAATAAGTTTGTAGTCGTCAACAAGTCTTTAACTTCATTTTTGATTGTATCAAGTTGAGTCAATATATTCGTAATTTCGGCATCCACTGCGATTATTCCTTCCGAATAGGCGCTTATATTGTTTTCAAGGGATGAGAAAAAGGTTAAATAACTGTCATCGCCTCCATTGAAGAAAGAGGTGACAATATTTCGATAAAAAGTCTGTTCGTCCACATTGGTCAGCTCTAAGAATATATCCACCAAGGCTTGTGGAGCGTATGAGAAACCTTGTGTTTTGAAATTAGAGATATACTTTTTAATGGGCCACCTCACATCAAAAGTTATGGGAAATTCGGACGAATCGTTGTTCGGGGATTTGAAAAACACGATGTTAAATCCAATATCAAGGATCGGTAGTCGCAACGCTTTTGTGACTACAATAAGATGGTAATAGGAAACATCCGATCCGGGGGTGTTCGCCACATAGCTTTTATAAAAAATCTTTTGCAGCAAGATATCAACTCCTTCTTGAGCTAATGACTCCAAGGCCTGAAAATCTCCAGGTATTTGCGAAGCATCTATTAAATCAGAAAGCGGGGCTATGTACTGTTGTTCGGTTGACATGACTTATGATTAATATTATTTATTTAAGTTTTCCGATAAATTTTTAAGCCAGTTATTATCCGCAATTTCATGTGGAATTCCTTCCAAAAATGCAGGGAGTGGATTTATATTTTGCGCATCCACATTTTCTATAACATTAATTAATTCATCTCCATATCCAAATCGTATTTCCGAATTTGATGAAAAATTCAAGAATGCATCAACCATAAAATATGAAAATAATTCTTTTTGATTTCCTGATATGATGGTGATAAAGCCATTGACGCTTTGTTCTCCATCTACAACTGACAATCTTATAGGGAAAGCGCTATATGTCAATTTGTTTTCAAGTAAAACGACTTTCACCTCAATCATTAGATAGAAAATATTACGATATTCCTTCAAGTTTTTTTGTATTTGATATGTAGAATTCATACGTCTTTAATTTTATTATTTGTGAAATTTGCATTCTTATTCAGCTCTTATTGACCCAGCCGTTCCCTCCCTGTATTTTATTTCTTTAAAGGGAGCGATTAATTTTCCAGTAAAATCATATATTGCAGTCTCATAACCCTTCCGAACAACAATTTTACTCCCTATTATTTGAATAAATAGATTATCAAGATCAATGATAAATGTATTATTAATATTTAAGACACCGCTAAGTGTCCTCGCATCGTTTTCGATTGTTACGACAAAAAGATTTAACTCATTATTGGATAGACGATTTGAACCATCATAAGATATGGCATCATAAACAATAGGAATAATAGTATCTCCAATCTTATTTATTACTCCATATTTGATAACATCACCAGCATAGACATAACGATTATAATCATAACGATCATCAGTATGTTTAACACCAAAAGGAAAGAGCTCATCATTTACTTGTCTGTCTCCTACGACACTGTACTCTTCATTTATAGGCATGTAATAATAATACTTGTCCGATTTCCTATTAATTTCATCTTTTAGTGGTGTGAAAAGATCATAACGGATATATTTTTGATCTAAAAAATACGGTTTCCCTTCTATTAATTTAGAAAAATAAATGCGTGCTTTATCCGTCAATCCTGCTGTGTTAAAATACTGACCTTGGAAATCATACTTAACTCTAATTAGAGATGTCGGCAAAGGGAAAGAACCGCAGGTCTTCAGAGCCAAACTATCAATGATAACATCGTATTCATAATTTAAAATTATTTTTTCTTGTTCATTAATAGCACCCCATTTTTCTCCATTGTTGGTCGCATATAATCCTTCAAATAAATAATAAAGCGAATTATATTCAAGGGGGAGAATAACAGTGCCGGTGCTGTCCAATACGCCGTATTTATTTTCTTTGAATACTAAAAATCTGTTTTCATTTATCCTTTCGATAAATTCGAAAATTAAGGGGATCACGATATTCCCCGATTGGTTTATAACTCCCCATCTTTGATTTTTCATAACCGGGGCATACCCTTTTTCAAAATGAGTTACCCAATCAAATTGGGGGGGTATTACAGCTCGAAGACTCGTATCCATATAACCCAAGTAGACTTTATTGCCAATCTCCTGACATGCTATGCTTAATCCATCATGAAAATCTAATACTGCTATGGAATTATTGGCTTGATTATTTATTAAAACAACCTTTCCGGTTCTAATATCAACACTAATATTCTCATCCTCAAAAGGTCTGCTTCCATTGTATTTAAACACGGGGGGGGATTTCTCTCTTGTAAATAAATCTATTAACCCTATATTCTCCCCGTCATAATAAACCACCTTTGTATCATTGGCTTTACCGAGTGACCTATATTCTGCTTCAATCAACATTTCTCCGTTCTTCTCAAGAACACCGTAACTGTATTTGCCTTTATTCCGCTGTTTTACAATAAATAAATTTTCATTAAATGTACCTATTTCTTCAAAATGAGGCTGAGCTATTTCTTCCCCTGTAATACTAATCAATCCATATTTCCCTTCTAATCCTACTTTTGCTACTCCATGTTCAAAATTATAAATAATATCATATTGGGGATCGCATAATATTTTGCCGGTTGTATCTATAAATCCCATGTATCCGTTCTTTGAAATTTTCGCAACACCATTTTTGAAAAAATCAATCCAATAGTCATTGTCATCTGCATTAAACAATTTCGTGTCCCTATCATAATTTCCATTAATGCTATTTTGAGAATTAACAATAGGGAATATGCTAAACAAAAAAAATAATATGATAAAAACCGGCTTCATCTTCATTGTTAATTAGTGTATTCTACTGTATCAATGTTAATAAATCCATCTTCCGATGTTGAGGGGAAAACAATTTTTATATATTTTATATTCCGCAAATCGATATTTTCATTTTTGTAATTTATCAGTGGCATTCTAATAGTAATCAATGCTGATTTTGTTAAATATTCGAAATCATTCCGCCCATTTCGGGTTATATTAATTCGTTTATCTGGGGAAGGTATAGATTTGTTAATAGGCATAGTATATTTTGTAGATGAAGAGTCTTCAATTTCTATAGCTAGATTATCTAAATTATTATATATCTTAAAAAGATTAACCTCTTTATTTTTTGAACTTGTCGCATATTCCCCACTTACATGGCAAATTCTAAAACTGATAAAACTATAGTTGCTTGCATTTTTCTTCGCAGCAGGAATAGTAATGGTAATCTTCCCTCCTGTCGATGGATATTTAATAAATATCCCACTATAGAAATGAGGGGAAAAAGGATCTGCTCTTTTATCAAAATTGAAATTTGGTTTTATTCCTCTTAAATCGAATTCCGTTATTTTAAATTCAAACCCAGTATCGGCACTGATTAAATCATATAATTCTTCAGTAGTACTAGCAATGTGTTTTCGGTTTGCAAAGTTCTGACATTGTAGATGAATTATATTTTCTTTAGTTATAGTATCAGGAACATTAGAACCTGAAAATATTGGTTTCCAGACATCTTCATTCTTAAGAAACATTCTAAAAAATGCATTTACATAGGCCCTAGAAATTGCACGTTGAACTGCTATATCTTCTGTTGCCTTATCATCAGGATAATCCTCGTTTGTCGTAATAAACCCATTATGTGTGGCTCCATATACAAAAGCCATTGATTTTTCACTATTATTAATAGCCCTATCATATAGAGAAAAGGCTCCTGATCCAGTATTTTTGTTTGTATAATTAGGACTGTGTCTTGTTGCACCTGAAACATCTCCATCTTTGGAGCCGTATAATACAAAATAAGAAATATCTTGAGTTAAACATTCTTCTTCGTATTGATCCGTTGGAGCCAAAGAAATTATTGCATTAATTTTACGCAAATTAATTGGCGCCGATGATGCACCGATATCTTTAGCCGCTCTGACTACAGCTTCTCCTCCGCGACTATGTCCCATAATGCCAATATTGTCTTCAACTCTATTATTGAAATAATCCTTTATAAGTTTTAAGTGTGGATAAAGCAGATTTGAACGACCGAATGCAGCCATTCCACTTCCTTCAAATATATCTCTATTTCTTAAAAATATTATTTTAGGCGAATCAGACAAATCAACCGCAAAATCTTCATCATATCGTAATCCGGAAGGGAATAGTTGCGAATTACTGACATAATCCAACACCTTTTCAGCCTTATTGTAGAAAAAGGTGGTCGAATAAACTTGAAATACGTAATCATATGGGAAGGGTGGTAGGCTGTAGGGGGTGAGTTTCACTTCGGCTTTTGTGATAAGACAATCAATACTCAATGTGATAAAACCATTTTTGGCTAAATGCGAACATAAATTAGCGTCTCGCTCATAATCCATATAATTCTGACCATTTCCATGAATAATAATAATCAAAGGATATGAAGATCTTTTATTGCTAATTTGTGTGTCTCCTATTTTATCTATTGGAAATAATAAATCTCCCCTAAGCTCCACTTCTACTTCATCGTCATCGTAATCATTATCAAAATCAGGAACCGTAACGATGCCATTTTGCAATGTTGGGGAAGATGTCACAATTGTATGGTTCTTGTTGTAGAGTATGCGGTGGCAATAATCAAATTCTCTGTAGATGCCCGGATCAGGTAATCCTAAAGCAATATTACTTCTCCGTCCGAACACCTCACTATTAAAACAGTGTCCGTCTAATGTGTAAACAAACACTTCGGTAGAAGTAGTCGTTTTAACCCCTCCTTCATCATCTAGTCCTCTTACATTCAATTCATATTTCCGGTAAGGAATTATTCTTTCAATCTCTCCCAATTGTATTTCAGAAAAAACAATGCTTCTTGCATGACCTTCAGAAAGTCCTAAGGTATTTGCCGCCCTTGTCAAAAAATATAATTCGTCATTCGTAATACCTAAAAGGAAAAGGCTTTCCTTTTTTGTCGTTTTTCCATCTCTATTTACATTTGAAATGGAAATAATAAACACATCATTGTCGTTTTCCTTTACATTAATTCGTTGAAATTTAGTATTTATTGGAAAAACAGGGCTTGCTATTAAAGGATTCCGCTGACTCTTTTTCAAATTAGAAATCATGGTGTATGCATTCTTAGACTCTGTGTGAACATATTCCGGTTGCATGCAAAATACAACATCGTCAATATCTTTGTAGACGCTCGCGCATGAAACATAAGTGAAATCGTCACCGTTTACGAGCGTGTATCTTGATGCTTGCAGATGTTGGAACACATCCAATGCGCCATCTTTGGATGGTAATCCTATATTAAGGAACAAGCGATCCTGAAAACTTTCATTTTGAGGAACAAGGTCTTTATCGCCCACGATATCATCTTGCCGGAAATATTGCAGTTGTATGTGCCAAGCCACATTTTCTTTCGAGGGAGCGGTTCCCGTATTCGGGAATTTCAACATCACAGATTTACTCCAATCAAGCATTATTCCATCCAACAGAGCTTTTTCGTCAATGAAATGCCGCCTTTTCAACTTTCGGCTTAATTCAGGATCACGTAGAAAAAGTAATGGTTTTATATTGTCATCTACACGGAGTTGCATCTCTATTTTGTTGAATTTGCCATCCGTCTCTATGGGATTGTCAGCAAAGAAAATGGGCCATTTATATGTATAGTAACTGTCCTCCATAAAATTGGAAGCGGAACGTGCTTTCAGTTTCAACAAATGGTGATTCTCATCGCCATAATTGCGGTAAAAATTGTAGGAATATCCCCGTTCATTCCTAATGTCAATATATACCCTGTTTTTAGTGGGGAATTTAGCGATAACCTCCACATATAAATCGTCTTTTTTCTTAACAACAGTTTGTTTTTCAGAAGATATATACGTAGAAATCTTTACACCCACTTTATAATGCATTCCAAAGAAGGCAGCAGGGTCGATGAAGGAGAGGATTTTTTCACGTTCCACCCTTTCCCTAAATTCATCATCGGGAGAGGCGGTGAAAACAACTGAGGATTTGACATCTCTCAAAAAACTCAGATCGACATCAAAATGATCTGTATCGATAACTACTTCAAACGATGATTCCGCAGTGTCAAAATTGCCCAACCATTCACCCTCGCCAACTAAAACGGCTTTCACATCGTTTAACGAGTTGTTGAATATTTTTTCCACGTTTTCATCACCTGATAGGGAAGAATCATATCCAAGGCTTTTAGGCGTGGGGTCAGGAAGATTGGGCTGAGCTACATTGATTTTATGTTTTTCCCAATTGCTCCAAAATTTATTGATAAATTCGGACTCATTAACACCTTTGGCTTTAATATTTGCGCCATTTAGAAAACTATTTTTCAATAAGCCTCTGTATATATAGTATTTAACAGGAGAGAATTCAATATCCAATGAGGAAGTTGGTTTTAAGATCAAATTGACATGATTTGCGGAGGCTTCCTGAATGAAAATCATTCCCTTTTGACAGGCAAACGCTTTGGCCTCTGTGGGGAAAACAAATTGGCAACAGGTCATAAATTCCGTTTCTTCGGATTCGGCTAAAGGTCCATAAGGTATCACAGCCATTGGATCTGAATTGAAGTCCGGAATTGAAAGAGGTTCTGTAAAAAAATGCATATCAATATTTTTTATTCATCAATTAAAATCATATCAGTTTAGCTCAAGAGGCAATAATCGTTTTTTAAAGAACATGTCATATTTCCGCGCATAAACAACGCCCTATAAAAACAGATATGGAAAACTTTTTGTTGCATATTATTCGAAATTTCAGATGGTGAAAATACAAAAAATCTTTTATTATTCATATTTTTGGAAAATATTTCTTTGCATTTTCTTAGGCAGATAGGCGATATGGGGAATGTGCTGCTAAATAAGAGTCATTTTTGGCATCCACAAGGAAAGCGGGATACTTGGGTGCCAGACGCATACTGGCACCGGCAGCTATTTTGGCTTTGGGAATCTTGAGTGATATTTCGCCCCTATATTCGGGAGAGGTGCCCGGTTCGGGAATAAAGAGCATACCGTGGATAATAACGGCGGCCTTTTCCGCCGGCACATTGCCGGGTATCATCAAATCCGCCTCGATGGTCTGGATATGGAGGAAAGAGTCTTTGGGACCACCGTCCACCGTATAGTAGTACTTTATTCCTTCACCGCGGGCGTCTATGCCTAACGGATTGATGCTGATCGCGCCGTCGAAACCGAAATAGTTGTATTGCCGCATCACCTCCGTTCCCGTATTCCCGACATCCGTCTTTCTTTGGTAGGAGCCGAAGTTTATGCCTGTCACGCCCACATTCACCGGACCCAGCCGTAGGCTGATATTGGTGGGGATGCAAGCGGTGCCGCCCACTAATTCGAAAGTGCCATTGCTGTATATGCGCAGGTTGGGAATGGTGATTTTTTGTCCTTCGATGATTTTATGCATCACCGAATCTTCCGGGAACCAGATATCGCAGGAGGTCCCCAAATAGAAATCACTGCCCTGCCTCCCGATCTCAAAGCTTTTGAAATCGAAATTGACGAAGTTGAACAGATTGGCGTGCAAGGGCGGACTGAGTGCCGCCGTGAGGTTGAAATCCCCGTTCTCGGACAAGTGACCGATGACATCGATAACAAAATCCCCGTTCGCAGTCCTGTCTTTAAAATTGGGAATCACCAACTTGGCCCGGATATTGGACTCCACGATGGCGTTCTGCCGGAAAGTGATGTCGAAAGAGTTGAACCCCACACGGAAACCATTGTCGCCAAGGTTAGCCCATGTCGTACCGTTAGATTTCAATCCCACCGTACCCGAAAATCCACCTGTACCGAGAAGATCCCTGCCCACCAAACTCAGACCATCGGTATTTTTGGACCACTTCTTAGGTAAACCGATGGCTGCCTCTTTCACAAATACGCCGACAAAATCATCGGGATAGCCGGCGGCAGTAGCTTCGGGGATATTTTTAGTACGACTTAGGTCTAATTTCATCAGATCGAAATAGAGTGTCAGTCCGGTATTGCCGATTTCGGATTTAGTGAAGTCGAATGAACTCTCCCCTGCAAATTCCAAACCGTTTGTCGTGGAAAAGCCTAATTGTCCGACATTAAATCGCAACATGGATTTTATATTTTCATCTGCAATGATAACGCTTAGGATGAAACCTTCCGTGTTTTCTGCCGCATTGATAATCCCAATTATCGCTTTTTCCGGATCATTACTTACAGGCAAAGGAATATCCAAGCCATACGAATTATGAAGCGTTGTGGCCAATTCATTAAGCCTGCCGAAATGTGCCAGGTGGAGTGGAATATCAAAAATCTTTCAGCAATCGACAAGAACACAGGCGTTTACTTTCTGCGTACAATGTGAGAACCTTTGGAGAATAGACCACATGGGACTATTACAACCTGATACGTGAAATCGAATGCACCAACAGGCAGCTCAAAACCGACCTGAACTTGCGCCCTATCTACCATCAAAAGGACGACCGCAGCGACGCCCATCTGTTCTTCGGATTGCTTGCATACTGGGTGGTCAACACCATACGGCTTGGACTAAAGCAATCGGGAGAGAATTGTTATTGGACGGAAATAGTGCGGCGCATGTCCACGCAGAAATTAGTCACCACCGAAGCTGTCAATGCCTTGGGTGACAAAGTGACGCTCCGCCAATGCAGCAAGCCGACAAAGCAAGCCGAGCAGATATACGAAGCCTTAAACCTAAAGCATGCACCATTCAGAAAAGTGAAAATTTGTAAGACACAGCCGCCACCGTAGCGCCTCCGCAACTCCTGACAATGCGAGAAATGCGTTCGGATGGAGTGAAAGTTGGGTTACGGCTGGTGTACGCGGTGTGCAAGCCCTCAATTTGGATGATAGTTATGCCATGCAGGGTAAGATGTATGTAGATCCGAGAGTAAACGCCCGTTGGCACTTTCCTGGTGTCAAGACTAAAAAGAGCGAATGGAAGTTTGCGTTTGCCGGCGGTTGGGGGATGCACACCAAACTGCCCACGCTGGCGCAAGTGTATCCCGCAACTTATTATGTGGATGTGATTCAACTCAATTACTGGCATGCCAATCCCGATTACCGGCGACTCAACATTCTCACCTACACGATCGATCCAACCAACTATGACCTGCAGCCCGCCAAGAACCGGAAGTGGGAGATACAACTGAGTGCCGAGTATAACAAAAATGATTTCTCCGTCACCTTTTTCAACGAAAATATGACCTCCGGTTTCCGACATTCAACGGTTTGCGTTCCATATACCTACAAGAAATATGATCCCAGCGGTATCGACCACGTAAACATCACAGAACAGCCGGACTTGACCACATTGCCCTACACTCCAACTACGCTTTTGGATGCCTATTCTCAAGTGACTAATGGTAGTCAAATCAAGAAGATAGGTGTGGAGTTTCAATACTCGTCACCGCGGCTTAGTAAGATCAAAACCCGTTTCACCGTAAACGGCGCTTGGTTTCGCACCACTTACGTAAATAGTGAACCGATGTTTAATGCTTCGGTAACGAGAGTAATCGATGGCGTACCTGTAAATAATTTATATATAGGATGCTATAATTGGACCGATGGCATGATCCGCGAGCGATTTAATACCAATGTCATCACAGATACCTACTTTGAAAAATTGGGTCTGGCTTTTTCGCTCACCTTCCAAATCGATTGGTTTGCGAGCCAACAGACAATGTGGCGCGACGGCGTTCCGATTTCCTACATGGACAATACGGGGACAATGCACGATTACACGGATGCGGACAGGGAGGATATGTATCTGCAATGGTTGGTCATCGAACCGAACAGCTCGGCGGTATATGACAAACGAACCACACCCTTCGCCTCATATTTTAATCTGAAAGTAACAAAAACCATAACTAAGTATGTTAAATTGGCCTTTTTCATCGATAAGCTATTCGATTGTGCTCCCGATTACACCGTTTCCGGCGTAAAGGTACGGCGAAATGTCTCCCCGTATTTCGGAATGGAGATCAATATAAAGATATAGATAATGTTCCTTGGATTTGCCATAAACAATGGATTTAAGTGAAAAGAAGAGACAATCAAACATCAATTAATAACATAAATAACAAAAAAATGAAACATTTAAAAAGTATCAGTTTAATTCTCCTGTCCTTGTTGATGGGATTAACATTTTTCTCATGTAAGAAAGATCCATTAGTTAGTAAGGTGACAGTGAGTTGCACCATGCCGGATGGCTATTCGGATGCGATGTTGAGTAGCATCGTGCTGAAAACCAAAAATGTATCGACAGGAAAGACAACGAGTAACTCGTTTGCAACGGCTGCTGACAACAAGTATGAATTGACGTTGAACGAGGGGTTGTATGACTTTACATTAGAGGCGAAAATCCAGGTTGAACTTGACGGAGTGATGCGGGCGGTGAGCGTGCGCGGCTACACGGAGAGCGTGAAAGTTACGGGCGAGACCTGCTCGGCTTCGATCAAGCTTTTTATTGTAGAGACTTCCGAGGGTTTTGTGATCGCAGAGATCTTCTTCACCGGAACGCAAACTCCCGAAGGAAAACAATACGTTGGCGATACCTATTTCCGGATTTATAACAATTCTGACGAAGTGCAATATGCGGATGGATTGGTGATTGCGGAAAGCGACTTTTTGACAGTGTCGAAATATAATTACTCGCCCGACATCATGAGCCAAGCAATGGCTGTGAGCGCTGTTTACCGGGTGCCCGGAAATGGTACAGACTATCCTGTTCAACCGGGGAAATCAATCCTGATCTGTGACAATGCAATTGACCATCGCTCGGCCAATTCCAATTCATTTGATCTTAGTAGTGCCGATTTCGAGTGGTACGATGAGTCAACGAATCCCAATTTTGCCGACATTGATAACCCTGCTGTAACCAATCTGGATAAAATTTATTGCTACACAGCCACAATCTGGGTGCCTCATAATAGAGGTTTCAAATCTTACGCATTAGCGAGATTCAAAGAAAGTAAAGAGACTTTCTTAAGGGATTATGTTTACAATTACAGCTATGATTTGGTGACCGCGGCTGGAACGTTCCCGATGACCGGTGATTGTTATAAGATTCCCAATGAATGGATTTTAGACGCAGTGAACCTGAGTGTGGAATCCGAGTTCGAATGGATCGTAACCGACCCCAGCTTGGATATGGGCTGGACCTATTGTGGCAAGATCGACAGAGATCAAAACCGTTATGGGAAAAGTGTCCGCAGGAAAGTGGATTATACTACCGCGGAAGGCATTGTGAAATTGAAAGATACGAATAACTCTTCGGAAGATTTCGCAGCGGAACAAACAGCGGATCCTTTTTGGTTTAATTAATAGATGAGTTACAAATGATAAGTAACAGGAGTTATGCGGGAACCCACAAAGAAATGATCTTCGTGGCTTTTCGCTTAGCTAAATGATAAATACGTAGCATACCGGATTGAGATGAAACAGACTATGATAAATGCGATAGAGAGGCTTCATGATGGGGACGCCACATATTTGCGCCATGTTTCCCGCTGTTTGTCACTCGTTGTGATTATGCTTTCCGGTATGCTTTCCTTGAAGGCGCAAAATACGCTCTCCATTGACCAACGCTGGATAGAAGTGGGGAAATTGTCGACAAGGTTTAGCTTGGAGTCAGTAGATAACCTGGCAGCGGCGATGTTCCGGCAAGACTATTCGCTGACAACCTTGGCTTTTGATGGGTTTTATAACAAGGAGTCGTCGCCGGTTTTGTTGCAACAAGGTGATGGTCGCTACGGTGGAGCGTTTCATGCGGAATCGTACCAGCATCTGAAAAAAAAGGTGCGGCTTTGGGGCGAAGCGATATACGACAATGTGTTGAAAAAAAACATACGTTGGAATGAGACCTCTGACTACGATCTGCTCTATCCTTATTTTTCCGCAGATACGATCGGAGGGGATTTACGTTCCGAAACTTACTACTTTAAAGGTGGTTATGCGCAGGAATGGAAGGAGCTCGTGTGGGGTGCGGAGGCGGAATATCGGGCGTTGTTGGAGTATAGGAATATTGATCCCCGGCCTCGAAACACAGCGGCGGATTTAAAACTGAAGATGGGCATTGGGTGGAACTTCCATCGCAACTACTATGGGGTGCTTTCATTGGCGGCGCGCCGTTACAAACAGACAGGGAGTATTGCTTACTACAATGAGTCGGGAAACTGCATAACCTATCATCTGACCGGCTTGGGCATGGTTTACGCCCGTTTCTCCGGTACCAATACTTCGGTTGCTTATCAAGGAACCAGCGGTGGAGTGTCGCTTAATATCCTTCCCGAAAACCGCAAAGGCTATACATTTTTAGCCGATTATAATTATTTATCTTACAGTAAAATGCTTTCGGATTTGAATAATATTCCGTTGGTGGAGATGGGCATACATCAAGTGGACTTGTCGTTAGCATGGCAAGATGGTGAAGCGAACAGCAATTGGGGAATGAAGCTGGTCGGCGGCATAACCATCAAGAACGGCACGGAGAATCTCTTTGGTGATCCGGCAGGAAATATCTACTCCGAAATCGCATCCGCGGATATGTATGACCAGCTGATCAGCCGGCTTGGGTTGCAAGGTTTTTATGAGTGGCAGGGGCGTGCGGAGGACATTTGGCATCTCCAACCCCGGCTCTCATTTGCAACTAATTCGGAAAAGTACCTCCAACCCGCAAGGGGATTATCGGCGCGGCATCTTATTCCTGCTGTAGA
Organism: Bacteroidales bacterium OttesenSCG-928-B11; assembly: GCA_030267125.1. Classification (GTDB taxonomy): domain Bacteria; phylum Bacteroidota; class Bacteroidia; order Bacteroidales; family WCHB1-69; genus JAGVVH01. The sequence goes on from JAJDJJ010000032.1 coordinate 17,609, forward strand.
GTTTGGTTGGAGCAAGTCGCTGGTAAAGACTTCGTTTGGGCTACGCGCCTCCGCCGAGTATGGCCTCTGTCTGCAAAGCCGCTCATCTCTCGCTGACTGCACTCCGCAAGATTCACAGTACTCTTTGATAATGAATGTGATGGAAGCCATGCAAGCCGACCGGTTAACGACTAATTTGGATTTTCGCATTAACTTTCCCGTCAAATCGAAAGTGACGATCTTCGTGCAAGGCGCTTGGCAATACTATTATTATAATATGCTGGATATTAATGCGAGTGCCGTTAAATTTACAGTAGGGGTGGGGATTTGATTATCGCTTGATAAACTTCTTTGTTACAACACCGTATTCAATTTTCACTTTAATAAAATAGACGCCAGAAGTTAAATTACTTACGTCAAAATGTGTTTTTTTCGAAGAGACAGGAACCGTCTGTAGCAACTTCCCGAAAACATCATAAATTTCTATATTTTCAACCTTTTGTAAAGATTCAAAATTGCTGATTTCGATTACTGCTTGGTTAATGGCAGGATTAGGATATATTGAAATACTATTTTCAATGTGGTAATTTGGAATATTATCACTCGTATCTATGATTGCAAAAGTAACATGAATGGTATGGTCAGCTGACACATTTGCGAAGGTATAAGAGCCTTCAGCAGTAGCATGTTGGTTGTAAATGCCATCAATAAAAACACTATCAATCTTATAGTTGGTATTAGGCGTAAAAGAGAAGGCTTTATCATCACCGTCTTCAACTGCGAACGTTCCGGAAGGGGAGATTATACCATGATTTCCGGCAGAAGCTATGATATAATGCGGGCAAACTAGGTTTTGTTGCCAGCGGAAAAAAGGGAGTGAATAATCATTACAAATAGTCCAGATTGTTTCCGTATCAGGAGCAATATCCCAAGGAGTATTTAAACGCCAATTCGTCCCGGTATTATAGAAGTCAAGTTTTTTAAATGTATCCATATCCTTGGCGGTGCCGCTCTCATTACTGTTGTTGACAGGAGTTACTATAACTCCGCCTGATGTTAAAGTCATATTGGCTAAGGCATAATTATTGTGATAATAATTTGCTGGATATGAATTATTATTAACATATTCAAAGCCAAATATCCGGCTGATAGAGGTTGTGTTATTTGAAGCAGAAACATTAGTATTAGCGGCTACGGTATTCTGAATTGTAGAAGTGTGATAATTCATTCCGGTAATCCCCCCCACCATATCATATCCGGAAATATTTCCTGTAGCGTAGCAGTTGGCAATGACAGCGTTCCAAAAATTGAACCCGGCTATACCCCCGATCCATTGCTTCCCGTTTACATTTCCTGTAGCGTAACTATTAATGATGGTTGCTATATCCCAATTGCCCCCAACTAATCCTCCCGTATTATCCTCCCCGCTTACATCTCCTGTAGCATAACAATTGCTGATTATGGATTTAAAATAATTACTACCCACTAAACCACCGGAATATTCTCTGCCTCCACTTACATTGGCCGAAGAATGGCAATTAGTAATAGTTGATTGTAAATTATAGCCCACTAACCCCCCCGTGAGATTATACCCACTTGAAACGTTCCCTTCCGAATGGCACCCTATAATGGTAGAGTTATCATTATATCCAACCAACCCGCCAATATAGTAGTCTCCATTTACATCTCCCGACATAGAACTATTCGAAATAGCAGAGTTATAATTGTAGCCGACTAATCCTCCAATTCTATCGCGTTTTCCATTTATGGTTCCTGTAACAGAAACATCTGTAATAGAGGAAGTATGGCTGTACGAGGCTAAAGCACCAATAACCCAATACCCATTGATGTCGCAATTTTCAATATGAAGGTCACGCACTGTTGCTTTATCTAATATGCCAAAAAGACCAATATAATCTTCTGTCGGACGATTAATACTGAGATTATAAATAGTGAAATTGTTGCCATCAAAATCACCTTGGAAATGAGTGATTTTGTCGAAAGTGCTATTGTCTCCGATGGGTTTCCAACCGCAAGTATCTCCCGGAGCCATCGCCCAATCTGTCAAATCAATGTCATTCATAAGGATATAATATTTCCCCACAGTATTATCCCCATAGCCAGCATTGATATAGGCAGCTAAAGAGGCCAATTCACTGGCAGTGCAGATTTGGTAGGGATTTGATTCTGTTCCTGTACCGCCACAAAAATACAATTTAAAGGTGGCTCTAATGGTGTGATTACTTGTTGTATTATTGAAGGTGTAACTTTCATTAGCGATTGAATCAGGGGTGTAAATATCATCAATAAATAACGAATCAATGGTGTAGCCAGGATTTCCTTTGAATGCAAATGCTTGACTATCACCGATATTTAATAATATAATTCCTGCAGGGGAAATGCTTCCATTAGCATCCGCAAAAGTTTCTATAGTAAGAAAATCGGTTGAGAATATAGCATGAATAGTATGATTTTCAATATTATTGGTAAATGAATACGTTCCGGTTGAAGTGGCATTTTCGTTATAGATACCATCAATAAAAACACTGTCAATATAGAATCCCGTGTATGGTGTGATGGTAAAAGTTTGACCACCACCATAATCTACATTTATTAATCCTGAAGGGGTTATAGAACCATATTTTCCTGCAGAGGCCAAAATTTGTTTCGGACAATCTGTAATCCCTTCCCAATGGAAAAAAGGAAGAGTAACACTGTCGCAGATTTTCCAAATGGCATTGCTTGTCAGATTAATATTCCAAGATATTGCATGCCAATTACTATTTGTATTATAAAAATCAAAAAGAGTAAACTGTTTAGGATCTAAACCAATACCATTGATATTATCATCAGTTCGTGTAATGGTTTCGTCATTTGCGATGATAATCATATTATTTTGAGCATAATTGTTAGAATTTGTACCATAGTAACTTTCATTTCCTGTTATCCGATTAATCAAATCAGTTTCTGAAAATGATATAATGCTGTCATTTATAGCTATACAATTTTGTATAGTGCAATATGTGCCATTAGTTCCGGAAATTCCTCCTAAATAGCTAGACCCTTTTACATTACATGTGGAATAACAATTCAAGATAGAAGAGTGGTCGGAATTGGCACCGGTTAAACCACCGGCATAACCCATGCCTATTTCTTTTATACTGCCATCAGAATAACTATTTTTCAGTGTAGAGTAATATAAGTTATCCCCAACTAAACCGCCAATATACATGTGCCCACTGGCATTCCCAATAGTATAACAACTATTTATTGTCGAATAATGTCCATTTAATCCAACTAATCCCCCAACATAATTGTATCCTTGAATATTATAGTTTTCTATTCCAAGATTTTGAATTGTTGAGTTTGTAGTATGGCCAAATAAACCAATATAATTTTCGGTCGGGCGATTAATGGCTAGGTTTAAGATTTTTTTACCTGCACCATTAAAATTTCCTTGAAAATCAGTGGTGTTATTGCTGTACTTACTGTGATCACCTATAGCTTTCCATCCGCAAGTATCCCCCTGAGATTCTTCCCAGTTTGCTAAATCAAGGTCATTCATTAAAATATAATATTTACCGGATGTGCTATTCCCATTCCCAGCATTTACATAAGCCGCTAAAGACGCTAATTCTTTTACCGTGCAAATCTGATAGGGGTTGGATTCTGTCCCGTTTCCACCGCAAAAGTCCAATTTAAAAGAGACTCTGATCGTATGGTTTTGTGTTACGCTGTTAAAAGTATAACTACCTCCAGCAATAGAATCCGGCGTATAAATCCCATCAATGAATAATGAATCTGCGGCATAACCGGGAATAGCCTTGAAGATAAATTGTTTATTGTTTGATGGATTAACTAATACGTTTCCTGAGGGTGTTATGACACCATTATCTTTAGCTATTGCTGTGATAGTATGGGCTGTCGTATTGAAAATCGCATGTATAGTATGATCAGATGAAATATTATTGAAAGTATAATAGCCATTTGAAACGGCATTTACATTGTTATTACCATCAATTAAAACACTATCAATATAAAAATAGAGATCCCCGCTATTGGGTGTAAATGTAAATGTTTTATTTTCTCCACTATCTAGTGTGATAAAGCCTAAGGGCGTAATTTTCCCATAACCTTCTGAACTTGATGCTATTACAAAAATTTTCGGGCAAATACTATCTTCTTGCCAACTCAAATGAGGCAGAGAAGAGTGATTGCAAATTGTCCATGTTTCAGTCGAAGACAAGTCGATACTCCATGGCGAGTCAGATTGCCAATAATCGTTTGTTATATAAAAATATAGAGATTTTAAGGTGTCAGCTCCTTTACTTGTGCCATTTAATCGCATATCGTCATTTCGATTGATTACTGATCCATTCACTATTACAATCATCTCCTTCAATGCGTAACTATTATATAAAATAGAACCACTTCTCCCCGAAATACGATTAATATAAGCATTTCTTTGTGTAGCGATTACTGAACTATTTGCAGCAATACAATTATGAATAATAGTACTGCCATCATTCCATCCCAATAGACCCCCAATATAATTTTTGCCACTTACATTGCAAGAAGAATAACTATTTTTCACATTAGAGTATTCGCTATTATCACCGATTAAACCTCCAATATAACTATTCCCGCTGGCATTTCCTAAAGAATAACAGTTGATAATTGTAGAATTTAAACTACTTCCAATTAAACCACCTATTTGATTATCACCCTCTACTGTTCCGTTAGCGTAACTATTATTAATTGAAGCTGAGACAAAAGAACCCGAAATAACTCCTACGCCAGTCGAACCTGTTACATTACCGGAAGCATAACTATTATGAATAGAACCTCTATTATTATGCCCTATTAATCCACCTGTCGAATGACCTCCTATAATATTACAGTTTTCTATACCAATATTTTGAATAACACCTTCATAAACATAACCAAATAACCCTATGAAACTTTCAGTAGAACGATTGATAGTCAAATTATATATTGTTTTTCCTGCTCCGTTAAAATTTCCTTGAAAATTAGTGAGGCCATTTCCTATTGGCACCCATCCGCAAGCATCACCCGGTGTTTCTTCCCAATTAGCTAAGTCAAGATCGTTCATGAGGATATAATATTTGCCGAGAGTGCTATTCCCATTTCCCGTATTTACGTAAGCGGATAAGGTAGCTAAATGGTCAACAGTTGAAATTTCCCACGGGCTATCACTGCTTCCATCGCCATTCATTCCGGTAGGAGGCCAAGTTTGCGCTTGTAGCGTTGTAGGTTGAACAAAAAATAGGTGGATAAAAGATGCGAAAATAAAGAGGATAGATGCTTTTTTCATTTTAAATATTTTTGACCGTATCAAGGTTGAAATTCGATAGCAAAACTAATATATTTAGATGTAATATCAAAGTGAAATAGAATCCATATCAATTAGCAGGAAAAGATGGGTTACGCATCATGTTGGGGTTTGTTAAAAGCGAAGGGTTTGATATAAAAGACATAACAAAAAAAGGGAACTGCAGAAAATCATCCCCAGTTCCCTTTTTTTCATCATTGATTACAACAATCAATCATTAATGTTTGTGTCCGTGGCTGCACCCCGGTGAGCAACCGCTCTTTTTTTCGGTTTTGCAGCAAGCGGGAAGTTTCTCGCGCGCTTTAGGATCAGCTTTCACATCGTCGGCATTATAACCTAACTTGCTGACACCTTGCCTGATTTCGGCAACGGTGGTTTTCTGAGGGTTGTAAGTAACCGTCATCTTTGCCGTGGCAACATCGTACTTGAAGTCTGTAACGCCTTTGAAAAAAGGAACGTTTTCTGTGAAAGTTTTTTTGCACGTTTCACAAACGCCGTTGGTTTGGATTACAACGGTTTCGCTTTTTGATTTTTGTGCAAATGCAGTGATTCCGATCACCGCGATCAATAAGGTTAAGATGTACTTTTTCATTTTACTTTGATTTAAGGGTTTGTTTTTTTTATTGTTTAATTTCCATTATTTTAAAGTCCAACGCATTCCCACATATCCCATTGCTCCGTGGATCGGGGCGTAGATGATAGAGGCGTCGAAATACTCGCTGTAAGGTTCATTAGCGCTTAAAATCGGGTTCTTTTGCTTGTAGTTTAGCAAGTTTTCCCCGCCAACGTAAACCTCCAGCTTCCTGAATTTTTTAGTGACTTGCGCATTGAGGATGAAGTAGTCGGGCGACTGGCTGCCCAGTCTGAATTCAACGGGATTGTCTTTAGTGTCAGGTAAACGCATGGAGCTATTGTACTGTAGCGTGGCGTTAAATTTCCATTTGTCAAATTTAGTGGAATAGTTGAGGTTCAATACGGCTTTGTGCGGACTCATTAGCGCTTTAGATGCGTATTCGCCGGAGGTGTTGGTTTGCCAAACGCGGTTGTAACGGTAGGCGACAACCACCTCAAAACGCTTGAAAGGCAACATGATCAACTCCGCTTGCACCGAGTGAGAGTTGGATTTGCCATCTAAATTGGCGATATATACGTAGTGAGGATCCCGATCCACATCGACAACCGTCTGGTTTTCAAAACCGGTGTAGTAGTAATCCAATGAAAGGCTCGATTTACCGCCTTTCATCATAAAACTCTGAACCAAACTGATCCCTGTGTTATAAGCTATTTCCGGCGTTAAATCTTCCAGAAAACGAAACTCGCGATTGCTGATTAACAAGGATGTGTTTTCCACGATGACATTGGAGGTGCGGTAGCCTTTTCCGCCCGACAAACGCAGCGACGTGTTTTTAAACGGCATCCATTTGATATGCAGACGCGGTGTCCAAAAGAGTTCATCGTATAAGGAGTTGTAATCGAATCGGATGCCGGGCATCACTACTAATTTCTCATCGATAGAATAGGAGTATTCAGCGAAAACACCAGGCACAATCTCCATCCGTTCGGTGGGAGATGTATATATGTATTCCCGCGGATCACCATAGAGATGATCTTTCAAATGGTCGATTTGAAAACTAGCTCCAGCCGTGATTTTTGAACGTTCTTTTTTCCCCAGTCTGTTTGAATAGAGTACATTGGCATAACCGCTCAACTGCTGGGCGTCATAAGTCCGATGTCCAAAAATAGATTTGTTGTCATGGAAGTTGAAAGACAAAATCGTCCCGATGCTTTCATGATGTCCTTTTAAAAGAAAGCCGTTTTTGGTGATTACATCCAATTTGTTGGTTTTGATATTCAACCCCCAAGTTGAATCGGAGAAAAATTCTTTTCCGGGAGTGTAGTCCATTGTTCCGCCAATGCGATCTTCCCAAAGATAGGCGACCATTGTGCGGCCTTCGAATTTACCCGGGACGGTGTAATCCCAACGGTTCATCGCATTCACTTGATAGTTTTGCGGAAGATCCCTGAAATTGTCGTGATTCATATCTAGTTTGGCGAATTGTCCCTCGGTATGCAACAAAAACATAGTGGAGACATTCTCTTTCACATTGAAGCGGCTGTTCAGATTGAACTCGCCTTTCCCCGATGTGCTGCCGTATAAGTTGAGAAACAACTTCTCGGTGTTGGTTTCCGGTTTTTTGTATTCTACATTGATCTGTCCTGTAATTGCCTCATATCCATTGGTTACCGAAGCGATCCCTTTGGAGATGCTGATTGACTCCATCCATGTTCCGGGCACGAAACCCAATCCGAACTGGTTGGATAGTAAACGAATGTACGGTGTGTTTTCTAGTAGTATTTGGCTGTAAACGCCGGCCAGTCCCAACATGGATATCTGTTTCGCCCCGCTGACGGCATCAGCGTATTCCACATCCACCGCCACGGTGTTGTCGAAACTTTCCGACAAGTTGCAACAAGCTGCTTTCCGCAAGCCATCGGTAGTAATCACGGTGGTGAGAATCGGCTTTACTGAAACGTAAGCTCCTGATCTACGGGCAATGACAACCACCGCGTCCAACATGGAGGGAGACGACATGAATACGTCTAATATGGTGCGGTCTTTCTCTACAGTGATGGTGTCGTTTTGATAGGCGGGATAACTTACAATCAACTTGTTAGTCGCAGACACTTTTTCAAGAGAGTACTTCCCTTCGAGGTCGGTATTGGTGCCTGATTGCGTGCCTAACCATTGTAGTGTGGCGCCCGCGAGTGGTTTCTGCTCCTCGCTGTCGGTATATTCCCAAATAGTCCCTGTCAAGGTTTGTTGCGCAAATAACAGAGGAGCTGTAAATAGCGCTATCTGTAAAAGCAAAATCTTTTTCATTATCATACTGTTTTATGTTAATATTTGTTTTTGACGATCCGTGAAATAGGATCAAATAATAATAGCACGGAAAGTCGCGAAAGAGCGCGCTTTTCGTGAAACAGAGGAGTAATGAAAAATTATGCGTAAAGCACTAATTGATGTGTGTAGTGGAAAAACGAATCACCGGGAAATACCGGTCCCGATCGCGATCGTTCATTCTCTTTGACGATCTTTCGAGTTATTGTGTTTGCGTATATCTCATGGTAATCTTCCAATACATATAATATGGGAAGAACAATTTTTAATGCGGTTTTTTGCTCGTCCTTGTCATAAGAATCCAAGATCTTGAAAAAATAATTGGTGTCATGGCATTTATGGTGTCCGCTTTCATTCTGATGGCAATCATGGTGCGGGTCTCCGTGAGCGGGCAACGACTCGCAACAACAATAATCGATGGTTTCGATAGGATTGCAATGACTGCAACAGTGATGAATGGAAACGAGCACACCCGTGGAAAAGACAGTGTAAACAGCCAATATCAAGAGGGTTATTATTGTGTAGATTTTATTTTTCATCACTATTTTTTCCGCTGGCAAAAATAATGAAAAAAATGCAACTATCCATTTTGTGAATGATGATTTTGCCTTCTGTTGTTATGCCGATGCTAAAACGTCTGCTATTCGTTGAAAATGGCAATAAAAAATGAACTATTGCGTTGTCTATGGGTTTATACGAAAATTAAAAATAGCAAAATGTCAATTTACTGGATAATTTTTATTGGTTTTATGTTGATCAGTATGCTGATCAGTAGAACGTTAACTTCAAGATTTGAGAAATATTCAAAAGAACCTTTACGCTCTGGGATGACGGGCAAGCAGATTGCTGAGAAGATGTTGAACGACAATGGGATCTACGACGTGAAGGTGGTCTCCACGAAAGGGTTTTTATCCGATCATTATGATCCGAGAAATAAGACGGTGAATTTGAGTGAGGCGGTTTACGGTCACGCGAATGTGGCAGCGGCTGCTGTGGCGGCACACGAGTGCGGTCATGCGGTGCAACATGAGACAGCGTACAGTTGGCTCACTTTCCGGTCGGTATTGGTGCCGGTGGTGCAATTTGGTTCCCGGTGGTCGCAATGGGTGTTGTTAGCGGGGTTGATCATGTTGGGGCTTTCAGAAGCCATGGCTTCTGCAGGGATGGTGATTCTGTTGGTGGGTGTAGGACTTTTCGCCCTCTCCACTCTTTTCGCTTTCATCACGCTTCCTGTTGAGTATAATGCCTCCAGCCGTGCGTTGGCATGGCTCAACGCTACCGGTATCACGCAAGGCGCAGAACACGAGCACGCTCAAGACGCTCTCAAATGGGCAGCCAGAACTTATGTGGTTGCAGCATTATCCTCTTTAGCCACATTGCTATATTATATCGCTATCATTCTGGGGAGAAGAGACTAAATAATGTATTATATTTCCTCCAAACTCTCCTCTTCCAGCCAGCCTTTCTCGCCGTTGGGAAGTTTGATCTCATACCAATCGCCGATTTTGTCAGTGATGCTTACTTTCAATCCCTCATGAATGACGAATAGATCGGATCCTGATGGTGTGGGGGTGCTTTTGGCGATAGCAACACTTTGCATGATAATCGCCTCTGGATTATTGATATAACGCATTTCTTCCTTGCGGGCAAATAGGAGCGTGAGAATAAATAATGCGCAGAAAATGCCGGAAAAGAGTAGTGATGTGCTGCGTATCCAACGGCGGCGTGTGATGAAAATCAATAATAGAAAGAGAAAAAAAAGACAAGCCGCTGCAATGGAT
>JAJDJJ010000033.1 GCA_030267125.1 Bacteroidales bacterium OttesenSCG-928-B11
TCTTGCTTCCGCCCCCATGTTTACGTGCGCATTTTGGGCACTAACACTTGCCGTCGATGCGAACCACCGCACGCGGGCAAGAAATATGCTGATGGTCTTTATGTCTGTGGCAACGATCCATTTTCTAGGACAAACAATATATTGCTACCATGACTACCGGCTTACGACAAACTACGACGCTGTTTACACACTTGCCACCGCTTTGGTTTTCCCCGTCTACTACTTATACCTAAGAGTACTCACGGATTCAAAAAAACTGAATTTCAAATCTTCATGGATACTGCTCCCATCAATCCTACTATTCGCTTCTTATCTTATCGTTTTTCTGTTGATGAGCCCTGTGGAATCGGATATTTTCTGCCGGCACATACTTTACAAAGAACCCGTGGAGACTGAAATAACGGCACTAATCAATATCCAAAGAATAAATGTGATCCTGTTAGCTGTTCTTTTTAATATTCAGATCCCTTTTGTGGCATGGTTTGGCGTCAAACGGATCATCAACTACCGACGTCTCTTATCGGAATACTATTCCAATCCGGACGAGAAGTTGATTGCCCCGGTAAAAAGCCTGATGTATTGTTTTGTCATTACCGCTGTGGCGTCTATCGCGTTCAACTCTATCGGAAGGCATTTTTTCACCCAAAACTCCATCGGATGGGTATGGGTTGCATCGGCGAGTTTTGTCACTTTGTTGTATTCGGTCGGATTTGTCGGATTCCGCCAACAATTTTCAATCGATGATATGGTTAAAGATATCGACACCAGCGACAAAAACGAAATAATGTCGAATGATTTACCCGGACAGGAAAACTCGGACAGGATGAAGATACTGGAAAACAAGCTAATACAAACAGTTAAGGAAAAAGAGTTGTACTTAAAACCTAATTTAAAAATCTCGGATGTGGCGGCAGATTTATGCACCAATCGCGCTTACATCTCGCGCATAGTCAATCAGCAGTTGAATTTATCATTTTCCGACTTCATAAACGGGTACAGGGTTGAATATGCAAAAAAGTTACTGGAAACCAACCCTGCAATTGACAATAACACTTTAGCGGCATCGGCTGGATTTGGCTCCACACTTTCTATGCAACGTGTTTTTCAGCAATTTGAAAATATTTCATTGAAAGAATACCGGAAGTAGTTTTGTCTTTTCGTAATATGCCTCTAAAAACAAGAAAGACCTGCGAAGCAGACCTTTCTTGTTTTTTCACTCAACCGGTTATTCTGATATAAGATATGTATAACCTTCATCAGGATTGAGTTCTTTGGTATTTTGACTAACACCCGAATCTCTATCGCCTATAAATTCAATAACATAAGCCGAAACTGTTACGGTTTTAAATCCAACAACTACGAAGGATTTATTATTCACCTCAACCGTTTCATTGATTACAGCTCTTGACTTACCAATTAAATCTGCAGAGGCAAGCATATTGTTTCTTGCTTGCTCAATCAAAGGCTTAAAACTTCCTCCAAAACCTAACACAGACATCCCTTTTGCTTCTCCGACCACCTTTTGAATAATCTTGTAATTATTCTCTTGCAATACAACATTTGTCGTATGGTTATTCAGGTTATTGGTCAACCCTGAATGAACAGCGCAAGAGGAGAACAAAAAAACAATTGCAACTACAATGACGACATTTAGTTTTTTTTTCATGTTGATTAATTTATTTCCATCCGTTCCTCAATGGTGGTTAATAAAGTGAATAGGACATCGGAACTGCGATTCGTCATTACAACTTATCAATATCCTTTCAGATATAATATTAATTATTAATAGTTTACATAAAAAAATAACCATTTTCCGCAAAGCAAAAGCACCTATAAGCAGAACTAACACGCTCACTTTTCCCAGGTCAACATCTCTCATACTGCAAAACGCCTGGAGTCATTCCACTTGTACGGCAACAGGGTTTCTACTAACTACCGTTCTTTCACCAGCCCTAACAAATACTCGCCATATCCGCTCTTGCACAATGGTTCAGCTATTTCAATTAGTTTTGCTTTATCGATAAACCCCATATTGTAAGCGATCTCTTCTATACAGCCGACCTTCAATCCTTGCCGATCTTCCACAACCTGCACAAACTGATTAGCCTCAATTAGCGAGCTGAACGTTCCGGTATCTAGCCAAGCGGTGCCGCGGTCAATAACGCAAACCTTAAGTTTTCCTTTTTCCAGATAATACTTGTTCACATCGGTGATTTCATATTCACCTCGTTTGCTGGGCTTAATATTGGCCGCGACTTCTACGATGCTGTTATCGTAGAAATAAAGCCCGGGAACGGCATAGTTGGATTTGGGATTCACCGGTTTCTCCTCTATGGAAACGGCTCGTTGGTTTTCATCAAATTCAACAACACCATACCGTTCAGGATCGGACACATGATAGGCAAAAACAATACCGCCATCGGGATCATTATTTTGGTGCAGGTTTTTTTCAAAAGCAGTGCCATAAAAAATATTATCCCCCAGTATCAATGCGCACTTGTCGTTGCCAATGAAATCAGCCCCCAGCACAAAAGCTTGCGCCAATCCATTGGGCACAAGTTGTTCCACATATTCGAAACGGCAACCGATCCGGGAACCGTCGCCCAATAATTTCTTAAAATGAGGCAAGTCATGTGGCGTTGAGATGATCAAGATTTCGTTGATGCCGGCTTGCATCAATGTCGAGATCGGATAGTAAATCATCGGCTTGTCGTAAATCGGCATCAGCTGCTTACTCACTGCCAATGTTATAGGATGCAGGCGCGTGCCGGATCCGCCGGCGAGTACAATTCCTTTCATACGTCTATCTTTTAATGAAATAATCTACTAACTTTCTGGGTACAAAAAAGGTATTGAGTTTATCCACATAAACCGCCACCGTGGGCAATGTGATTATCTCCCCATTAAATTCAGCATAATTGGTATAACTCTCAATTTTCAATTTGTCTTTTCCTTTTTTAACAGATAAAACATACTTTTCTTTACCCAAGCTGTCGATCCGTACATCTTTGACATCGGCAAAAAGTTCCTGATGCGGCACAAAATATTCCGTGTTTAACAATGCGAGTTGGTTGGTAGCGCCCAGTTGTTTACAAATATATCTGTTAATTTCAGTATTTGTGTTATAACCTGTCGGGATATTTCCGAATGGATGATAAACAGCGAGGAAAACATCTTCTCCTGTATGCCCGTAAGTGGTAAATCCAATATAGGAGCGTTCGTCATAAAGTATCCTGTTGATGGCATATTCGAGATGAATGCCGGCGGTACGTTCTTCCTTAGGAATCGGTGATCTGTCATAATTGGTAGTATTGAACAGGAGTGCAAGTTCTTTTTCTGTGAGCGTAATATTATGGTTTACCGTAAAGATATCTGCTACATTTTCAGGCTCGGTTTCCTTGATCAATTGCGCTGTTTTATAAGAAGAGATGCTGTAGTTAACCAACGGTTTCATGATGGAATCCAATAAAATCCTATCATATCCCCAATTGGATTTACGGTTTCCGAAAGCGATTCCGCTATTGCCATGATCCGGCAAAATAACAACTACTGTTTGCCCGTCTTTTTTAGCAAAATCGAGAGCCGCACCCACAGCTTCATCGAAAGCCAAAAACTCAGTCACCATGGTTTTAGCATCATTATCATGTGCAGCCCAGTCTATTTTACTGCCTTCTACCATGAGGAAAAAACCGTTTTCATTTTTGTCCAGCAGTTGGATGGCTTTGCGGGTCATCTCCGCAAGCGAAGGTATTTTAGTCTGATCATTGTCTATCGCATAAGGTAGAGCTTCATCCTCAAACAGTGCCCACACCTTAGGATTATCATTATTTCGATAGTTTTTTATATCATTCCGAATCACGGAATATCCATTTTGCTCTAATTCCCTATTCAGCTCATCGGACAGGAATTTGTTACCGCCTCCGAAAACCACATCGAGTTGGTTGTGTACCATTTGTTTAGCTATAACTCCATAATTACTTCTCTTATACCAATGTGCGGAGCAGTCGGCGGGTGTGGCATGCGGAAACTCGCAGGTAAAAACCAAACCTGTGGATTTCTTATACAGGATTCTTGCCGCCTCCAACGCGGTTGTCAATGGATAATAGGCTAAATTTGAGTCAATTTCGACGAGATCATGATCTGTCTTTTGCGGATACATGGAGACAAAACCGGTTTGTGTAGATTGCCCCGTCATGTAGCAAGAGGTGGTAGGCGCCGAATCACCGATCGGACAATCCGACGAGTGGGTACGCACAACACCGCAGAGATATGGATCCAAATGCAAAGCGCTGCGACTCGGATCGATATGGTGCTGGTAATATCTTGATATCGACAACAAATTAAAAGATGTTCCATCCGGAATCATAACGATCACGTTCTTGATCTCCTGCTGCGCAAATACGGAAGGAAGCAATAAAAATATGAATAGATAACAGAATAGATTTTTTCTAAGCATTTCCAATCTCTTTTTTAGGGAAAAATATAGATGCCACGATGCAAACAAACAAGATGCCTATGATGACAATGAGTGAGGCCACTGTGGGTATATGATATGGCGAAATGAAAGGAAGCACCATTTTCACTCCAATAAATATTAACAAGAGAGATAACCCAGGACGCAAATAGACGAATTTGTCAACCGCGTTTTGCAATACGAAAAACAGTGATCGCAATCCTAAAATAGCAAAGATATTAGAGAAAAAGACGATAAATGGATCACTTGTCACAGAGAAGATGGCAGGAATCGAATCCACCGCAAAGATCACATCCGAAAGCTCAACCGTGATCAGCACCACCATCAACGGTGTCAGCACCCATCGTTTTTTATCATTCTTCACAAAAAAGTACTTGCCGTGATACTCTTTAGTAACCAAATTTCTCTTCGACAAAAATTTCACTATCGGGTGTTTATCCACATCTATCGTCTCTTTCTTATTTCGTTCGACAAACAGTTTTATTCCCGAATAGAGCAAGAACAGTCCGAAAACCAGCAATATCCAGTGAAAATGACTGATCAACGCGGCACTAAGGAAGATAAAGATAAACCGGAGTACGATTGCACCCAAAATCCCATAGAATAAAACTCGGTGATAATATTTCGGATCAACTTGAAATGACAAGAATATCAGTAACATCACAAAAATATTATCCAATGAAAGCGCCTTTTCAATCAAGTAGCCGGTAAGAAATTGCAAAGAGATGGTTTTGCGAAAAACGTGCAGATTTTCTTGGTAGCTGAGATTATTGTCAACGGTCAACTCCGCACCATATCGTTCTTTATAATGCTGCAAACCGGCCATATCATCAATACCATGCACCAATTCGGCATGAAAGAGCATAAAAACGAAAAAAAGCAAGGATACGCCAATCCAAATGGAAGTCCAAATAGTGGCTTCTTTGAAAGAAACCACGCGGTTTTCTTTGTGGAACACTCCCAAGTCAAGCACCAACATCAGTGTGATGAAAATGATAAAAATGATAAAAAATAATGTCTCTGTCATGGGTTCAAAATAAGGGCGCAAATGTACAAAAATAGGGCGAGTTAAATTTCCGGATTGCAAAATCTGTATTTTTGCACCCTAAACACATCCGTATATGAGAAAAAAAACGTCCCTCCTATTCCTCGCCGTCTGGCTGTTAGTCACACTTCCGGGTTGTGACAAACGAGCTAAGGAGAAGGTGAAGCAAGACACCGAAAACCTACGCCCGAACATCATTATCATCATGACGGATGATCACGCATATCAAGCGATCAGCGCGTATGACACGACACTGATCCGCACGCCAAATATCGACCGGCTGGCGGAAGAGGGGATGCGGTTCGCCAACAGTTTTGTGAGTAATTCGGTCAGTTCGCCCAGCCGCGCGGTATGCCTGACAGGAAAACACAGCCATCGCAACGGCCACATTGACAATACCTGCGTTTTTGACAGTACACAGCAGACATTCCCGAAGATTATGCAATCTTCCGGCTATCAAACGGCGCTGATTGGAAAGTGGCATTTAGTATCCACCCCGACCGGATTCGACCACTGGGAAATTCTTCCCGGACAAGGCGAGTATTACCATCCGGAGTTTATCACCGAAAACGGAAAACACCGCGAGCAAGGTTATGTAACGGACATCATCACCGACAAGGCCATTCATTGGATAGCAGAGCAACGGGATCAGAACAAGCCGTTTGTGCTCCTTTGCAACCACAAGGCGCCGCACCGCGAATGGTCGCCCTCGCCGGCTGACTATCCGATAGTGCTTAGTAAAACTTATCCTGAGCCGGAAACTCTCTTCGATGACTACTCCGGAAGAGGCACGGCAGCGAAAACGGCGGAAATGAGAATCAAAGACCACATGGGATTGACGATGGATAGCAAACTGCCACCCGGTTTAGTTGACAGCTTGGGTTACAATGAGTTCCTATCGTGGTATCACACCGACTATACCCACATCCGGCGCAATCTTTCTGAAGAGGAGTTAGCCGCAATTGACGACACCTACCGCCCCATGATTGAGGATTTCAGGCGAAATCCTCGAACAGGAGAAGAGCTGACCCGCTGGAAATATCAACGCTATATGCAGGATTATCTGACTACGATCAAATCTGTGGATGACAATATCGGGAGATTATATAATCATCTGAAAGAAAATAATTTATTAGAGAACACTCTTATCGTTTACGTCTCAGATCAAGGTTTTTATCTGGGTGAACACGGCTGGTTTGACAAACGGTTCATGTATGAGGAGTCGTTCCGCACCCCGCTGATTATGCGCTATCCGAAGATCATCAAAGCAAACAGCGTTAATTATGATCTGGTTCAGAATATTGACTATGCCGAAACTTTCTTAGACCTGGCCGGCATCACCATCCCCGACGATATGCAAGGGCGTTCCCTGTTGCCGTTGTTGCGTGGCGAAAAGGTGGAATGGCGCGACGCGTTGTACTATCACTATTATGAATATCCCAGCATCCATGCGGTAAAACGTCATTACGGCGTCCGTACCGACCGTTACAAATTGATCCACTTCTATTACGACATCGACGAATGGGAACTCTATGACCTCCAAAACGACCCGAAAGAGATGAACAATGTCATCGATGCGCCCCAGTATCAAGAGATTAAGAAGATGCTGATGAAACGCTTGGCCGAGTTGAGGGAAGAGTACGGGGATCATGGTTGATGAAAAATAATTCACCTTTATAATTAGTTTGAGGCGATTTTAAGTGGTAGCAGAAAATATGAGCGATACAATATTTCATTTAGACAACAACGGAAAATTAAGCGAGTCAAAAGAAACAAGTTACATTTCGGAAGATTTGCTTCAACAATTATTGGCGGATTATCCGAATCTTATTTCAGGTTCGCAAATTAATAGTTTTCGTCCGAGACGTTGGTTGTTAATATCAAGAGAATTTCGCATTCCCGATGATATAGATGTGCAAGGACGTTGGAGTCTTGACCACTTATTTCTTGATCAAGATGGGATTCCTACATTAATAGAAGTAAAACGAAGTACAGATACAAGAATCAGAAGAGAAGTTATCGGACAGATTCTTGATTATGCTTCAAATGCGGTCGTATATTGGAGTATTGATGAAATTATCAATCGCTTTGAAAAGCAATGTGAATCTCTAAACAAAATTAGCGATGATGTCTTGCAGGGTTTTCTACAAGATGAAAATGATGTTGATACATTCTGGGAATTAACAAAAACGAATCTGAAAGCGGGAAAAATAAGAATGCTGATTGTTGCTGATACAATTCCCAAAGAATTACAACGAATAATAGAGTTCTTGAACGAACAAATGACTCCTGCCGAGATTTTAGGCGTTGAAATAAAACAATTTGTTGGTGAAAATAACATAAAAACTCTTGTTCCGAGAGTTATTGGACAAACAGCAGGAGCAGACAGTGTAAAAGGTGTTGCAATAAAATCTCAAAATAGTCATTGGACAGAAGAAACATTTTTTGAAGAATTACTCGAAAAAAGAGGACGTAAAGAATTTGATGTCATACAGAAATTGAAGAATTGGCTAATCCAAATTTGTTATCGTTTTTGGTATGGCTCTGGAAAACGAGGCTCTTGTGTTCCAGTTTTTGAACATAAAGGAATGGATTATTTCCCTTTTGCTATTTGGACAACAGGAACGATTGAAATTTATTTTCAATGGCATAAACACAAAGCACCATTCGATAACGAGGAAAAAAGGATTGAGCTTTTAAATCGGTTAAATCAAATAAAAGACGTTGATATACCTTTAACCAAAGTTTCGGGTCGTCCAGATATTCCGATAAGTGTGCTTTTCGATGGAAAAGAATATCAAAAATTCATTGAAGCATATGATTGGTTTTTTGATGAGATTAGAAAAGTATAAATAGAAAAAAAAATGATGGAGACGGAGCTCCCTTCAGCGAAGGCTTATCCCCATTTTCAACTAAAGAGATGAAATACGGTTTTATAGATAAAACAGGAGAATTGATTATTCCTTTAATATATACTGAATCCGGGCCAAAAGAACTCCCATATTTTCACAAAGGGTTTTGCAAAATAAATGACATCTATATTGATTCTAAAGGATATGAATATTTCAAATAATTTTACTCACCAAAAACACAAGTATTAGAATAATTGATAATTAGCGATATATGCTGAAAAAAGTATAAACAAAATAGAGATTTTATATTTGCAGTTCACGAAAATTAAACAGTAACCGACACCCCCACCCGCATGACTCCCCGATATGTAATGTCCAAACCGATAAGTGCAACATGTAACCTGAGTTGCGACTACTGTTATTATTTGGAGAAAGACAGGCTCTATAATTTCACATCCTCTAAACAGATGAGCGAGACAGTATTGGAACGATTTGTTTCCGAATACATTGCGATGCAGCCTGTGCCGGAGGTGCTCTTTGCTTGGCATGGTGGCGAGCCATTGCTCCGCGGCATTGATTTCTATCGCAAAGCTCTGAAATTCCAACATTACTACGGACGAGGAAGAAAAATAGAAAACACACTGCAGACCAATGGTTTATTACTCAATGACGAGTGGTGCCGGTTCTTTAAGGAGCATAACTTTCTGATCGGAATCTCAATCGACGGACCGGAACATTGCCACGATGTTTTTCGGAAACGAAAAGACGGTAGTGGCTCCTTTCAATCGGTGATGAAAGGTATCGAGTTGTTGAAAAAACACGGTGTGGAATTTAACACGCTATCAGTAATCCATAGTTATAATGTTGATTATCCGCTAGAAGTTTATCACTTTTTGAAAAAGATAGGGAGCGGTTTCTTGCAGTTTGCTCCTATTGTGGAGCGCACCTCATGCCAACGCACAGGCGCACTCTCTCTCCTTAGCGCCAAGGAAGATTACGCTGACGCCGTCCTAACGCCCGAAAGTGTAGATCCCGTGAAATTCGGCCAGTTTTACATTTCTATTTTCGATGAATGGATAAAATACGATGTGGGGAAATATTTCGTGCAACTCTTCGATGCCACGTTGGCAAACCGTCACAACGGCCAACCCGGTGTTTGTGTTCTTGCCCACACATGCGGTAATGCCGCAGCCATGGAGTTCAATGGCGACTTATACGCCTGCGACCACTTTGTCTTCCCCGATTACTACTTGGGTAATATCCAAGAGCAAACGCTTTTAGAATTAATGTTTTCCGAAAAAATACGTCTGTTTGGAAAATCGAAACAGACATCACTACCAACGAATTGCCTGCGCTGCGACTATCTTCACCTCTGCCATGGAGAGTGTCCGAAAAACCGAATTGTTAAAACAGACGAAAAAGGTAAAAACCTTAATTACCTATGCCGTGGTTACAAGGCGTTCTTCAAACATACAGCCCCACAGATAGAAGCCATGCATCAATTGTTATTACAAGGAAAAGCACCGGCGGAGATCATGAGATAATGTTTGAAATCAAAAGTCTCAACTTTCTTTGTAATCAACAGTATAACTACCGCATCCATCTATTTGGACGATGAATATGTCGGCACATTGGAAAAACCAGTTGATGGGATTTCCGGATATTACGAAGATGGCACCATCACCAAAGAGGTTTCCTCAGGCCAGCACACTTGCCTGGTTTTGATCCACGCTGAAAAGGGTGCTCTTATCTAGTCGATTCCCTACGTATTCACAATTACAGAAAACGAGAACAAAATCATCTTCATAGATTATTATCAACAAATTTTATACGAATATTAATGCATTAACCTTTATATTCGCGGCGTTAAAAAAAACGAATGGATTTGCTGCTAAAATCTTTCCAAGACACTACGGTATTGATCGTTGGGGATGTGATGATCGATTGTTACTTGCGTGGTAAAGTGACCGGAATTTCGCCGGAAGCGCCGGTGCCTGTTGTGCGGATGCAACAACGAGAGAACCGGTTGGGCGGGGCAGCAAACGTCGCAGCCAACATCAAAGCGTTGGGAGCCAATCCCATACTATGCTCAGTCATCGGAAATGATAGCAAAAAGGAAATTCTGGTGCAAGAGTTGGCGAAGCAGGAAATACAACAACATCTTCTCATTGAGGAAGCAAATCGCAGAACCACGGTTAAGTATCGTATTATCAGCAATCAAATACAGATGTTGCGGGTTGATGACGAAGATATCGCACCTATAACTACCCAAAATGAGTACCTGTTATTTAACGGAATCCGACAGATTATCGATCGGCAAAAGGTTGATGCATTGATTTTTGTAGATTACGATAAGGGGGTGTTGTCTCCTTCTTTGATTGGGAAGATCGTCACTCTTTGCAACGAACACGGCATCATCACCGCCGTGGATCCGAAAAAGGCTAATTTCCACCATTACGAAAAAGTCACGCTCTTCAAACCGAACCGGAAAGAGTTTCAGGAAGGGCTTGGTCTTGCGGGAGGCAACCTTACTATCGAGGAACTGCACGAACAAATGGAGAAATTTGCCTTACGATATGACATCATGTACATGATGATCACGTTGTCGGAGGAAGGCGTGGCAATATATAATCGGAAGAATAACGAATTTACACACCAACCGACTTACCAACGGTCAATCAGCGACGTTTCCGGCGCAGGCGACACCGTCATGTCGGTGGCCACGCTGGCATTGAAAGCGGGCGTTCCTATCGAAACCATCGCGCAGTTGGCCAATTTGGGCGGCGGTGTGGTATGCGAACATGCGGGCGTTGTTCCTCTCTCCTCCGAAATGCTGAAAAACGAATTTCATAAACGAAAAGAAAATCACAATATTTGACAAGGCATTTCGTTTTCTACCCTTGTATCAATCCAGAACGCATGAACAAAAAGAAATTCTTAACGTCAATCTTACTTCTACTCGGCCTCACGTTCGCCCTGCATGCGCAACGCACACCGTTTGGCGTTCCGAATTTACTCCGGTATGATGAAAAAATATTCCACTTCGGGTTCCAAATCGGGTTAACCCAGTCGGACTTCTCCATTCGTTCCAAGGCCAACCTTGCGGAATACGACTCTCTGATGGTTATCAATACCAGTGCTTTAAGCGGATTCAACTTGGGAATCGTGACCAATCTGAGATTAGGAAAATATTTCGACCTGCGTTTTATCCCCGGCATCTCCTTTGGCGACCGAAATGTCAATTACACGATCAAATATAGCACCGGCAAAGAGATCGTCACCAAAAAAAATATTGAATCGGTTTATATGGATCTTCCATTATTGCTGAAATTCAAGTCGTCCCGAATGCACAATGTCCGCGTTTATGTGTTAGCGGGAGCGCAATACAGCTTGGACCTTATCTCTGCAGCGAAAAAAGAAGCGGCCAACCCCAAAGAGATTTTCCTGAAAGTATTTCCGCACGATTTCCAAGGACAAGCGGGCGTGGGATTTGATTTCTACTTAGCGAACTTCAAGTTTACCACGGAACTCAAAATGTCATTTGGATTTATTAATTTATTGAAACAAGAAGACAATATGTATGCATCCAGCATACAATCCCTAAAGTCTAAGAATTTAATCATTTCATTTTTTATCGAATAAGATTTATGGCAACTAACGAAGACCTTTTCAAGCAGATCATTGCGCATGCAAAAGAGTATGGATACATTTTTCCCTCCAGCGAGATTTACGACGGGATGAGTGCGGTTTATGATTATGCGCAGTTAGGCGTTGAATTGAAAAACAACATCAAACAATACTGGTGGAAAGCGATGGTGCAGTTCCACGAAAACATTGTGGGCATCGACAGTGCTATTTTCATGCACCCCACCATTTGGAAGGCTTCGGGCCATGTGGATGCTTTCAATGACCCGCTCATCGACAATAAAGATTCTAAGAAAAGATACCGTGCCGACGTGCTGATCGAAGATTTTTTGAGTAAAATCGATGATAAAATTGAAAAAGAGGTAGAAAAAGCAAAGAAGAAATTCGAAAACTTTGACGAGGCTCTTTTCCGGCAAACCAATGCGCGCGTGCTTGAGAATGTGAAGAAAAAAGAGGATATCACGAACCGTTTTGCTCAATTGATGAACGACAGCGACCTTGTGGGCTTAAAGGGGCTGATCGAAGAACTCGGGATCACTTGTCCTATTTCAGGAAGCAGGAACTGGACAGACGTGCGCCAATTCAACCTGATGTTTTCCACGCAGATGGGCTCGGTTTCCGAGGGCGCCGACACTGTTTACCTAAGACCCGAAACGGCGCAAGGCATCTTTGTCAACTTCTTAAACGTATACAAGACGGGACGTATGAAACTGCCTTTTGGTATTGCACAGATTGGCAAAGCGTTCCGCAACGAAATCGTGGCGCGGCAATTCATCTTCCGCATGCGCGAGTTTGAACAGATGGAGATGCAGTTTTTTGTGAAACCAGGCGAAGAGTTGAAGTGGTTTGAACACTGGAAAGAAGAGCGGATGAAGTGGCACCTTTCACTGGGTATCGACGCTTCGCAGTTCCGTTTCCATGATCACGACAAGCTGGCACACTACGCTAACGCCGCCACCGATATCGAATTCAATTTCCCATTCGGCTTCAAGGAATTGGAAGGGATACACTCCCGAACCGATTTCGACTTGAAACAACACGAGGAGTTTTCCGGCAAAAAGTTACGCTATTTCGATCCTGAGATGAACGAAAACTACATTCCTTACGTGGTGGAAACTTCCATCGGCGTTGACCGGATGTTCTTGGCGGTATTCAGCAATGCCTACAACCAGGAGACTTTAGAAGACGGATCTGTACGCACGGTTTTAAGGTTGCCGGCGAAATTGGCTCCAATCAAAGCAGCTATACTCCCGCTCATAAAAAAAGACGGGATGCCCGAAAAAGCCCGCGAAATCATGGATATGTTAAAACACGATTTCATGTGCCAATATGACGACAAAGACGCCATCGGTCGCAGATACCGTAGACAAGACGCCATTGGCACCCCGTTCTGCATCACCATTGACAGCCAAACTTTTGAAGACAATACCGTAACCATTCGGGAACGCGATTCCATGCAGCAATACCGGGTATCCGGAGAAATACTCGCAGAGGAAATTCGAAGGAAAATGTGATGAGGAATACCAAGATATTTTTTCGTATTTTTACAACTGCGTTTTTGCGATCATAAATAGATGATAATGACTCGTGTTTTGCTGTACACAATGTAACCCTTCAATAATAAAGCCGTAGATCATGAAAAAATATTTATCAACGACACTTCTCTTTTTCTTTCTTTTTTCAAGCCTGCAATCCCAAAACTTAAAGGCCATCTTGGATTATCAGGTTTTTTGCCTGGAAGACTTACAGCCTTACCTTGAGATTACCATGATCGCCAAGGAAGAATCGCTAACATACGTAGAAAAAGAGGCTGGTTTTATGGCGGAAGTGGTATTCCATGTCTTTTTACAAGACAAAAACACTAAAGCGTATGTCGACACTTTCGCATACTATCTTTTCAGCAATCCGGACAAAGAGTTGGAAAAGGCCAGGTATGATTTCGGCGACACTTACAGGGAGATCATTGCGCCGGGCGATTACATTATCCATTTCAGCATAAAAGACTTGAATAATCCGGAAGCAACAACAACTTTGACAGACCTCATCTCTGCCCACTACCCTGCCGACCAAATTTCCGTTTCGGAAGTAAATCTGCTGAGCTCCTTTTCCCAAGCCGAACCTGGCGATTTTTTCGAAAAATATGGCTACAACTTAGTGCCGAAATATAACAACTTTTACCCCAAAGAGATAGACTATATCCATTTTTTCATGGAGATATATAATGCTACCGCCTTTTTTTCTAAAGGCGAAAAAGTGAAAGTGAAGACATCTATCAAAAACTCTACTAATAAATTATTGAATTTAAATCCTTTGGTACATAATTTTGAATATGATGTCGAGCCGGTGATTATTTTATTGGACAAATTCGACATTCGGTTTTTGCCAAGCGGCAATTACAGTTTGGGAGTCGAGATCTATGATGCTAATGAAAATCTAAAAACCAGCACATTCTACGCATTTCAGCGTAGCAATCCATCTATCGATAGCATCTTTCTCAAGAGTCCTGAAATTTCCATAGAAAATACATTCGCCGAAGATATTACCGATGAAAAACTGCTGCGCGAATATATCTCTTGCATGTATCCTGTCGGCGACCCCTTTGAGCGAAAATTCATCCGAAACAATGTGGATGAAATGACGTTGGTGGATTTACAAAAATATTTTTACAACTTCTGGTACAAACGCTTCCCCGAAAATCCGGAATATGGATGGCTCGCATATTACGAGAAAGTCAAGCATGTGAATAAAGAGTTTGGCAGCAAGTTGATTCAGGGACATCGCACCGACCGCGGGCGGGTCTTTTTACAGTACGGCGCTCCCAACAGCATCCGCGAATCCGTCTACTCCCCAGCCACCTTCCCATACCAAATTTGGCACTATTACAATATCGGCGGCGAGTTGAATGTCCGATTCGTATTTTACACTGCCGATTTCGTATCTAACGATTACCGTCTGCTCCATTCCAATAAACGAGACGAAATCCATGAACCGGCTTGGCAAATTTTGTTATTGAAAGGGTATAATACCCGCGATGACTTCGATTTGACAAAACCCGATGATTTTTACGGAAACGACATGGATGAAAATTGGAATAACCCTTAATCAATCACCACCATTATTTCTTAAATGAAACGTTTTTTCGATATTTTTTTATCCCTGCTTACTATTGTCATACTTTCTCCATTTTTTTTAGTGATCGCCATATTGATTGCTATCGAAACGAAAGGAGGGATTTTTTACGTACAAAGCCGGGTAGGACGGGATAACAAGGATTTCAACCTCTATAAATTTCGTTCGATGCGGAACGGTGCCGACAAAAAAGGATTGCTGACGATCGGCGAAAATGACAATCGCATCACTAAAATCGGCTATTTTATTCGCAAATATAAAATCGATGAATTTCCCCAGCTAATCAATATCTTAAAAGGAGAAATGAGCATTGTAGGACCACGCCCCGAAGTACGGAAATATGTGGCACTATACAACGAGGAGCAACTTAAAGTGCTATCCGTCAAGCCGGGACTCACAGATTATGCCTCCATCGCTTTTATTGACGAGAGCAATATCCTTAGCAACGCATCCGACCCCGAGGCCTATTACATCAATAAAATCATGCCGCTGAAGATAAAGCTAAATCTACAATACATTAAAAACCAATCTCTTAAAGTTGATTTTTATATTATTGGGAAAACATTGTTGCGCATTCTCTAACTCTCTTTTTTTCGTAAATTTGCGTGCTTTTAAAGAAACGCTGAATTTAACTTTTTTAGGCATGGTGACACCTAATAATCAATACTTTCCATTTATTGATGGGGATGAAAATTTAAGACGATTGGCCGAAACCATTCGACTAACTTTGGCTGGTTATATCCGAAAACACAAACTTTCCGCATTGGTATTGGGCATTTCCGGCGGCATTGACAGCAGCTTGTGCGCCGCTTTGTGCAAGCCGGTATGTGAAGCGAACGGCATTCCACTCATCGGACGTTCTATCACCATCGAGACCAACAAACCAACGGAGATAGCCCTTTCCATTGCTGTCGGGGAAGCATTCTGCCACGATTTCGCCTATCTTGATATTACGGAAACTTATTTTCATAATAAAAAACTACTTGTCAATCAGAATGATACAATACTCACAAAATTACGACTCGGCAACATGAAAGCCCGTATGCGCATGATCCTGCTCTATGACTTAGCACAACTTCACAAGGGAATCGTCATTTCCACAGATAATTACACAGAGTTTCTAACCGGTTTTTGGACATTGCACGGCGATGTGGGCGATTATGCCCCGATCATGAATCTTTGGAAAACGGAGGTTTATCATCTTTCCAGCCATCTGTTATCCGAATGTAATGAATTACAAAAGAGCGCGTTGCAAAAAAGCATAGACGCCACTCCTGTTGACGGTTTGGGCATCAGTGAAAGTGATTGCGAGCAACTGAAAGTCGACAATTATTTCGAAGCCGACCGTATTTTCCAAGATTATTTTACGGCAAAAGGCACGGAATATGAAAACCATCCGCTCATCCAACGCTTCCGCAACTCCACTTATAAAAGAACCAATCCGATAGCCATCAGCCGAGAACATCTTTTAACTGAATTACAATGAAACTTCTCATTGATAGCGGGGCAACCAAAAGCGAATATGTCATTATTGACAAGGATAATGTTGTTTTCCGATATAAAAACAGAGGAATTAACATTAGCTATTGCAGTGATGAGGAGGTGAAAGCTACATTTCTTGATTTCATTCAACAGTTACCGGAACAAACTGCCGGCGAGATAAATGCGATCACCTATTATGGCGCAGGATGCGGAAAGCCGGAGAACAGTGAGAAAATATATGCTTCGTTAATAACTATTTTCCACAACGCTGACATCCAAGTTTACAGCGACCTATTGGCCGCTTGCCATGCGTTGTGCGGTACGGAACCAGGTTGGGTTGCCATATTGGGAACAGGCTCTGCTTCTTGTCTTTACGACGGGGAATCCATCACCAACATACCGCCTTCGTTAGGATTTATGCTTGGAGACGAAGGGAGTGGCACTCATCTTGGAAAAATGTTTTTAACTCATTACCTCTCCAAAAAAATTCCGGAGAAAACGGTGACTCTTTTCGAACAAGAGACCGGTGTCAACCGCGAAAAGGTGATGGCTAAAATCTATCGCGAATCAAAACCGAACCAATATATGGCTTCAATAGCTCAATTTCTGGGGCACCACCAGGATGAAGAGTGCATTCGTACCATTTGCCGAGACGCTTTCCGCGATTTTTTCACTAACCAATTGGATCATTTCGGCAAACAAAGCATGTGCGAAAATGTTAACATCTTGGGATCCGTAGGTTTTCATTTTCATGATATTGTGAAAGAAGCGGCTCAACATTTGAACATTAGGATTTCAAAAATTATCGCAGCACCCAGCGATGAACTAATCAAATTCCACAATAGATAAGAATATGGATAACAATAAAACAACAATGATTATCAGGCATGAAGAGGAACTGGCGAGCGTTGCGGCGAAAATATTGGCCAAATATCCTGACAATCGTCTTTTTGCATTCTACGGCGAAATGGGTGTGGGCAAAACCACGTTAATCAAGGAATTGTGTAAAAAACTGGATGTAACAGACCAAACCTCCTCCCCTACTTTCGCTATCATCAATGAATACTGCACGTTACAACAAAAAACAATCTATCATTTTGATTTTTATCGAATCGAGAAAAAAGAGGAGCTGGCAGAAATAGGAGTATCGGAATATCTGCATAGCGGGGACTATTGTTTTATGGAATGGCCGGAAAAAGCAGGAGATTTATTACACGATGAGGCAATCCCGATTTTAATGAAAATCAACACCTCTAACCAACGAATTATCATTTTCTGATATAAGTTATACGAAATGAACGAATTACAACATCAACCACATCAACCACATACACAAGAAGATATTTTCGGACTGATGGAAAAAACAGCAAACGCATCCATCGGCTTCCTTAAAGATTTGATCACGGTCAAAGGAATTGCGCTCGTTTCACCGTTGTTTATCAATAAAATAAAGAGTGAAGATATTATTATCTGGATGCAACGGAATTTCGGAATCCACGCTGCATTTTCCGACATGGACTATGCGGAAGCGGGTGCCGACATCGCCGATGACCAAGCTAACATCGTTCAAAATGCAGATATAATTGTTAAATTAGAGCCTCTAACCCTTAAAGAAGCCCATTTATTACGCCCTAAGCAATTGATCGTCTCATCGCTCGACATCAACACTTTATCCAGGGAATATTTTCAGATTCTGAAAGAGAAAAACATCACCGCTTTCGCCTTGGACTATATCGAGGACATGGACGGCAACAGCATTCTCAACAACATCTTCTACCGCGAAGAGACACCCGCCGCCATCACCACTTCGCTCAGCCTCTTCATTCAACCGCTCTTACTGGCCATCGCCATGACTAATAGCATCCGCGCCTCTATCCAAACCAACCCCGCACTCTTTCAATCATTGTATACTTTCAATGGCGACATCACCCGCAAGGAGATCGCCCAAAAACTTGACATGCCTTGGCGGGACTTCACATCATTGTTCTGGAACTTGAACTAATAACAAAATGGCTGAACAACTCCATTCTCGAATCATCCAGCCATCGCTTTATCGCATCATTGAATTACTCATTTATCAGTGTCACGCTTCGCTTCAGGAAGTTCGTCAATTTGTCTCCTTTTAACAAATTTTGAGACAATAGCGCAAGGTCAATGAGCTGTTCTGTAATCTCTTTTTTTCTATCGGCATCTTCAGTTGAAAGGATGGTTTGCGCCAAAGGGTGGTTCGCGTTTACTATGAGATTATAATTTTCAAAACCGCCGAACATCTGTTTTTGCCCAGACATCTTTTCAATATCCTGGAAACGGCGCATAAACTCATTTTGCGTAATCATCACCGGCAAATCCTGTTCGCTCAAATTTTCTACCTGGACAGTAAAAGAAGTCTTATCAATATATTCTTCATAAGCTGCTTTCAACTTGCCGACCTCTTCCTCTGAAAGTTTGGAAGGCATCGCATCTTCTTTTTCGATTAATTTATCAATTATATCGCCATCTACACGGGTAAAACGACTTTTCTCGAATTTATTTTCCAATAGATTTATGAAATGCACATCCAAAAAGCCATCCATCAGAAGCACATCGTAACCGCGTTCTTTCGCATTGTTGATATATAACGACTGCGCATGTGCATCAGCAGCATAAAGATAGATCAAATCATCATTCTTGTTTTTCTGTAAAACTTCGATTTTTTTAGCATATTCGTCGAAAGTAAAATATTGATTTTCAGTATTTTTCAACAAGAAGAAAGATTGAGCTCTTTCATAAAATTTTTCATCGGTCAAACAACCATATTGGATAAAGACTTTCAAATCATCCCATTTGGATTCAAAATCCTCACGGTTATTTTTGAACAATTCCTCCAACTTATCGGCTACTTTCTTAGTGATATGGGAGGATATTTTCTTAACATTACCATCCGATTGCAAATACGAGCGAGAGACATTCAACGGTATATCCGGCGAATCGATCACACCGTGCAGCAGCATCATAAACTCCGGAATCACACCTTCCAGCTGATCAGTGATGAAGACTTGATTGGAGTAGAGCTGCACTTTATTTTTCTGAATCTCCACCTGGTTTTTTACTTTCGGAAAATAAAGAACCCCTGTTAAATTAAAGGGATAATCCACATTCAAATGAATGTTAAATATGGGCTTTTCGAAAGACATAGGATACAATTCCCTATAAAAATCGTCATAATTCTGTTCTGTTAGGCTTGTCGGAGATTGCTTCCACAATGGATTGGTATTATTGATAATGCGCGGCACTTCTATTTCCACCTCTTTCTCTTCGCCCTCTTTTTTATCATACTGTTTTTCTGTTCCAAATTGAATAGGAACCGGCAAAAACTTACAATATTTTTTCAGTAATCCCAAAATACGGGCATCTTCCAAAAACTCTTCGGCATCATCGGCAACATGGAGAATTATCTCCGTTCCCCGTTCTTGTTTTTCAACCTCTTCCATAGAAAACGACGGCGACCCATCGCAGCTCCATTTCACAGCCGGCGCCTCTTTCAAATAAGATTTAGTAATAATATCCACCTTTGAGGCAACCATAAAGGATGAGTAAAACCCCAATCCGAAATGACCGATAATATTTGCCGAATCGGAACCTTTGTACTTTTCCAGGAACTCTTCGGCACTGGAGAATGCGATTTGATTGATATACTTGTCCACCTCTTCGGCGCTCATACCAATCCCTTTGTCGATGATATGCAATGTTTTAGCATCCTTTCCTACCTTCACCTCAACAGTCAAGTCTCCCAATTCCACATCGGCTTGCCCCAAGCTCACCAATGTTTTCATCTTCTGGGTAGCATCCACCGCATTGGATATCAGCTCTCTGAGAAATATCTCATGATCTGAGTATAAGAATTTTTTGATGATTGGAAAAATGTTTTCCGTTTGAACATTAATAAATCCCGTTTTCATTGTGCATTATTTTATTTTAGTGTTTTAAAAAAATCTTCTATTTCGTCAACCTGCATATCTTTTCTCAATATCCGTTTTTCTCTATCAAGCAGATAGATATAAGGAATGATCATTGTATCATACAAGTGATTATTTTCTATTTGCAATTGGTAATCCCATCCGTGCATATACTTCGGATTGGCAGATTTTGCGAGATAATTACGCCAAAGTTCCTCGTTTTGTTCAAAATAAATTGTTAAAACCGTCACTTTTTTATCATCAATCGCCGCATTCAATTCCGGGATCATATTCATCCGGGTTCTAATTTCAAGGCAAGTAGGACAATCCGGGTTCTGCAGGTACAGGATCATATATTCAGCATCAATATTATGCAACGTAGTTGTTTCACCGGTGGAAAGCAAAACGGGAAAATCGGGAGCGATGTCTCCGGGATTATTTTTATCCAAGCGCTCAATTGTTTTTTCATACCTAAGTCTCCTTGCTTGCGGCAGTCCATCCAGTGTCGTCGCATTTCTCAGCATCAACAAATAGATACTCTGCGACCAAAATGGCGAATTTTGATCTCCAAAAGTCTTTTCCATGTAATCAAAAAAAGCAAAATATGCAGTGGGGTTAGATTTAAGCGTATCCAACTGTTTTTCAAGAAAAATCATCGATTTCAACTTTGATATATTCATAATCAAGTAGGCGTAATCCCTGAATTTATTAACACCGACCGGTGTTTTAAAAATGCGAGCATCTTCCCAAGGGAAATAGTCGAAATGGTGCGTCAAGGTGTAATTTTCAAAAAGATCGCGACTCGCCATTGCGCTCGCCGGCGCTCGTTCCGGCTCTATTGATCCTCTAATGACAGAAGACAGCAGTGTTCCTTTCACCAAGGCGGATGTTGATAGTTGGTAGTTGCGTTTCAGCGAATCCAGCCGTCCCGCCCGCGACATCAAGTCGTATGCTTTATATTCTACCACCTCCTGCGCTTCTTCGCTTTTCGTAAGTGCGGTATACTCCACATTTAACACCTGCATCTGATTTTGAAACTCCGCCATCTTTCTCAGATACTTTTGATTTTCGGTATTTTCTTCGCTTCCTATGTAGGATGTTTCGCCATTTTCGTATTTAATCGTAAATTTCTGCGAATTTTGGTCGGAAATTATAATATATGCGATAGAAAGCGTGTCAGTAGCAACAAGATACATCCCCGGGTTCAAACTCTGTTTGGATTTAAAAACCATCTTCGCCGCCACCGGAATCGCATAGCTCTTTTCCCATCTATAATTATCACTATATGAATACAAAAATAATGAGTCTGCTTTCAAATCCGTAGCAAGAACGGTTATTTCCATAGCGGAAATTTTAAAAGTCGCAAACACGATCAACAAGAGAACAACTATTCTTTTCATATTATTTGATTTATTAAACGATTATTACGAACGCATTTTACGATACGCTCTTCCTATGTTTTTATAAATGTCAGAGGCAAGCAACGACTCCATCGATTCGGCATCTTCGACAGCCATATCGCCGGCCAATCCATGCAGGTAAACACCTAACAATGAAGCCTCTTCCGGCTGATATCCGCGAGCCAGCAGCCCAAGTAGCAGCCCCGTTAACACATCTCCACTGCCGGCGGTCGCCATACCCGGATTGCCGGTATTATTGAAGAAAAGATTACCGTCGGGCATCGCTACAACCGAATGGCATCCTTTTAAAATTAATATTATCCCATAGCGCTTAGCAAAATATTTCGCTTTTTCCAAACGGTCAAAATCATTTTCCGCTTTCCCTGCCAAACGCTCAAACTCTTTAGGATGCGGTGTCAGTATAGAACCTGCCGGCAAGTAAGCTAACCAAGTCTTATTTTCCGCCAGTATATTGAGTGCGTCGGCATCTAAAACCATGGGGATTTGCACCTCATCGATCAACATGCTCAACGCCGCTTTCGTTTTCGGGTTTCGTCCGATCCCCGGGCCTATGGCAAGGGCATTCACAAAAGGATAGTTCTGCAAATTGATCGAAGTGAAGTAATCATCATGCGGATCGACATCCACCATAGCCTCGGGAAGTGAAACAGGCAATGAAGCCGCCACTACGGACGGCAAATGGACGGTCAGTTTGCCGGCACCTGCGCGCAAAGCGGCATGGGCAGCCAAAAACGCCGCACCGGGCATCTCCCGCGATCCCGCAATCAGCATCGCATGACCAAACACCCCTTTGTGCGCATATTGCGGAATCGGACGTAAAATCTGCCGCACAAGTTCCGGTTCTATAAATGGGAAAATTTGCCCATCAGACACTTCCGGTATCTGCAAGCCGATATCCAAAACCACCAGTTCCCCTATCCTATTGCTGTTTTCGGGCATCACAAAAGCCAATTTTTGAAATTGAAAAGAGAGCGTGATGGATGCGCAAACAACTTTGTGGGTAAACGGAGTATGATCATCGATAAAAAGCCCCGAAGGCACATCTATGGCTATGCAAAAAGATTGGCTACTATTGATAAAATCCACGATTTCAGCATAATACCCTTTCAATGGCTTAGAGAGTCCGATTCCAAATAGCGCATCAACCACCAAGGTATTGGGCGATAAAACGAGGTCTGCTTCATTAAAGTCCAAAATAATAAGATTGCTTAAAGAGAGGGCACGCAATCGTTGCAGATTTTCCGTAAATTCGGTGCTGGTTTTTCCACTTTCATTGCATAAGACCACTTTTACCGGCAATCTCTGTTGTGCAAAAAGACGGGCTATCACTAACCCGTCTCCTCCGTTATTTCCCGGACCGCAGAGAACCACAATCTCGTCAAAGCCAGCCGGCTCAAAGTGTTGAAAGATATAACTTGCGCACTCAGTTCCAGCTCGTTCCATTAAATCAAGAGAGCTGATGGATTCGTTTCGCATAGTAAACTCTTCCGATTTCCGAATAGCTTTGCTAAGAAGAATCATGGCTAATTATCTTAATCTGTCAGCGGCACGCACCATTTTTTCATCTTTTTTAATAGCTTTATTGGCTAAGAAGAGGCACAGCGCAGTGATACAAAGAGGAATAAGAATCCAAAAATTATAACTTAACTCTTCGCCATCTACCAGAAGTCCTTTTTTAACAAAAATAATATCCGGATAGATAAACAAAGCTAATGCAATAACAAACAAGAAGATAAGCATATTCACATAATTCATCGTAATCTGTCGCTGCCTTTTCTTGAACATGAAGACAGTCACAATAGACAATACCGCAGAAATAGCTATAAGGATAGCGATGTAATTTGTAGTGAGAGAAGCCGTTGCACCAGGTGTAATATCTTTTACGGAGAAGGCATTATATGTAAACACCATAAAATCCTGTGCTCCATTGGGCATAAAGTAAAATTCACCGATAGGCATAAAGAGAAGGGCTGTCGTTGCGATGGCCGCTATCAAAAGATAAACAGATTGGATTCGTTGAATCATAAGCGTAAGGTATTTTTAATTTTATTGAAATGAATGAGTTAGCGTTATATAAGGCATTTTTTGGATGGAATCACCCAACGGAAGCCAAGGACTGAATTTGATGACAAGCTCGCTAAAATTGTCATTACTGTAGTTTTGGATATTCTCCACCAAATTCATCATGTCAGCCATGTCGCCATTAGCCATCAACGGGGTTGCGTCAAACACCATCTGGATCGGTAAAATTGCGATTCCTCCATTTGGATCAACGATCGTCTCTTGATCATATTGTCCACTTGACAGTTCCGTTTCATCTAACAATACGACATAGTCAAAACCTTTAATTTTGGCTACACTTTCTGTTTCATTCAACGCCGAAACGTTCACACTCACATTCACGTCAAAATCTTGGTTAGCAATAGCATCTTCAGCTATTTGCACATCTTCCAACGACAGATCTGCGGCAGAAGTCACGTTGCTCAAATCAATACCTGCCCAAGAGAGGTTCTCTATGCTCTCGATCTTAAACTGGCAATTCACTGCATTCAGATTTTCTCCAATTTCGTCACATCCCCAAATAAAGATGGCTACTACAGCAGAAAGGATAATCATTTTCTTTTTCATACTCGTTTTTTTAAGGTTATTATTTCAGGCAAACTTCACACTATTTCAAATAGTGGTATTTCTGTTCATACATTAACATCTGTTCCATATAATGGGTTGGGTATTCAATTCTCACATCGACAATTTCATCGTCTTTCATCACAGGAATTAAGACCGGATTCAAGAAGCCGCCGTATGGCGCCATGTCCAAGAGGACATAACGATCCTTAACCTCTTGATGCAGATCGGGATTAATAGTAACGCCGTAAGTTTCCACCAACATCTTCGCTGCGGCGTAGTCACCGGTAGATTTGATCCTTTGCGCCTCTTTCAGCAGCTTCCCCATCAGGTCGCGTAGTTTTTCATAATCATTGATCACCACGTATGTTTTCCCATTCTGCGTCTCCAACTCGATCACATTGTCTATTTTACCGTTTTCATAGCACCATTGCGCGATAATCGAACGGTTTTGCATGTGTGCTTGTTTAATTTTTTCTCCTAAATCAATACGATTTAGTTGCAGCATAAGTCCGTTGGTGATGTATTTGTAAAAACAGGACATATAGGCCTCTTCATTAGGCAAAAGTCCAAGTTCCACCATTTTAGGATCGGCGAGAAAATAGAGTGAGAAAAGGTCGGCGCGCATCTCTTCGATAGTGGAATAGTAGTTTGAGAGCTTGCTTTCGTCCACGCCCGGCATGGTAATTCCGGAACCATGTCCGAGACATTCATGCAGATCCACTTGCAATTTGCGAGTCAATGAACCGTATTTTTCAGCCAGTCCGATTTCATAATCCGAATAGTAAAACTCATGCACCAAACCACTTTCAATCTCTGCCATGTCGTAGGCGCGCATCACATTTTTGATGGTCACCGATTTGGATCCATGTTCTTTGCGTATCCAATCCGCATTCGGCAAATTGATACCCAGAGGAGATGCGGGGTAACACTCGCCGCCCAATTGCACGGCGTTGATCACCTTTGCGGAAACACCTTTCACTTCTTTCTTTTTAAATACGTCATCGATCGGCGAGTTATCCTCAAACCACTGCGCATTTTCCGCAATAATGTGGGTACGCTTGCTTTCTTCCTCATCCTTTATATTCACAAGAGCCTCCCAAGTGCCCTTACGTCCCAAGGGATCTTCATACACTTCAATAAAACCATTCACGTAATCCACTTGCGAATCCACATCGGCAGCCCATAACACGTTATAGTCATCCCATGTTTTCAAATCGCCGGTTTGGTAATATTCCACTAACTTGGCTATATGTTTTCTTTGCAATTCATTTTCCGCGAATTGCGCTGCTTTTTCTAAATAAAAGACGATTTTTTCTATCGCTTCCGAATAAAGCCCGCCCACTTTATAGGGCAACTCCTCGAGTTGTCCTTTTTCATTTTTGATCACTTTGCTATTCAGTCCGTATGAAACAGGTCGTTCAGGATCCGCGTCTTTATCCGACTTTTTCAAATTCTCATAAAAAAGCTCCACCTCTTTTTGTGAAACATCGTCATAGAAATTCACTGAGGAAGCGGCGAGCAGGTCTTTTCCGCGGCTTACTTCGCGCATACTCTTACTTGGAGCGATATCCGGGTTGAAGATAATATCGGTGATGCGGGATTTGAAACCTGCAATATCCTCACCTTCAATCAACAGCGAAGAATCTATCAAGGAGTTATCCAGCAACTGCGTAAAATAATCTTTTGAAATTTCCGGAAGAAATTTCTCCCCACTATAATGATGATGCATGCCATTCGAGAACAAAAAACGTTTCACATAAACGACAAACTGTTCCCATTGCTCTCCCTTTTTTTCACCTTCATACGTATTGACAAGATGAGTTAAAACGGCTTTGACATCTAAATTATATTTACAATTTTGATCGAAAATAATATCACGTCCGCACAGCGCTGCTTCCGACAAATAGTACAACAAGGTTTTCTGTTGAAGTGATAATTTATCCCAATCGTCAACAGTATAGCGCATTATCTGGATGTCCGCAAAACGATCGACAACATATTCAAAATCATCTTTTTGTTCTTGTATTTCGGATGATGGTTGTGAAATCTGATTACACGATGCAATAAACAACATGATGGGAAAAATAAGAATTATCAATTTTTTCATCTCTCTTT
>JAJDJJ010000034.1 GCA_030267125.1 Bacteroidales bacterium OttesenSCG-928-B11
GCTGACAATACGCTCGTCGCCGGCATAGTAGTGCTTGGTATAGCTACGATTATTTTCTTTCATCCGCTTGTTCTCTTTTTATTATTGAAACTCGACTTCCATTCCAAATATCCAATCCGTTTTTCAGACTGGCGAGCCCTATAATTCACAATCAAATTTATTTCCTAACATTACTTTTCTCATAATCAAGGCGTAATGAATCCAACCAAACTTTCATTGAATCAATATCATGTACATAATTATAAACCTTCCCATCTCCTGTTATACATTGAAACCGTTGGTTGAATTTCTCTCGTATATCCAAACCTCCAATAAAAGAAGTCGTTGGGGGGATTTGGCGAATGTGGTTGTTGATAATAACAGAAGTTAATTGGGATAACCTATACATATTTTCAGGTAGATATGGATAAACAGAAAACACAGATTTTTCATTCCCCTTTTGAAAAATACTCACATAAAAATCATGATTATGGAGATAGCCTATTTCATTTAGCGAATCTATAATACCTTTAGGAGGATAGATATTGGATGAAATTGTATCGCACAGAAAAAGCAAGCTATTATACAAAATACGCTCTTCTTCGGAAATAGAAAACGTGTACGTCCCTTTGAGATGAAAAGGATAATAAACTCCGACGTCCCAGTAGCCTTCGTATATCCTTGCATTGTAAAGCACAATATTTTCAACCCAGTCTCCATACAAATCAAAAATGTTAGCAGCATACAGCGAATCAAAAATGAAGTCTATTTTAGGGATTTTTTTCTTGACAAAATAGACGTCATCACGAAAAATATCAATACTATCAACATGTGCCAAATCACCTATGATAGGCATGCTATAATGCGTCCAAACATTGATATTTTCGTTTAAGATGAAGGCACACAAACCATCCTTTTCTTCAAAAATTAAAAGATTTTTATTTGCACTATTACATGCACAAAATAAAATAGATATTATGATCGGGAGCAATATATTTCTCATGGTTGTTTTTTTCATTTAAAATCTATTCATCAAGATATCAAACCATAATTAAGAACCCTGTTTGGGCACATGTCGCCACAATCTCTTTAATTCTTTCGGATCCTTTATTATCCTCCCGTCTACTCTCGCAAATGTCAAATGTCCTTTTACTGTCAGTTTACAGTTCACGCATGCGGGCACAAGTTGGGAGAAGAAAACAAGCAACCTGTCTGCATCTTCTTCCTCGGCAGATAAGAATCCGTATCTGAAATTATTTTTGCCTGTATGTATCAAAATTATATTTGAGTTTCCATTGTTTATGTCTGCGATAAAAGGCCATGATGGTTCAATTTCTCCTCTATATCCAGAATAAACAATTTCAAACCATGTTGATGAGTTGTATTGAATCATTGCATCCTCATCTTCAGAGGATATTAAAACATTGCATTCATTAAATGTTATGGTGTCTTTACCTAGACTACCGTCGTCGTTTCTCCTTGTCAATTTGGACCATACAATGAGGGCAAAAAGAAATAAGATGGTACAGACAAATACCCAAACCATTTTTACAGAAAGGGCAATAACTCCTACGACAATACCAAGCATAAGAAGAAGACAAAAAGTTTCTTTGATACCCCATGCCCGTTCCTCATCTTTTATTATCTCAAAATTAAGGTTCATTTAGTCCTTCATTACGTTCGTTGGCCGTTTTTTTTACAGCACCTGTTTTTGTGTTGACAAATTCGTCTCCATCAGTATGCCGCAAAAATAAAATATTCCCGTTGAATATTCTTTTTCGACTTTGCTTAAAATGAATTTTATTGCATCCTTATCATTTCCCGTATAATTTCGATGGTACTTCTGTTTAGTACAATGCCGTTGGACTATTACAGAAGTACAATCAGCATAACACATTGACGTAGGCAATAGCGGCATTTCATCATGTTTCAGGTGCAAAGTGGGACTGCCGGAATAGCATCAATCTCCTCACAACTTCGAATCTCCTTTTGAACCTCGCACTACCACCAAGAGTACTGCGGAGATGATGAGCGACATACCAATTAATAGATTGGCAGTCAGCGGCTCACCGAACATCCAGATGCTAATGCTCACGGCAACAAGCGGTTCCAATGCGCCTAAAATTGCCGTGGGTGTGGAACCGACATATTGGATAGCATACGACATCGTTACAGTAGAAATTACGGTGGTAACCAAAGCGAAAGAGAGCAATTGAAAAAGTCGATCGGGCTGGGTGACAAGTTGAAAATCGTGCTGTATCAACGATTTCGCTAAAAAGTAGAAAGAACAAAAAAGCATGGCGTAGAAAGTGAGTTTTAATGCCGGCATCTTATACACTATTGACTTGTTAATCAAAATCATATAAGACGAATAAGCCAGCGAAGAGAGTAGCATGATACCAATCCCTATGAGACTTAGTTTTACGTCCGCTCCACCGTCTTTGAGGAAAAAGACACCCAAGAGAGAGAGTATTATAGCTACCCAAGTGATCTTGGCTATCTTTTCTTTGAAAACAAAAAATAAGATCAATGCGACAAAAACGGGATATACGAAGAGGATAGTGGAAGCGATACCCGGTGTCAGATATTCGTAACCTAAGAAAAGAAAATGAGAGGAAAGGGCATATAAAATGCCTAACGATGCCAGAACGACAAACTCTTTCCCCGTAATTTTAAAGTCAATTTTTTGAATGACCATCAACAAGGCGATCATCAAGGCGGTGAAGAAGAAACGATGGAATAGCACTGCATCGAACGAAATATCGATCGCCATGAGTGGAATTGCAAAAAGCGGAATCGCTCCAAATGAGATAGCAGAAATCGCTCCCAACAGATAACCTTTCAACTTCATAGTCCCCATTTAAAAGGGCGCGAAAATAGCATAAAACAAGATGTGTTTTTAAAACACCAATCCGACTTTCACTTCAAGCCCCATGGAATAGACATTCGCACCCGACTTGAAGAAATAACCTGCATGAAATGAGAAGGCACGCACTTTGAAACCGCCGCCTAACGTGGCGTAAACCCCGATATTATCTTCATAGATCGAACTAGAATAATAGTTGTAATAGTAATAGTGCTCTGAGTACGAATAACGCATCCCCAATGCCGCATTAACCATCGGCCTGAATTTGTCTCCGGAATCTTTAAAGTAGTTTCTGAAATTGAAAAAGAGCGGCACACTCATATCATCCTGTGAATCAAATTCCACACCAAGCCCCAAACCGAAATGCATATTCTTGTCCAAAACAAGATTATTCACCACCGTCGTGGTAAAGCCAAAAACACCGCCAAAACCGCCTGAAGATATGTTATTCTTAGTTATTGTCATCGGTGAAAGGTAAAATCCATATTCATTGAAAATGGAGTAAGACAAACGATTGTCATTTTCGGTTTGCGCCTGAAGAGTGGCAGATGAAAGAATCAAACCTATTGTAAATAACGCTATTATTTTTTTCATTGTTCCTAAATTTAAATTGTTTATACATTTGGTTTAGAATGTGAAACCGCATTTTGTCTCCACCCCTCCTGTAAATATTTCTCCGCTTTTAAAAAACAAGCCCGTTGTGAACGAAAACATACCTACCTTAAATCCCGTGGCTATCGTTGCATACAATCCAGGATAAGCTCTCACCCCATCATATACTGTATCATACCAACGGTAACCCCATTCATCAAAATACCAAATGTCGGTGTATTTTTCCGCAATACAAATCCTTGTACCCAAAGCTACATTCACCAAAGGTTGCAATTTTTTACCCGGTCGTGCAGGCAAGTAATGCCTAAAATTGACAAACAACGGGATCGTGTATTCGTCCGCAATCTCTATTTCCATTCCTACACCCACGCCCAGGGTAAATTTTTCTTTGAACACCATGTTATTGACAAAAATAGTAGACATACCAAAGTTTTGGTAGCCGCCATATAGTCCAAATTCCGCAATCAATCCATATCGCAGGTTCTTAATTACGGGTTCTTCGGGGTTAGTTTGCGCAAAACCATTATGGTACGTAAAACATAACAAAACCAGAAGCATTGTAATAATTCTTTTCATGACTTTAATTTTTAGTTAATAATACTTTTCTTGTTTATCTTAAAACCGAAGCAAAGATAAAAACATTTTTCAATAGTTGCTTGTTGAACAATTACAAGTTCGATTTGTAATTATTTCACGAAACAAATTATTGACACAAGAAACATTAATTATTATGGAAAATGAATTAAACATCATGCCGCGCCTCGGAGAACCAGCTCCGGCATTCAAAGCTAACACAACGCAAGGACCTGTAAATTTCCCGGATGATTTTCAAGGAAAATGGGTTATTCTTTTCAGCCATCCCGCTGATTTCACACCCGTATGTACATCCGAATTTATGACTTTCGGAAAAATGGCGGAAGATTTTAAAGCGCTTAATTGCCAACTTCTCGGATTATCGGTAGATGGCTTGAGCAGCCACATTGCTTGGCTTAGAAGAATAAAAGAGATTGAATTTAACGGCATGAAGAATATCGATGTCAGATTCCCTCTAATCGACGACATCAGCATGAATGTGGCTAAGAAGTACGGGATGATCCAGCCGGGTGAGAGCCAAACGGCAGCGGTTCGGGCGGTCTTCTTCATCGATCCCAAAGGCATGACCCGTACGATATTATATTACCCCCTTTCATTGGGACGTAACTTCGAGGAGATCAAACGGATATTGATCGGATTGCAAACCGTTGACAATTTCAACGTGGCGCTTCCTGCCGATTGGCAACCCGGCAGCGATGTGATCGTCCCGGCTTCCCGCACGATGGATGAGGCTGATGAAAGAATGGCTGACAATAGCGGCACCATGACTTGCCACGACTGGTTCTTTTGCACAAAGAAAATCACAAAAGAAGAAGTTGAAAGCAAGTTGGGCAAGTAATTTTTTTCATAATTTGACGGGAAAGGTCGCTGAATGGCGACCTTTTTCATTTCCCGACTTCGTAAGGGTGGCGCATTGACGAAGCCCGGAGAATAGATTCTATCACTCATCACTTTCATACCCAATGATCTCCTCCGCCACTTTTATGATCATATCATCACACTCTTCATAAACCGTAAGGATCCGGGGCGCGTTATTTTCCAGTACTCGAATGATCTTATCAATGGTTTGGGGTATATTCTTCTTTTTCAATTCACATTCCCACACCGTGACCACTTGCCAACCAGCAAGACGCAACTGTTCCTTCACTTTCTGGTCGCGCTGCTTGTTTCGCCTAATTTTTTCCATCCAAAACTCCCGGTTGGCTTTTGGAATATGATTTGCACGGCAAGACTCATGTCCATGCCAAAAACATCCGTTGACGAAAATCACCGTTTTGCACTTGGGAAGAACGATGTCAGGCTTTCCAGGCAACCGTTTGTCATTGATCCGGTAGCGGTAACCTTTCGCAAAAAGTGATTTCCGCAAGACAATCTCCGGTTTCGTATCCTTTGACCGGATCTTAGCCATCACTGCTGATCGTTTTTTCTTGTCCCAAATATCCATGAATCGCTTCCTTTTTGCACCTGCAATAATACGAAGAAAAGAAATATTTTAATGAAACATTATTTTATTTATTATTTTGATTTCATTATATTATTTTTTACTATTTTTGCAAAACTAAAATTACTGCATGAGCTACAGGAATAACACATACTGCCAAGACAAAATAAAAAGATCATTATTTTTCCTATATCTCGCCTTAGTTTGTAATTTAACAATTTATTCGAATAATAATCCTGACAAAAAGAGCATATTACTCGATTACAGTCCTTTTATTCCATCCTCATCCCATATCTTCACACAAGGTATTTGGCTAAACAAATCCTACACTTCGATAGGCATTGAAAACCGATACTGCTTAGCAGAATTAACCGATAAAATGGTTTGTCATGGTTTTCGTCTTCGAAAAGATCTTTTCTTGTTTCGACTTTCGCATTTCGGCTACTCCAAAATAGGTTGTTTAGATGCCAGCTTCGGTTATTGCAGAGAAATTTCGGAAAAATTTGCGATGGGACTACGGTTTCATTACCTTCTTGACCATGCATATCAATACCGTTCCACACACTCTTTCACAGTAGAGGCATCCGCCTCACTATGGGTGAACAACAATGTGCAGATCGGGTTTGCTGTCTACAACCCAATCATGCTAAAATATGGAATTATTGGCGAACAACTCATTCCCATTACTTTCAAGCTACATGCCAGTTACAAAATCGGGAAACGAACCTTACTGTGGTGTTATTTACAAAAATCACAACCCGGCGGTTTTTTCTGCAATGCCGGCACCAATCTGGAAATCAAAAACACCATGCTCAGCTTGGGAGCGGGAAACCGCAGCTGTTTTTTGGCTTTCAGTATAATATATAAAAAGATCATCTTCCAATTCCGAAGTGAATACTCCTTCCGACTGGGCTACTCTCCGGTGCTTCACGCACACCTACTTTATTGAAAACACAAAACCTCAAAAATACAACTCGATCCGAATAAAGAATATTCCTAAATGAAAATCAAACGAATCTCAACGCTCTCAATACTCATACTTTTTTACGGCCATCTCTATTCTCAGATTGACACACTCCCGCCGCTTGAAACCGAGTGGATCGAAAAATATATCGAAAATATGGAAACTGAAGAGATCGATCTCAGTGAGGAATTATCGGGATTCATCATCGAGGAAGGTGTTCGATTAAACATCAATTCACTCTCCGCCAACGCAGCCTTTCGCATATTGAAAATGACTGACTTCCAATATTACCAACTCCTTTCCTACATCGACCGCCACGGCGAATTAGTCTCGCTGCATGAGTTGGTCGCCATCGACGGTTTCACGAAAGAGTATGTGCAACAAATCGGATCCTATATTTACGTTGAAAGCGTAACATTAAGAAAGAAAGGAATATTCAAAAACTTGAAATACGGAAAAGGAGAGGTATTGCTGCGATACGGTTCTTTGCTGGAGACACCTGCGGGCTACGACACTCTGCGCGACAATCATTACCTCGGTTCCAAGTCGCGAGTGAGTTTCAAACTTAAGTATAGCGACAACAAGCATATATCTATTGGCTTTGCCGGGGAGAAGGATCCGGGAGAAGCAGTATTTTCGAAAAACTACCGACAAGGCTTTGATCACTATTCCGGGCATCTGCTCATCAAGGATCTTGGGATTCTGAAGACGTTGATTGCGGGCGATTTTCGTATGAACTGGGGACAAGGGTTGATCTTAGGAAGTGGGTTATCAGGCGGAAGTGGCGGAGTAAATTCCCTGCGCCGCTTCCCTAGCGATCTACAAGCCGTCGCCTCAATGAATGAAGGGAACTACTTCACCGGAATTGCTACCGCTATTGGAACTCATCGATGGCAAACCACACTATTCTATGGCAAGCAGTTCTTTGACGCGAGCATCCAAGACGATATATCCGAGGAGGACATCCTGTTCGATGGCACATTGGCTACCAACGGCCACCATCGCACAGAAAAAGAACTGGTTAAGAAACGTAAAATCCAAAACCGTGTGGCAGGTTTTGAATTTCGCTATAATCGAAGACTTCTCAGAATCGGCATCCGAAGTCTGGCCCAATTCCTTACCGTCCATCTTATCCCTCCCAACAGCCTCTATCGTATATTCGACTTTGAGGGCAACAAGCTCTTCAATAGCAGCATTGACTATCAATGGGTTTTAGGGAAGAGTGTGCTTTTCGGAGAAGTGGCAATGAGTAACCTGTCAGGCTTCGGGATCCTACAGGGCATCATTTTCTCACCCGATCCGAGGATGAAATGCGGTGTGCTTTTCCGGACATACAGTCGTCGTTTTCACACCGTTTCAGGAAATGCTTTTGGGGTAAATGGCCGCAACCAGCACGAAACAGGTATCTATCTCTCCCAGGAAATCGTGCTGGGGCGAAAAACGGAATTACTTACCACGCTTGATCTTTATCAAATCCATTGGTTGCGTTACCGTATTGACAAACCGGAATTTGGAGAACGTTTCACAGCAAAAATATCGCATCAACTCGTCAGAAATACCAATCTTGTCTTCTCGTATCGCTATCGAACGGATTTCAGAAACAATCATAATGAAACGCAATATAACGAAGTCGGAAAAATTGGAAAGCATCAAGGAGGCATCAGTTTTTCCTATTCGGTATCATCAAAATTCAGTTTC
Organism: Bacteroidales bacterium OttesenSCG-928-B11; assembly: GCA_030267125.1. Taxonomy (GTDB): domain Bacteria; phylum Bacteroidota; class Bacteroidia; order Bacteroidales; family WCHB1-69; genus JAGVVH01. The sequence goes on from JAJDJJ010000034.1 coordinate 8,155, forward strand.
AAAAGTCATGTTGAATACGTTGTCAATCACAACATGCAAGAGAAGAATAAGAAGATCGGCTACTTGATCTATCAAGACATCAATTATTCGGCTGTCAAACTCCCATTCAGCATTCGTTATCGCATTGCATTCTTTGACACGGATAGTTACGATGAACGAATCTACGCCTACGAACACGATATGAACCAAGTATTTAACATCAGCGGTTATTACTATAGAGGATGGCGAAATTATATCACACTGAAATATCAATATAAATTCATAAAAATTCAAATCAAATATAGCCGGACATTTTACCTTAATAAACGAGAGATTGGCAGCGGATTGGAACTCATCAACGGCAATCAAAAGAATGAAATTAAGGGGCAGGTGATATTTGGAATTAATTAAGGGATTGTCTTATTTCATTTGAATGAATTGTAAATTAAAAGGTAACTACTCACCCCTTTAATACTATTACAATGCCCACGCACAGGGGGAAATAGTTAGGAGTTATGAGTGAAAAAATGAAAATAGAGAATGAGAAAATTGAATCTTTGAATCTGAAATTTTGAATCTTTGAATCTTTGCTCTCTGTGTAACCTCTTATAAAATTCTTCCCAAAATAACATACTGAATGATAGGGGGTGAGTAGTTACATCAAAAGAAAGACTTAGCCAAAAAACATAGTTCTTGAAAAAAACTATTCCCCTCCGGATAAAATATCCTCCACTTTTCGCATTAGCCACATAGGAGTAGAGGTTGCTCCGCAAATACCAACACTATCATCTTGGTTGACCGGTAAATCTAAAACCTGTTCCGCATTGGAAATGAAAAAGGTTTGGGGATTGTTTGCCTTGCAGATGCCATAAAGGTAAAGTCCATTCGAGCTTTTCTCGCCGGAGACAAAAATCACTCTATCGAACCGTTTAGCAAATTCAGCTATTTGCTTCGAGCGATTGGCTACCGAACGGCACACCGTATCATGGAAGTCGAACAGGCGCTCATTTCCAACATTTTGATAACGGGTTTTAATCTCATCCGTCAAGGCATAATAGTCCTGCAAACTTTGCGTAGTTTGAGCGAAAAGTATTGCTATTTTTGAGAAGTCAATTTTTTCGATATCCGCAATAGAAGAGATCACTAAGCCGTTTTGCTCTGTTTGCCCCAGCAAACCAATCACCTCCGCATGACCTTGTTTTCCAAAAATCAAAATCTGCCCTTCGGAATCGTTGAGTTTCCGATAAACATCACGGATTCGTTGTTGCAACTTGAGCACTACCGAACAAGTAGCATCGATTAGTGTAATATTATTACGTTCAGCTAATTGATACGTTTCAGGCGGCTCACCATGGGCACGAATCAACACGGTTGTATCATGTAGCTTCTGAAACTGTTCATGCGAGATAACGATCAGTCCCAAGCGAGTTAAACGATTGACTTCTTCATTATTATGGACAATATCGCCCAAACAGTAGAGTTTGGAATGATTTTGCAGGTAGTTTTCTGCGGTTTGGATAGCGTTAATAACTCCGAAGCAGAACCCGGAATTTTCATCAATAGCTATTTCCATGAATTACAATTTCTTAGGAAGAAGAGAATCGACAAATTCAAATCTATTAAAAACTTGCAGTTGTTCTATTTTCTCGCCCACGCCGATATATTTCACGGGAATTTGGAACTGATCGGAGATACCGATCACCACGCCCCCTTTTGCTGTTCCATCTAATTTTGTGATTGCCAAAGCATTAACATCCGTAGCTGCGGTAAATTGACGCGCTTGTTCGATAGCATTTTGACCGGTTGATCCATCTAACACCAACAGTGTTTCGTGGGGTGCGTCGGGGATCAGTTTTTTAATCACATTTTTTATTTTGCTCAACTCCCGCATCAAGTTCACCTTGTTGTGCAAACGTCCGGCGGTATCGATGATCACCACATCGGCATTTCGGGAGATGGCAGAGGCAACGGTATCATAAGCGACGGCAGCCGGATCGGCGCCCATTTTCTGCACAACGATAGGAACGTCCGCTCTTTCAGCCCAGATTTCGAGCTGGTCTACGGCAGCAGCGCGGAAAGTGTCCGCTGCACCGAGTATCACATTGTAACCCTTCTTTTTAAACTGGTAGGCCAATTTTCCGATTGTGGTCGTTTTTCCCACGCCATTCACGCCCACCACGATAATCACGTAGGGTACGCCATTCATCTTTGGGATAACGAAATCGTTCTCTTTTTCCATGTCATTTTCACGAAGTAGATCCGAAATCTCTTCATTCAGGATTGTATAGAGTTGTTCCGTACCAATATATTTATCTTTTGAGACTCGCTTTTCTATCCGTCCGATAATTTTGAGAGTTGTTTCCACGCCCACATCGGAGGAGACGAGCACCTCTTCCAATCGGTCTAGAACCTCATCATCGACTTTAGATTTACCGACAACAGTTTTCGCTAATTTCGAAAAGAATGACTCTTTGGATTTTTCAAGTGTTTCATTCAGTTCTTCTTTTTTCTCACGGGAGAAGAGTTTATCAAAAAAGCCCATAGTATTGTTTAAAAATGTAGTGCAAAAATAATGAAAAAAGCCGAAACGAAATGCATCGTTTCAGCCCTTTCCAACCATGAAAACAAAATATTACTTTTTCGTAAAAAAGTCCTTTACATTAGTGGATTCAACAATGGCTTCTTTGAACACATAAGCTCCAGTTTTTGGAGAACGATCCATTCTGATTACTCTTGAATAAGTAATACCACCTTCTTTCTTCAATGATGCAACAACCTTCTTTGCCATTTTCTATCCTATTTTATATTATTTAATCTCTTTATGAACAGTCACTCTTTTCAGATAGGGGTTATATTTTTTCAACTCCAATCTTTCCGTAGTGTTTTTTCTATTTTTAGTCGTGATGTATCTTGACATACCAGGAACACCACTTGCTTTTTGTTCTGTACACTCTAAAATCGCCTGTTGACGAGCCTCTTTCGTTTTCTTTGCCATGACTTCTTAATTATCGTCTAATCTTGTTCCTATTTTGACGTTGCAAAAATACACTATTTTTTAATATGACAATCCCATTTCGGATATTTTTTCAAAAACCTTATAAATGAAACATAACTCTCTTATTTTCAACATCTAATCATTCTCATTCAACATCTTCCATATCTCATCTTTCAAGGGCATTAGATTTTTTTGCGACAAAGAAGAGATGAAAAAGGATGGAATATCTTTCGGAATTTTCCTTTTCAATTTGGTTAATTCTTCATCTGGAGAGATATCACACTTCGTGATTGCCAATATCCGTTTTTTATCCATCAATTCTGGATTATATGCCCGCAGTTCATTCAATAATATGGTGTATTCCTTTTTTATATCTTCCGAAGTACACGGAACAAGAAACAGCAAGATTGCATTTCGTTCAATATGGCGCAGGAATCTCAATCCCAAGCCCTTGCCTTCTGAAGCTCCTTCAATAATACCGGGAATATCTGCGATAACGAAAGATTGATAGGAGCGATAGGGCACCAAACCCAAATTCGGGCGCAGGGTAGTGAATGGATAATCAGCGATTTTCGGTTTTGCATTGGAGAGCACAGAGATCAGCGTGGATTTGCCGGCGTTGGGAAATCCTACCAGACCGACATCGGCCAATACTTTCAGTTCCAAAATGACCCAATCCTCAACACCTTCCTCGCCAGGTTGTGCAAAGCGCGGTGTTTGTCGCGTCGCCGATTTAAAATGCACGTTGCCCAAACCTCCTCGTCCACCTTTCATAATCACCAATCTTTCTCCATCTTCCATCACTTCGCCGATTACTTCTCCGGTTTCGGGATTACGAGCGATGGTTCCCAACGGGACCTCCACAATCGCATCCTGCCCGTTCTTGCCAAATTTCTGGTTTGATGATCCGCTCCCGCCATCTTCAGCAAAGATATGTTTTGTATATCTGAGATGCAGGAGTGTCCACAAATTGCGGTTACCCACCAACACCACGTCGCCACCTTTTCCACCGTCTCCGCCATCAGGTCCGGCTTTCGGATCTTGGGCTGTCCGCATCAAATGCGCCGATCCTCCTCCACCCTTTCCGGAACGGAAAAAGATTTTGACATAATCTATAAAATTGTCTCCTGCCATGATCTTTATTTTATGGCTCTGCTACCTGGTTTCACGTATGGTTTCCCTTCTTTGCAGAGCGGACAATCAGCAGTATCCCAGCTTTCGATATCTAATCGAACGGCATCGAAAAGCGGATACCCTAATTCGCCGGTGCTGCGGTTCACAATGCAAGCGATTCCCACAACCTCTGCGCCCATCCCCTCCAGCACCTTGATCGTCTCCAATGAGGATTTTCCGGTTGTCACCACATCTTCCGTTATCAATATGCGTTGTCCGGGGTTGATTTCAAATCCTCTGCGCAATGTCATCTCACCATTTTCGCGTTCGGTGAAAATAGCGGGAACTCCCAGCTGACGTCCCAACTCATAAGCCACGATAATGCCGCCCATCGCCGGTCCAACGACTACATCGATATGCAAATCCTTTACCTTTCCGGCCACGACAGAAAGTACTTTCGCTGCCCGATCCGGATATTGCAACAGCTTAGCACACTGACAATATCGATTACTATGCCTGCCCGATGATAATAAAAAATGCCCCTCCAGAAGAGCCTCTGATTGCTTTAATTGATCTATAACCATGTTGTTGTTGTTTAGGGATTGCAAAAGTACGAAAAAAGTAAGTCGCTAAATCTTATATTGTGGGATGAAAGCGATATGTACTCATTATTACTCATCATTCTGAATTGCAGTTATAGTCTCAATAAGGTTTTTTAATTGTTCTTCGGCATTATTAATCTTATATAAACTGGAAAAATCACACTCGTAATCAGGTGTAAATCCTGAAGATATGTCATTGCCGTTGAAATCGTAAGTTTTGGTCGAATTTATAAAAAAGCGAATTCCTGATGGCAAATCTGTTACTAAAGGTTGGCCTAATGCGCCATTCGTTTTTCCACCTAAAAAAGATATATTGGGATTTTGTGATAACATTATCACAAAATATTCAGCTGCTGAAGCAGTCAAACGATCGGTAATCACATACACATTTCCCTGGTATCTGTAAGATGAAGGGATCCGATTTCTCCATCCTTGATGCATAATAGTGTCGAATGAGGTATTGTAATAATAAGGATAATAAGCGGTTTTGTAAAATTCCGGGACATCATGATCGCTATGATAATGCAGTTTAATACTTGCCCAAGCCTTATGTAAAGCATTGTTGTTCCGGGTGTATTCCACATACGAACAAATGGTGTCTGAATTGATTAATAAATTGATAAAACCCGTAAAATAACCAGACCCACCGCCAGTATTCATAGATAAGTCTATGATAAAATTTTCAGACTTCAATATTTTCGGATAATGGCGCATGAAAAAATCAGATAACTCTTGGTCTGCTGTGTTTAAACGGGCATAAACCCATCCTGCCGCAGTATCTTCCATAAAAAAGTTCGATTCTCTTGAGTTTTTTTCAATAACCCAATGATCTGTCGTTTTAAGATTTTCTTCACTTGAATACTCTGTAAAATCATTATATATGACAATAGTGTGGACTCCTGCTGCTTTTTTTATTTTTAGACTAAGAGAATCCTCTCGAAATTCACCATATGTCAACATTCCAAACATAGATAGTGATAATCTATTTTCAGGATTTGATGTGCCAACATAAGGACAGCGAAATGTTTTAAAATAATCAATTGCATCTATTCCATTAATTTCAATAATCTCATCCCCAATATTCAATTTATCTGCATGTCGAACAATTACATTTTTTATCAAAACTTTATTGGAGACCAATTCAGTTTCAATACCCGGATGGGAAATGCAAGGGGATAGATAAGACGGGCAGTGAGCGTAAGTATGACCATTGTTAAAATGCGCCATAAATCGTTTTATCGCATTGCAGTAATCTACATCATTTTCTGTCTTTTGAATAATCGGTATATAAGCGAGGTATAGGCTATCCAAATCAACTTCGCAGTTATCCATATTAGCGAAATTGTAAGAAAGTTCTTTCCAAATCGCAGAAAGTTCAAATATTTTTTGCTGCTCACTTATACGATATATATCACTGTTTTGACCATAAGCAAATGACAGGATCGATAATGAAATTATTGTTGTCAGGTATATTTTTCTCATTATAATTTTGTATTATATTGAAAATCAATTATTTTCTTTGATATACTGTGAGCCTATTTAATTTTATCATGAATATTTCACAAGTAATTGACTGCATTTATCCATTTTGCATTACATTGACTTTTTGCGTTTTTAATTAAAAAGCACATGTAAATAAAAATACGAAAAAAGGAAATTTGTCATACACTTAGGTATGGGCAAGAATTTCCGCACACCATTAATCAAAATTCGGTGTTGTCTTCTCTTTCACCTTTTCATTGCAGCCGTTGCGGTCGCCGGTGAAAGCAGCAGGAACTTGGAAGTCATACCCTTCACCTTGAGTTTCCACCAACCCTTTGTAAGGAAGATTGGGGTCATTATACACTTTCTGCATGAAGAGGGCGAAGACGGGCATGGCGGTTCGCGCACCTTGTCCCAAGCTGATACTGCGGAAGTGGGCAGCACGATCTTCGCATCCCACCCAAACGCCACAAGTCAATGACGGTGAATAACCTACAAACCATCCGTCCGATTGGTTATCTGTCGTTCCGGTCTTTCCGGCTAACGGGAAGTTGAGTTTGTATTGCGTGCGCAAGCGGATACCGGTTCCATTCTCAACCACGCCTTGCATCAACCGCACTGTTTTGAATGTGGTGATCTGGTCGATAGCCTCATGGGTTTCAGGAATATATGTATGAATCACATTTCCTTCTTTGTCGCAGATCGTTGTGATAAAAGAAGGTTCCACATAAACACCTTGATTTGGGAAACAGTTGATGGCGCCCACTTGTTCGTAAAGTGTCAATTCACAAGCTCCCAAACAGATAGATGGGACAGCGGGGATGTCAGAGGTCATACCCATCTTTCTTACCAGTTCAATCACCGATTGCGGTCCAAACTGCTTCATCAGATAAGCGGAGACATAGTTGAGCGAATGTGCCAATGCCTCTTTCAGCGGAAGCATTTGTCCGGTTTTATAATCTCCGGAGTTTTTGGGCGTCCAAGTCGTGCCTTCCGGCAGGTAGAATGTTACGGGAACATTGGGAACTAACTTACAGGGGTTGTATTCCCCGTTCTGCATCGCCACTGTGTACACGTATGGTTTGAAAGTTGAGCCCACTTGCCGTTTTGACAGTTTAACGTGGTCGAATTGAAAGTGGTTATAGTCAGTACCGCCCACGTATGCCTTCACGTAACCGGTATTGGGCTCCATCGCCATCATACCGCAATGAAGAAACGATTTCATATAGCGGATATGATCCATGGGGGAGATCATTGTGTCTATCATTCCTTTATCCCATGTCAGCACCTTCATCTTCTCTTTCGTGTTGAACGCTTTTTTAATCTCCTCTTCTGTAGCGCCCTCAGACTTCATTGCTTGGTAACGGTCGGTGCGGCGCATGGCGGAGTTTAGTATCCGATCGGTTTCTTCTTGTGTAATTCGGAAAAACGGAGCGTTGGCACGGCCCTTCCAATGATCAAAAAACATGGGTTGGAGATGTAGGCAGACATGTTCGCGCACGGCGGCTTCGGCATGGCGTTGCATCCGGGCATCAATCGTGGTGTATATCTTCAGACCGTCTTTATATATATCGTACCGCGAGCCGTCTGCTTTCGGGTTTTCCTTGCACCATTGTACGAGATACTGGCGAATGTACTCCCTGAAATATGTCGCTATTCCTTCGGTATGGCTCTGCACCTTGAAACGCGACATGTCGATCGGAATCATTTCGATAGAATCGGCAACGGTTTTGTCTAAGAAATTATATTTCTCCATCTGCCCGATCACCGTGTTACGCCGTTCCAAAGAGGCGGCCGGATTCCGCCGCGGGCTGTATTTCGTGGGAGCTTTCAGCATCCCTACCAAGAGTGCCGACTCCTCTGCGGCTAACTCGCTCGGCTCTTTAGCAAAATAGGTATTCGAGGCGGATTTGATACCCGATGAGTTATTCCCAAAGTCAACGATATTCAAGTACATCGCCATTATTTCATTTTTGGAGTACTCCCGTTCGAGTTTAGATGCCACAACCCACTCTTTGAGTTTCGTCACCACCATTTCTATCTTCGACATATCATCATCGCGCGGAAACAGTGCTTTGGCCAACTGTTGGGAGATCGTACTCCCGCCACCTTTGCGGTTACCGGTTGCCACACCGAATGCCACGCGGAAAAGCGCTCGCACATCAACCCCTGAATGCTCATAAAAACGCACGTCTTCCGTAGCCAAAAGCGCATCCGTCAGATTCTTGGGCATATCGTGATAAGCAACCATCGAGCGGTTTTCAATATAGTATTTCCCCAACAACTCGCCATCATAGGAATAGACTTCGGTGGCTAAATTGGTATTCGGATTTTCCAAATCTGTGAACGTGGGCATAAATCCTAAAAAACCTTTAGATATAGCCCAAAAAACAAGCACTATGGATACTACTGAAACAGCGTAAACAATCCAAAAAGGTTTGATCCATTTCGAGTTTTTACCACTCTTTTTTTTGCCTTTTTTCTTCTTGCCATTCTCTTTTTTATACATGCTAAAAGATCTCTTTATATTCAGTCTGAAACGAAGCGCAAAGATACTACAATTCGAGTTTCGTGTGCAGACTCTTGTTGATTACATAATACATAAGATCATTTTTTGATTTGAATTGACAGTAATTCTGCATTTCAACAAATTGCAGGCTCTATTTAAGACAAATTTTAATATTACAGCATCATTATCCTGGTTGATAGTTTCATTCGGCTATTCACTGTGCATTTGTCATTCTTCCGTTCTTAATTCCACAACTCCCTTTTCCGTAATTCTTCTAAATGATAGCGAATATCCCAACAACACGGCTATTACAAAATACAAGCTGTATCTATCTCAAAGCACGAATCTCCTTGCTATCACCTATTATTCTCTAACCATTTCATCACTTTCTCCATGACGATTTCGATCCGGAGTTCGAAAGCTTCTTGGGTGGCATAGGCGATATGAGGCACAACGATACAGTTGGGCGCATTGAGCAGCGGGTGCGATTGGGGCAGCGGCGGTTCGATTTCAAAGACATCGAAGGCGGCTCCCGCAATACGCTTCTCTTTCAGGGCCAATGCAAGAGCCGGGATATCCACAATTTTCCCCCGTGCCGTATTGATAAGAATAGCGGAGGATTTCATCAGGTTGATCCTGTCGGCGGAAATGAGATTCTCGGTCGCTTGGGTCAGTGGCAGGTGTAGGGTCACGATGTCGGCGGTGCTCATCAGCGCATCCAAATCCACATACTCAACACCCATCTTTTTCACCTCTTCATCTTCTCGCCTTCCCCAAGCGATGATGTTGCAACCCAACGCTTGCAGGTTCCGTGCAACCACCTTGCCAATCCCTCCTATCCCCACAACACCCACGGTCTTGCCATGAATTTGCCGCCCCAGAAAATCACCTCTCGTGCCGCCTTTTCGTGTGATCGAATCCATCACGTTGATTTGGCGATACAAGCTAATCATCAATCCGAGGGCGAGTTCCGCGACGGCATGACGTGCATATCCGGATGCGTTATACACGGGAATGCCTTGCTCTTCACAATATTCCGTATCGATATGATCAAGACCGTTGTAGGCCACTGCCAACATCTTGAGGTTGGTGCAGGCAGCTATCGTTTTACTATCTAACCTAATATTGGAAATGATGACGACATCGGCGTAGCGCATACGCTGGATTAAGATTTCCGGATCTTCTTTCCGGTCGGGAAACCAAATAAATTGATGTCCCATGCGCGCAAATTGCTTTTCATAAAAAGACATTTGCGCTGAACTCATGCCTATTGGTTCTACTGCGATGATCTTCATAATACGGGGTTTGGGTTAAGATTCAGTATGTCGTTTGTTTTTTCAAATGCAGCCGCAAATATAAAAATTTAACGGCTCAGTTTGCAAATAAATCCGATTATCTCCAAGGCAAATTTGCATGAAATACAATAGATGAACCTATTTTCTGTTATTATCTTGCTTTGGCGCAAAGATTCTGTATCGACTTTTTTATACTTTTGCAGAAATTTTGAGCATGTGCCAAGACGAGACAATTTTACGGAGAGCATATTTACAAATACTGCGAACCATTCCAATGATAATAAAGCATTTATGAAGAAGATCACTATTTTCACCTTGTTATTGATATTTACTTTTGCTACGACCTCTTTTGCACAGGATGCTCCCGGCAAACCTACAGAACCCGAAAAACCTGATTTTTTGAAAGACCGGCTCTTCATCGACGTTTTCCATTCATTTTGGATCGATGCGCCCAAAACGGCTACTGCGAAGAAATTCAACCCCGGGTTCAACATCGGCATGGTATTCGATTTTAAGCAAAATAAAAAGGCACCCTTCTCTTTCGGCTTAGGAGTTGGATTCACTTACCACACACAGTATTCCGACGCTCTTTTCAAAAAAGGCAATGACGACGTATTGCGTTACTATAATCTCCCCGATTCTTCTTTCCATCACAAGATGAATTACTTCAGTTGCAATATCCCGTTGGAATTTCGTTATCGTCATCAAAAGAGCGGCTTCAAGGCGACATTAGGCGTGAGAATCGGATTGGTTGCCGAAATTTCAGAACGCTACAAAGGATGCAACATCGATGATCCTTCCGCCGCCGATTGGAACTTTAAAAACTACAACTTGCCTAACAAGATGAAGTATCACTTCGATGTGTATGCGCGCATAGGATGGAAGTATTTTAGCGTTTACTACTCCTACCAGCTCACACCTGTCTTCCAGGAAGGATTAGGACCCAAAATGGCGCCCATGTCGATTGGATTTACTTATACGTTGTTCTAAACTGGGAAGAAGCTTCTTATCATTACGTTGCGGAAAAGGCGCAATCCTTGGCATTCCCTATATCGGTTCCATGTGTATCATGACATGTGTATTTGAGCCGTATTTCTCACGAAGTGCTTTTTCTATTTTTGTTATCTTTTGGTGTGCATTTTCGAGTGCTATTCCACCATCCATCCGGATATGAAACTCTATGGCACAACAGTTGCCTATTTTCCGCGTACAAAGATTGTGTAGCCCGCTTACTCCTTCGAAGGAATTTGCAATGTCTTTTATCTCATTCTCCGTTTCTTCAGGAAGCGACCTTTCCATCAGCTCATCCACGGCGGGTTTCATTAACCGCATAGCTGTCTTGATGATGAATACACTGACAATAACCGCGGCGATAGGGTCAAGTACCGTCCACTGTTGACCGAAGAAAACAGCTCCGCCGATACCAAGAGCTGTACCTATCGAAGAAAAAGCGTCACTCCGGTGATGCCACGCATTAGCTATCACAACATCTGATTTGAGTTTCTTACCCTGAATGACGGTATAACGGTAAAGAACTTCCTTGAACGCAATAGAGATCAGTGCTGCCCAAAAAGCAATCATCCCCGGACTTTCTAATACGGCACCTTTTATGACTGCAATGATATCATAAATGCCGTTGTAAGCAATCATCACTCCAACAACCAGCAGTATCAAACCTATCATCAATGTAGCCAATGTTTCGTACTTGCCGTGTCCGTATTTATGATCCTCGTCTTTGGGTTTACCGGATATTTTAACAAATACAATCACAATGATATCCGAGATGAAATCCGAAAGAGAATGCACTGCATCCGCCGTCATGGCTGCACTTCGGCCCAAGATGCCTGCTATAAATTTGGCAATGACGAGCAGCAAGTTTACAATACTGCCGATAATCGTAACTCTATAAATTCCTTTTTCCCGTTTTTTTTCTGGTAGATATCCCATTTTATATGTTATGTTATAAGCTAAAATAAGTCAAGGCTATATTTATTAGCTTTAATAAGTAAATTCAAGTGGTATACAACTGCTTTAGCGCTTCGTTTATTGTAGATACTTTAAAATTCAATGAAAATGGCACCTCCATTCTCTGCATTTTTGTTCTTTTATTTTCTTCCCAGTACAATAAAACCTTTAATATAGGTATTATATAGTGTTTGTTTTACGAAAATTAATAAACCAAGAATATGCGAAACAGATTTTTCCTCCTTTTGATTTTGATTTTGCCTTTTCAACTATTATTAGCGCAACGCGGTTCCATTTCGGGTGTGTTAATTGACAATATCACAAATGACAAGGTAGGGTTTGCGGGCGTAATACTCCTGTCTGCAAAAGACACGTTGGTGATCAATGGCGCTTATTCTGAAGAGGACGGTTCGTTTAGCCTCAGCAATGTAGAATATGGCGATTACCTAGTGCAAACCAACGCCTTCGGTTTCGAGAAATGGATCAGTAATAAGATCACGGTTTCCCGTGATGATTTTAAAATCAATTTGGATACAATCCGGTTAACACGCCCGGCCAACATGCTGAACACAATGGTGGTTTCGGTACAGAAGCCGCTTTTTGAAACCCGTCATGGAACGCTGACAATGAATGTGGAAGCCGACCCGACCGCTGCCGGGGACAATGTACTGGAACTCCTCAAAAAGATGCCCTCCGTAATGGTGGATCACGAAGAAGAGATTACCATCGAAGGAAAATCTGGTGTGACAATTCTGATCGACGATAAACCCACCCACCTTTCGGGGGATGATTTAAACGCTTTGCTCAAAAGCATGCCCTCCGATATGGTGGAAAAGATTGAGGTGATGAGCAACCCTTCCGCCCGCTACGACGCCGAGGGCACAGGCGGGATCATCAATATCGTGACTAAAAAAGAGAAACGGCTGGGCATCAACGGTTCGGTCAGCGCAGGAATTGGTTATTCCGGACATCTCCGCCATAATGAAGGTGTTACACTAAATGCCCGCACGGGAAAGCTCTACCTTAGCGGTTCATATTCTTACAACAACCGCAAAAGCGCCAACAGCTACCGCGGGAGTAATCAATACCACATGATGGGCGACACGATCCGGCAAACAACCAATGAGCTGGACGATGAACTTTGGGGATCGAACTCCCAATGGCAAAGCCATAACTTCTCGCTTGGCGGCGATTACACTATCGATAAGAAAAATTCGATCGGCATTTTTTATCGTGGCAATTTGAGTAAAAACAAGGGTGATGGTTTATCGGTACGCCGTTACTACACCAACAATATCCAAGACTCTTTATACAAAAATGAAAGCAATTCCGAGGGCAATTCATACAACCAGACGTTGAATCTGAACTATAAACACTCCTTCGACACCACCGGCAAGGATATGTATGTGGATTTTATCTACTCAAACAATAAACGACAAAACAGCTCCGAAAACCCAATACTTTACTATATCCCTGAAAGCGAACAACCTTACCGAGAGGAAAGCCGGATGAACATCACCGATCCGACCAAAACACAGGTTTACACATTGAAGGTGGATTACGAGCATCCCTTTACGAATAAAGTGCGACTGAACACCGGATTGAAAACGGGATTTGTGAAAAATGAAAACAACAATTTCCAGTACCGTAACGAAGAATTTATCGATGAGCTGGAAAATCATTTTATTTACAAAGAGAGTATTACGGCCGGATACCTCGAGGTGATGGCCACGTTGAACGAGAAAATTGACGCCCGTTTCGGATTGCGAGGGGAATACACTTGGTTAGAAGGCGAGCAACTAACCTCGGAGGAGAAAAGCGCCCAATCCTATCCAGCTATATTTCCTTCGCTTTCTGTTACTTATAACATGAAAAACATGAACAACATCGGGTTTTACTACCGCAACAGCATCTATCGCCCGGGATACTACAACTTGAACCCCTACGTGAATGTTTCGGATCCGAACAACTGGAGTACCGGCAATCCGTTATTAAGACCGCAATACGCCCACAATTTCAATCTGAGCTACTCTTGGAAATACAAAATAACTTTCTCCATGGGCTATAACTACACGATGGATTCTTACACCAACATGACATACACTGACGAACAAACGGGTATCCGGCTGTCCAAACCGGAAAACATCGGAAAATCGCATTCGTTGAACGCAAACGTTTCCGCACGTTTCCGCGTGGGCAAATGGTGGAACATGAACTACTACATCGGAGCCAACTACGGAAATCAGATTTTCGATTACCGAAATGAAGTAGTCTCAACAAACGTGTTCGGCAACTGGTTCTATTTCAGCGAATCTTTCTCCTTCTTGAAAAATTACGCCATTGACATTTCGGGTCACGGCCAATTCCCATCCATCTCCACTTTTGGGCGCAACAACGGTCGGATCAATATCAATGCCGGTTTCAAAGCCAACCTTTTAGACAAAAAACTGACTCTCCGACTGAGCATCAATGACCTTTTCAACAATGGCTTCTGGTCTTCCGATTATGTCTACCCCGATGGATCTACCAGCAAGTCGGAATCCCGTTGGGAATCCCGTTCCGTCTATCTCACCGCTTCTTATCGTTTTGGCAAGCAAGACATCCAACCGCGGAACCGCCGGAACAGTTCTTCTGAAGAACACGACCGGATGGGAAATGGCAGCGAGGGAGGAGAAGGAGCATAAGTAGTTAAATCTGCTACCATTTTATTCGCAAAATTCATGTGTCGGTGTAAGAAAAATCATTTTTTTACGTCTTATGTTACGAATACATAAAACTAAAACCTGAATCAAGCGTGAAAATTTTAAAAAAAATAATACTTTTGCGCTTGATTTTTCATCATTAATTTGGATGCGTATGAACAAAAAAATCCAATTGACCTTAGCTCTTCTTTTCCCTTTCATTGTATTGGCTCAACGCGGTAGCGTGGAAGGTGTAATCATGAATGTGACAGACAACAAATCGGTAGGATATGCCGGCGTGACACTACATCTCCCTTCCGACAGCACAGTAGTCACCGGCGATATGACCGATGAGAACGGGAAATTCATGATCACTGGCGTGTCAAACGGGACATACTTGCTCCAATTTCAATATTTCGGCACCGTGCAATGGTACGACCGGACAATTACCGTAAGCAACAGTAATAACAAGGTGAACTTGGACACGCTAAAATTCACGGGATCGCATCTACTGGAAGCCGCCGTGGTGACGGTGCAACGACCGCTATTCGAAGTGAAACACGGCACCATCACCATGAATGTGGATCAGAACCCGACCGCCGGCGGTGACAATGTGATCGAACTACTCAAAAAGATGCCCTCCGTGATTGTGGATCAGAATGATGATATTACGATCGAGGGAAAATCAGGCGTACTCATCTTGGTGGACGACAAACCGACTTACCTCTCCGGCGAGGATCTAAAGGGCTTTCTGCGAAGCATGTCGGCGAACACGGTGGAGAGAATCGAAGTGATGAAAAAACCATCGGCACGTTACGATGCGCAAGGAACTGCCGGGGTGATCAATATCATCACGAAAAAAGAGAAGAAACTGGGTGTCAACGGATCCGTATATGCCGGTTTCGGCTATGCGCGAAACCCGCGGGAACAAGCCGGTTTTAACATCACCTCCCGATTCGGCAAATTCGTCTTCACTGCCAACTACTCTTTGTATAACCAAAAAAGCTCCAACAGCTCGGCAAGTTCAACAACCTACCGGCGGGGCGAAGATACAGTGCGGTTGACCACCAATGACCTCGATAGCGAAAAATGGGGCAGCACATCCAACTGGACAGGGCATAATTTCTCGTTTGGCGGTGATTATTTTATCAATAAAAAAAATGTGATCAGCATTTTGTACCGCGGAAATATCAACCAATCGAAATCAAATTCGGATTACTATACGAGAATTTCAACCAATAGCATTATTGACTCTTCTTATTCCAGTCACAATTACTCAAAAAGCAACTCGGGAAATCATACGATAAACTTGAACTACAAGCATTCGTTCGATACCACCGACAGTAAAAATCTCCACATCGACCTCATCTATTCTAACAACAAGCGCTATTCGGAAAGTGAAGCCGAGAATCGTTACTATCGCCATAACTTCCAAGAGTTTTATCGCAATGAAATGGTTTCCAATTTCTCCGATCCGAGTAAAACAAACATATTCACTTTCAAGACTGATTTTGAATATGAGGTCAACGATGATATTGGCATCGAGGCCGGTGCGAAAATATCGTATGTGCAAAATGAGAACTTCAACAAAGCATTCCGCAATGGCGAGCAGCTGCAAGAGATGAACAATCATTTTGTATACCAAGAAAATATCAATGCGCTGTACGGCATTTTCTCCTACGTTACGCCGTTCGACATGGATTTGCAAGTGGGATTACGTGCGGAACAGACATGGACAAAAGGTTCTCAAAAGGCAACAGGACAATCAGACACCAATCGGTATCTCAACATCTTCCCTAATATCTCCTTGTCCTACGAGTTGCCAAAAAACAACCAATTGGAATTAAGCTACCGCTATTCGATCTACCGCCCGGGATACCACTCTTTGAACCCCTTTGTGAATACGATGGATCCAACAAACTGGTATACCGGCAACCCGAAATTACGCCCCGACTACACACATAGTCTGGAGTTAGACTGGTCGTGGAAATACAAGATATACGTTTGGGTTGGATATAGTTATACGAAAGACGATTACGAACAGATGAGTTTTTTAAACCCTGAAAGCAGCGTGACCATCTCCCGTCCGGAAAATATCGGGAAAATCCACAGCATCGACATTGGAACTTCCCTCCGTTTCAAAATCGGGAATTGGTGGAATATGCAATATAATCTCGGGTTTGATTTCGGACAATCGCAGTATGACTACGTCGAAAAACGGGTTTTCAAAAACACCTATAGCGGATGGTTCTACTTCAACCAGTCTTTTACCATTTTGAAGAATTATTTCTTAGAACTAAGCGGGTACGGGAATCCGCCCTCGGAAGATCTTTTTGGCAAAACCGATGCCCGCATCACCATCAATGCCGGAGCAAGGGCACTATTTTTAAAGAAAAAACTAAGTATTCGTTTGAGCATCAACGATATTTTCAACAACGGCTTTTGGCGCGAAAACTACACTTACCCCAACGGCATGCAAACCACCGGCGAATGGATGTGGGAATCCCGTTCCGTTTGGCTAACCTGTTCTTATCAATTTGGGAAACAAGATATCAAATCCCGCAACCTTCGCGGCGACAGCGACGAGCTAAACCGCTCCGGCGGAGGTGGAAATTCCGGCGGCGGAAAGGGGCAATAGCCATTACTAAAAAAGGCGGGAGTTTCCTCTCGCCTTTTTTAGTAATGATGATCATTCGTTATTGTTGGTTTTTCACTTTCAAGATAAAACCGGTTCCATGAACATTGCAGATTTCAACTTTAGGTTCAAAACCTTGTTTGTATTTTTCGCGACGTCCTCCATTGGGATTGAGATATTCTTCGGGAACTTTCTCAATATTAATATATGAACGCAGTTTAGTTAGGAAAACATCCATGCTTCTGCCGATGGAGTAATCTTCCTCGCCCCAAATCTCTTTCAAAATTACTTCGCGGGGAAGGAGTTTATTTTGATGTTCGCACAACAACTTGAGAAGTTCAGCTTCTTTACGCGTGAGTGTGCGGGTACGGGTTGGGTGTACTAACTGCATTGCGCTGTAGTTGAACACGAAATCACCGAATGTGTATATTTTTTCTTCGTAGAGGTTCCGTTCCGTTTTTCTCGGCGATCTCCTTGTCCGCCGCAAAATAGCTTCGATACGAAGCGCCAGTTCTTCTGTGCTGAAT
Source organism: Bacteroidales bacterium OttesenSCG-928-B11 (assembly GCA_030267125.1). Taxonomy (GTDB): domain Bacteria; phylum Bacteroidota; class Bacteroidia; order Bacteroidales; family WCHB1-69; genus JAGVVH01. Next base: position 25,938 of record JAJDJJ010000034.1, read on the forward strand.
GGTTTGGTGATATAGTCATCACAACCGAGTTTAAATCCTTTGATTTTATCCTCTTTGTTCGCTTTTGCTGTCAAAAAGATCACGGGAATATCTGGATCTATTTTCCTCATTTCTTGGAGCAGCGTGAAACCGTCTTTATCGGGCATCATAATGTCTAAGAGGCAAATGTCAAATTTACCTTCGCCGAAAGCTCTCATAGCGGCAACGCCTTCGCCGAAATCAGCAACTTCATAATCTAAAATTTCAAAATAATCGCGCAGAACTGAGCGCAGGTTATTACTGTCTTCTACTAATAAAATTTTTCCTTTTGGTTTTTTCATCGTTTTTTATTTTTGTTAATTATTCCTAGTTTATATATTGGGCAAGTAAACTTTTTTTTGTCAATAATCTCAAAAAAATGCCAATAATTGCGATTTTTTATTTTATTGGCGCAAATATACTATAAAAATTTAGTTTGCATCTACAGCAGTAATAAAATTAATATCATTTTGAACAAAATCATTAACTTTATTTTTTCACAAAGTCAAAATAGGCAGAAAAAACTGATTATCAATCTAAAAATCATTCCGCTCTCCATGCTAAAACCTGATTTCATCCTCATCTATTTATGCAATTATTAAATCAATCCCGTTATCATAAACATTTAATTATCTTTTTATATCGTT
>JAJDJJ010000035.1 GCA_030267125.1 Bacteroidales bacterium OttesenSCG-928-B11
ATTAATATATTATATTTTCAAAAATGGGACGATTTTCGGTTGTTTTGTCTCGTTTTCGTCCCGGAAATTTGCTAAAAAATAACTGAAAATCAATTAGTTATAAATATTGAAGTTTTCAGTTTTTTCCTATTATTTCAGTTTTTTTCTCAAAGAACTTTTTTTTGCACAATTGATTTTGCTATTAAATTATAACTATCTTTGTTGCAGGTAGTTATGTTTTATAATTGCTACAATTATAGAACGCAATTATGGATTACAAATATAAAACATTTTTTTAATGTAAAACATTAAAAATAACATGTATGAAAAATTATTTTAACCTCTCAAAAGAGGCAATTCAGGTGTTAAAACGGATCAATTTGAGATGGGAAATTAGCGCAATTACAGGCATAAATGACCCCCGAACCATTATGAAGCACCTGAAACAAAACTTTCCGGACGGGCCATTGATGAACCGCAATATCGGGGAATTGATAAAGGAATACGAGCCGTCTCTTTCGGACAGGACGATCTACCACAAGCTGAACCCGTTGGAAATTGAAGACATAAAGGCGCGGAAAGGACAGTTGCAAGAACAAAACGCAAAATACAACAATGCAAAACATGGATAAAAAACTATCTCCACTCAAACAGTACACTAAAATGATCGGAATAACGCTGGTCATTTTAAAATTTTTTAACCTCATAGACTGGGGCTGGCTGAAAGTCATCTTGCCTTTCATTGTCTTGTTGACAATTCCCGCCGTCACATTTATTTTATCCGCCATCATTTACGGCATCAGGAAAGGGAGGAAGTCATGAGGTTGGAAAAAGGACTTGGGGAGCTGAAAAACTATCTCCCATACGGATACGCCCAGCTGTTTGCCGACCGCTTCAAGTGCAGTGTCAGCAAGGCTTACAAGGTGGCGAACGGGAAACTCACGGATTTTCGGATGCTCAAGGCGATGAAGGAGGAGGCGATGGCGAACTTGGAAATCGAAAGTCAGATTTTAAAAACCAATAAAAAGATAGCGCAATGATACGGATATACAAGGATTGGGATTTTTTAGAAACTCAATATATCAGGGAGAAGACGGTAAAACGGCAGATCACCATCCACCACACCGTCAGCGGCGACGGCGTTAACGGCGATGTGGCGTGGTGGCAATCACGGAAAGAGCGTATCGCCACTTCCTACATCATAGACAGGCAGGGAAACATCCACCGTTGCTTCGGCGATGATTTTTGGGCTTACCATTTGGGCTGCAAGACATCCCATTTTGCCGATGCCGGACTTCCGCACAAGAAACTTGATCCCCACAATATCGGCGTCGAGCTGGACAGTTGGGGCGCGTTGCATCGACACAGCGACGGGAAGTTTTATCCTATTGTCTATAGCAACGGCAAAGCCGCTCCCAATACAAAATGCAAGCCCGTGGCAAATATCTACGAGTATTGCAGCAACCAGCGCTACAGGGGATTCCAATACTATGAACGCTACACGACCGCGCAGCTGAACGCGCTCAAAGGGTTGTTAGCCTATCTGCAAGGGAAACACAATATCAAAGCGAACTACCACCCTGAAATCTGGAACGTCTGCAAACGGGCGTTGCGGGGAGAGGAAGGGATTTATTCCCACTCCTCTCTCCGGGCGGACAAGTCGGACGCCCATCCTCAAATAGAACTCACAAATTTGTTAAAATCGCTGTGAACATGGACAAATGCCGCTGTTTCTTTCTCATTTTCGTGATTTTATTGTTCTCCGTTTTCTTTGTCAGCTGCCCGCGTATTGGCAATGAGGTCGGGACAAAGTCTGTCCGTACGGTCGTCCGCATCGACACGGTGAAAATCCGGGACACGGTATATCATCCTGTTCCGTACAAAGTGGTGGAAACGCCTATCCCGGCGGAGATCGACACGGCAAAAATCATAGAAGACTACTTCACGGAGAAGCACTACAGTATCGCTTACAGCGACAGCTTGATTGAGGGCACCACCCAAATCAAGCTATTGGAAAACCGCGTGGAGGTAGCGTTGCTGGACTATCAAATTCTTCAAAAGCACACGATCACCAACATAGAGAAAGTGCGGGACAACCGTTTCGGGATACATGTCGGTGGCAGCCTCAATTACCACATCCCTGACAAAAGATTCGGGTTGGAGGTCAACGCCTCATTCCAAATCAAATCCCATCAAATATTATTAGGCTATGATATTGTAAACCAATCTCCGCGATTAGGGTGGAGTTATCGGATATTTAAAAACTAAAATCGAAAAAATGAAAGAACATGTAAAAGAAGTTTTAGATGCCTTGGAGGTCATCTATTTGCAAACCAACGAAGAGCCATACAACGGTTCTTTTTATGCCATCACAAAACCATTCATTGCCAAAAAGAACTTGGCGGTTTGCGTTTTCCAGTACCTGTTGAACCATAAAATCCTTTCATGGAGCGGCAACAAGCGTTTCCCGCAATACCAATGGGCGAAAGAAAGGACAAGTCCCAACACGGATTTGGCGGAAAATATTGTTGCCCATTTCAATGCCGACACTTACAAGTCTTCCGTGGTGACCAACCAACAAAAGCAGGAGGAAACAGACCGGCAAAAGCAGATGGAAAAGGAGAACGCTTACACCAAGGGCGTCAAGGACACCTTGTCCAAGCTCAGCGAGATGCAGGAGCTTTTCTTTCCCTTGGGCTTTAGAATAGAAGTGAGGAGGATAAAATAGGAGTTGCCAAATGATCTCCAAACAACATATTGACGAAGTCCTGCTGGCCGCCGATCTTCTCTCCGTAGTGGAAGAATCGGGCGTGAAAACGCGCAAGTCCGGCGGATGGCTGCATGTGGGCAAATGCCCTTTCCATGACGAGAAGAGCGGCAGTTTCTTTGTCAATATCCGAACCCAGCGTTACCATTGCTACGGATGCGGGGAGAGCGGGAACGCCATCTCTTTTTTGATGAAGAAAAAGGGGCTGGCGTTTGTGGAGGCGGTCAGGGAGCTGGCGAAAAAGCACAGTGTTATCATAGAGGAATTTACGCCGACCAAAGAGGATGAGAGACGGGAGCGCCTCCGGCAGCAGATGCTCAACGCCTATGAGGTCTCCGCCGCTTTTTTCGTCCAGCAGCTGGAGGAGTCTCCCCCGGCATTGGCTTACGCCCGTTCACGATTTAAAAGCGAAACCATCGACCTTTTCAAGATCGGTTACGCTCCCGACGAGTATGGCGCGCTGTACAAGCATCTGCGCAAACACGGCTTCACGATGGACTTTTTGGAAAAGAGCGACCTGTTCCGCAAGCGCAAGGACGGCGGACTGTACGACTTCTTCCGCAACCGTCTCATCTTCCCCATCTTCGACATCTCCAACCATATTGTGGGGTTTTCCGGCAGGTACTTGGGCGAAGACAAGGAAACGCCCAAATACCTGAACAGCAGCGAAAATATCCTCTACTCCAAAGGCAAAGTCTTGTTTGCCATGAACTTTGCCGTCAAGGAGATCAGAAAAAGCGATTGCGCCATTTTGGTGGAGGGCTACGCCGACACGGTCAAGTTGCATGAATTAGGAATAAGCAATGTGATAAGTAGTTGCGGCACGGCATTGACCGATGAGCAAATCGGTTTGACAGGCCGTTTCAGCAAGAACTTTGTTTTGCTCTACGACAGCGACCAGGCGGGTCAGACCGCCACGGACAAGAACGGCAGGCGGATTTCGGAAGCCGGGCACAACGTTTCCGTGCTGACCATCCCGCCCGACAAGGACGGCGGCAAGCAGGATCCGGACACTTTCTTCACGTCAAAGGAGCAATTTGACAAGTTTATTGCCGAGAACAGGGAAAATTTCTTCACACGCTTGGCGACACGGAAAGCGTCAGAGAATGTTGATCCCATGCGACGCCCTTTCATCGTCAAGGAGATCGCCTCGCTTTTTTTCACCCGTCCGGAGAGCGAGAGAAGCCATTTGACAGAGCATCTTTCCACAATCATCCCATCCAAATCACTTTGGACCAAGGTGGTCAAGGAGCTGGAACAGGAGAGGAAGGAGCGGCAAAGCATCCGCCAGCTCTCCGTTGACGGGCGCACCAACGAGCAAAACAAAAGCATAGAGAAATACGGTTTCTACGTGGAGAAGAACTGCTACTACTTCTACACGGTCAAGGGGGAGGGCTTTTACCAAGGCTCCAACTTCACTTTGGAGCCGCTTTTCCATATCGAGTCCACCACCAACGCCAAGCGGCTCTACCGGATCAAGAACGAATTTTCCATGGTTCGCGTGATAGAGTTCGCCCAGAAAGACCTGATTTCCATTTCCGCCTTCCGGCTCAAGTGCGAGAGCGTTGGAAATTTTCGTTTCGACGCGGGCGAGTACGGGCTCAACAAGATCAAGGCCTATCTGTATGAACAGACCAAGACCTGCAAGGAGATCACCCAGCTGGGGTGGCAGCCCGCCGGATTCTTCGCATGGGCGAATGGCATTTCCGTCAAAGAGGAGTTCATCCCCATTTCAGAGATCGGGATGGTGGAGTTGAACGGGGAGTACTATTACATCCCCGCCTTGTCATCCCTTTTTGTGACGGAAACCAATCTCTACCAGTTTGAGCGTAAATTCCGGCACGCTCCCGGTCAAATAGACCTGGAACAGTACGCCGCCCTGCTTATGGAAGTGTATGGCGAGAACGCCATCGCGGGGCTTTGCTTTTACATCGCCACCCTGTTCCGGGACATTATCGTGGAGACTTTCCGTTTTTTTCCGATCCTGAACATCTTTGGCCCCAAAGGGACGGGCAAATCGGAGCTTGCCGTCAGCCTGTTGAAGCTCTTCGGCGACTTGCCGGTGGGCTTGAACATGACCAACTCCACCATCGCGGCGTTGGCCGACCATGTCAGCCACACCAAGAACGCCCTCTGCCACATCGACGAGTACAAAAACTCCGTGGAATACGACAAGATCGAGTTCCTGAAGGGTTTGTGGGACGGTGTCGGGCGTAACCGGATGAACATGGAGAAAGACCGCAAGAAGGAGATGACGGCCGTGGACAGCGCCGTCATCCTGACCGGGCAGGAGATGACCACTGCCGATAACGCTCTGTTTTCAAGGGTGATATTCCTTTCGGTCAACCAAACAAAGTTCACCGACCAGGAAAAGGAGCGTTTCGAGAGGTTGAAAAGAACGGAAAAGCGGGGCTTGACCCAGAACACGCACGCCTTACTTGGATTGCGCTCCTTATTTGCCGACGAGTATGTGAGCCACTATAATGCCGCCAGCGAGGAGATTCTGCAATACATTGTCAAGAGCAGTATCGAGGACAGGATACTGAAGAACTGGCTGGTGTTGCTGGCGGCGCTCAGGACGGTCAGGGGCAAGGTTCCGCTTCCATTCACTTATGAGGAGGGCATAGCGTTCTTTGCCCGGCAGATAGAGCGGCAAAACAGGGAAGTATTTGCCGGTAATGAAGTGAGCGATTTTTGGAATGTTTATCAGGAACTCTTCAGCAGCGGCTTGATAGAGAAAGAGTACGACTTGCAAATCAAGGACGCGGCGGAATTCAAAACACCGACCCGCCACATCGAGCGGCCCTTGAAAATCCTCTACATGAACCCCACCCGTGTTTTCTCGCTTTACGCGCAGACCAAAAAGAACAACCAGGAGAAAAAGCTGCCCAAGGACACCCTGCAATACTATTTGCAAAACTCCGATGAGTTTTTAGGCACCCAGCAGCGCCGTTTCCGGAAACCGATGAAGAATCTGCAAGACCGGGAAGTGACGAAGATGATGCCCGGTGACGGCAACATTGCCTTTGAGTATGAACGCCCGTACGCGTGGTGCTTCGATTACGAAAAATTGGCGGAACGCATGGATTTGAATTTGGTAACAGAGTATGTTTGGGAGAAAGATATTGAAAAAGAAGAACCAAAGAAAGAAAACAATGAGATAACCAACAGTAAAAGAGAAGATTTGGAATTGTTTTAGAAACAATCCCGCCGGTTGAAAAAACGAGTTTTGAGCGGTCGGGAAATTCCTTTAAATTTTTCTTTTTTTCCGGAAGACACACCTTTTTTTAAAAGACAGACAAGACAAGGGAGACATTGCGGATAATCAATGAGTTAAGTCGGAAAAAGCACAAGACAACCACAAGACAAGACAAGACAAAACGAAAAATGGGGGAGAGGAAAAATTGGCGAATAAGTCAAAACAGGGGGTAAATAAGTCAAAATTTGATTTTGTCTTATGACTAAATTACTGATTATGAGCGTTGTCTTGTTTGTCTTGTCTGTCACAACCAAAAACATATCCTATTTGAGCGAAAAAAAAATTATGGCACAGAAAAACATCCACAAAACAAAAACCAGGGTTCATCCCGCCGTTTACCGTTATCTTGAAAACACGTTCCCCAAAAGGCAGGGGGCGTATGATTTCCGGAAGCATTTTTATTACAATTTAATCTCCTCGGGACTGAGCCGGAAGCGGGTCAGCGTTCCGAGCATGCTCTCCAAGCAGTATGAAAATCTGAGAGAGGTTGAAATAATAATCACCTCTTGGGATTACAACCATTACGGGGAGCACATATCGCCGGTGTATCAGGTCTCACTGAGCAAGTACCTGTACAAGCAGTTGCTTTACCACGCCTGCTACTATGTATTGATGGCGCACATTTTCGGGATGATGCCGCGCGACACCGCCATCAAGCAGTACCTGTTGGAAAACCTTTTCGACGACGGCGAACTCAACTATCCGGCGCTGCGCAAGCACTACCAGCGCCACTGGATGGAGACCGAAAAGGTTTTCAAGGAAGATTTGGCTAATTTTAACAATAAAACGTCAGATTGACAGCACTTTAACGACACAAATAAAAATGTTGGGATTGTCCTTTTTTCAGAATCAAGATCAAAAACATGCGAAAAATAACCAAAAACAACTCCTGCGGCAACATGGCGGGATACAAGCGGCTCTTTGCAGCCCCGGTTTCCGAAATAGAAAGCATTGATTTCATAGACGTTAAGACAAAAATAGTATCCTTGAAAAGGGATTTCGCGTTTGGCGAGATCCAGGCGGATTCCATCGAAGTGGATTCCCCGTTCAAGGACGGGTGCTACGAGCATGGGATCAGCTGCCGTTTCACCGCCATGAAAAATTCTCACGACTCCCTTTTTGACAAAATGACCCGGCAGCGTTTCATTGTCAAGGTGGTTGACAATAACAACATGGTATGGCTGGCGGGAACGCTGTCGGAGCCGCTTCTCTTTTCATGGGGACACATCGGCAAGGCGTTCGCAAACGGGGAACATCTCTACGAGCTGACTTTCCGGCGCGCCTCCACCGAACCGCTATACACCACCACGCTATAATATATATGTAAGGAGAAAAGAGGAACACGGAGAATGGAACAACAGAAAACGGAATCCGTGAACCGTGCGCCGTGAAACCGTGTTCCGCCGGATTCTGTCCACATCCGCTACCCTGCCGCCGCTTACTTTTGCTGAAAAACAAAGGTAATGGACAGGCACGGCTTACAATTTTTCAATATCGGCGACAAGGAAGCGGTTATCGAAATCTACGGCATCATCGGTTATGAGGGCTGGGACAAGAAGGACGACGAGAACACCGCCCGCTTGATGGCGGCCGAGCTTGACCGTGTCCAAAACCTGAAAGCTGAAAGCATCACGGTCAAAATCAACTCCTTGGGCGGAAACGTGAACCATGCCTTGGCCATCCACGACCTCTTGGCGGATCATCCCGCCACCGTCACCACGCAAATCAACGGGCTGTGCGCCAGTGCGGCGACCATCATTGCCATGGCGGGCACGGTCAGGAAGATGAGCAAGAACGCGCTTTTCCTTGCGCACAAATGTTCCGCCAACCCCGGACGCGTCAATGAAAACAGGCTGCTGGAAGAACTCGAAAGCCAACGGACGGTAAACGCCCGCATCCTCTCCATCTACGCCGACATCTGCGGCAAGGACAAGGATATCAAATCCTTATTGGAAGCCAACAGCGGCAACGGCAAATGGATCACCGCCCGGCAAGCGCTTGATTACGGCTTTATTTCCGACATCTACAACGAAACGGCGAAAGCAGCTTGCATCAGCAGGGAGCTTTTCACGCTGTCGGCGCTGCCCGCGCTGCCGGAGGGCTATTCCGAAATATTGGCGGACGATGCCGAAACGCCATCATTCAGGGATGAAGCCCCGCAATCTTTCCTTGACGCCATCAAAGAGCTATTCTCCCGCACTCAAAAAAACACTCAAAACACTCAAAATACACAGACAATGAAGACATTATATCCTTTCATCGCTTCTTTCATTGGGGAAGACACGCCTTACGCCAAAGAAAAAGGTCATCTCTTCTCCGATGCGCAGTTGCAAAACCTTGAAAAACAACTCGGCGAATTTTCCGACCTGAAGACGGCTAATCAGAAACTGGCGGAAGAGAAATCCACTCTTGAAAATTCGGTCGCAACGCTGACCAAGGAGCGGGACGATTTCAAAGCAATTATCGACAAAATACCCGGACAAAAGCCCGGCGTGGACGGGAAAGATATTTCCGGACAACCCGAAAACTCGTTTAGCGACTGGCAAAAAAAGAACACCTATTACCAAAGCATCTCTGAAGAACTTTAATTACCTAAAACAACTCAAAAATGGCACAAGAACTGACAATTACTCAGATATTGGATGAATACGGTCACTACTACGAGCGGAGTGGACAGAACCTTTCCCGCCTCAAACGGGCTTTCATGCAACCCTCCGAGAGCCTGCAACACGCCACGAAAATGGTCACCGACGACACCATTTTCAAATTGGCGAACAACGTTTTCAATCCTGTTTTGCAGGCTTTTCAAAAGGCTTTCACTCCCAAAGGCGGCGTTGAATTTATTCCCAACCCTATCATTTTACGTCCATTGAAGATCGACTACAAGTTTTTCCCTACCGATGTGGAAAGCTCCTGGTTGGGCTTTTTGGGCGGCGATTCCAGCCGGACTCTGGAGAGCTGGCCTGTCGTGAAATACATGCTGGAAGAGTACCTGATCAATCAAGCCATTGAAGACAAGGAACTCAACGAGGTTTACAAGGGTATTTGGGTAGAACCTGAGGAGGGTGTTGCCGGGCTTTCGGGCAAGAGCATGGACGGTTTTCGCAAGCAGCTTTACGACGGGGCAAGCCATGGCAGTTATCCCATCAACGTGGTAGAGGGCGTTGGCGAATTGGAGGAAGATTCCATTTTTGACCAGTTGGAGTACTACGACAAGCAGATTTCCGAACTTTACATCGGCAAACGGCTCATCCACTTCGTGGCTCAAAAATGGGTGCGCGCCTTCAAGACCGCCAAAAGAAGCAACGGTTACTACTTCATCGACAGCGCCGACAAGATCAACGCCGCCATCGACTTCACCCAGCACATTGTGATCGGCTTGCCGTCCATGAACGGCACCAACGACATCTTCACCACGATGTCTGAAAACATGCTCCACCTTCGTAAGCGCGACCTGAACAAAGTTCATGTTGACTTGCAGAAAATAGACCGGGAGATCAAATTCCTGATCCACTGGTGGGAAGCCGTTGGTTTTGGATGCAATAAATTAGTCTGGACTACGGACGCCACTATTCGCTCTATCTCTTCCATATTCGATCAATAATCTTAATATCAAAACTATACAGCTATGCCAAACGATGAACAAAACATAATCTGCGCCCTTGAGATGGAAGATCTGAACAAAGGGGCGAACTGCGGCAACAACATGTCGGGGGTGAAAAGCGTCTATGTCGCCCTGAAGGACGATGTGGCTACCCTTCCAGCCTTGCCGAACCTGCGCAACCACTACGAAGACTTTGCCCTGCTGAGTGGCGATATTGTGATGGTGGACGACAAACGGTTCTACCATATCTATTGCAATAGAGACATGGGAGAGTTGAAATACACGACTCAAGGCACTTTCGGAGGAAAATCCTTCCGGGCTACCCTTGAAATCTACCACGCCGGATTCAAAGCCAAGCTGCTCGGTTTCACGGCTGCCGTGATGAACAGCGAGCTGTTAGTGCTTTGCAAGCTCAACAACGGGGAAATCCACCTTTTGGGCGACAAGGACAGGGGCGCCGAATTTGGCGACAACGTGGAACTCTCCTCGGGTAAAGCCATCACCGACAACAACGGCGGCACTTTCAACTTCGTCTATGACACCCCCACCGCGCAGATCTACACCGGCGTTGTGGACACCATCACCGGCGTGTCGGAAATCATCTAACGACCTTTATGGTACATTTTTTCATATAAATTTTAGTTGGAAAGCCGCGGAGACGCGGCTTTTTTGTGTCCTACACCCTGCCGTTTTCAAGTGCCATCTTTGCCCAAAAAACAATCATGGACGACATCAAGGCATGGCTTTCGGGAGAGAGGGATTGGACAGCGGGCATTGCTCTTTTGGAGAAATACCACAAGAACCGTTTTTTTGTTAAAAACTTCCGTTTATCCAACCCTGCGAGCCATTCAGGAAAGTTGGAATACGAGTTGAAGAAGTTGGCGGGCATCCCGCTGGCTGACATTTTCAGCGGAAAAACAGGTGGCAAACCAGTTTCAAAAGAGAAGCCCGGAAATAAAGAACCCCGCGTTATCACCGCCGCCAAAGACGAAGTTTATAAACTCCACACCCAAATTTCCATCGCCCACCGCCACCTTTACGAGCTTGGCGAAAGCAACAGCGAGGACGTTGTGAAAAAGCGGAAGAAGATTTTGGATGACCGGTTGCCGCTGATCAAACGCTATGAACAGATCTACCTGCTCAAAGAGGAGTACTTCAAAACGGGTGCTGTTCCGGAAGAGCTGCCCGCGTTGCTGACGGAGGAAAAAGGGGAACGGAAAGCGGATAAAGATGTAAAAAAAGGTGATAACCAAAACAAATTCGCCGAATTGTCAGATATCGAACTCTTTAAAAAAGAACATGCCATAAAAGTTCACATCGGAAAGATCAACAACAGATTGCAATACCAAAGCCTCTCCAAAGGTGATAACCTTAACCCCATGCCCGACGGGCCTCTCAAAGAGAAGCTGACGGCGAAACTTGACTCTCTACAGACAGACTATCAATCCATAACCCAACTAATAGAGCAAAGAAAATGAGCCTCATCAATTTTTCAGACATTGCCGACCGGTCAGCACAGAAACAGCAGCAGCCGGACTTGTTCCCCTACGACAGCTACTTTCCTGAATCCGTCTCCTTTGTCGGCGAGCCGTGGACGATCCTGAGCAAGCACATCGGAAAGCTGGAACATAACTCGGTGGTCAACTTCTGGACTTTCGGACGGTACGCCATGCACGATATTATCAATTACGTCTGCCGGCAGATCGGCGCCTGCAAGGTTGCCGCCTGCACGTGGGCGATCTCTGAAAAAGCCGTCACGCAGGTTCTTAACCGCATGAAAGACGGGTTAATAACCGATTTCCGGCTGTGGATAGATCCGCGGGTAAAGGTCAGGAATCCCATCCCTTTGCAGATGTGCCAAGCCAACTTCCCGGTGGTGATCGCTCCGGTGCATGCCAAAATCTGCCTCTTTGAAAATCCGGAGTGGAAAGTTTCGGTTTGCGGAAGCCTGAACTTCACCACCAATCCGCAGCCCGAAAGAGGCGTGATCCAAGTGATCGATTCCATTTACGACAACGATTTAAAAATACTCAATGAACAGTTTGACAGAGAAACAGGCAGATGAGATCACGCAAATGGGGCGGCTGGGTTTCTCCTTCAGGGAGATCGCCCTCAATTTCGGATTCGAGATGGAGGAGGTCGCCCGGCAGTTTCAGCTTGAGAGCGGCGATATCTTCCAAGCGTGGATAAAGGGCAACCTTTCCGCCCAAGCTGAAATCCGGAAAACGGTTTTAGATGCCGCCCTCAGCTCCTCTCAACCCGCCATTTTACAAATGCTGAAGTATTTCAGCCTCGCCGAACAAAACAACCTCGAAGCCTTTGACTATGAAACCAAAACCGATGCCCGGACAGAAGAAGAAACAGAGCGTGGAGCAGCTCAGGGAGAGTGATTTTGAAGCCATTTCCCTATACTATTCCACCGGAGAAAGCGAAGCTTTAACCGACAAGCAAAAAGAGATTTTAGACCGTTTGAGAACCGCCCACGCCATTCTTAGAAAATATCCCCGCAAGAGCGTCGCCGCCCTGAAGCTGCAAGCCCGCTACCCGAACATCAGCAAGGAGCAGGCCTTTGTTGACATCCGCAACGCTTGCCGCCTTTGGAACAAATACGACCCGGTGGACAGGGACTTTTTAGAGGGCTGGTTTTTGGATTGGGTGATGAAGGAGATTGCCGATCCCGCCACCGGCGATGCGGCAAGGGCGAAGAATATCGCCACGCTGCAAAAGTTTTTGGCACAGCTGCCGCCCGTCAAAATTGACGCAAAACTGATGGAAAGCAATCAGATTTTCGTGCAATTCAACTTCAAGGACAAGGAGTTTTCCGTTCCGGAAACGCTGCTTTTGAAATTGCCGCCCGACATCCGCACCCAGCTGATGGGCAACTTCCAAAACGAGATCGGGGAAGAGACCGCCTTTGAAATCCTGAACAGTTAGCCATGAAGATCAAGTTGAACGGCAACATGGCGCAGCTGCCCGGCTTTGTGCTGCAACCCAAGTGCCATGTTTCGGTAGAGGGTAGAGGCACGGGAAAGTCGGCGGATATTGGCTTTTGGCTTGACCGGTTAATTCGTTTGATGCCCAAAGCGATCATCGCCTTGACGGGGAAGACGTTCGGGCAGCTGCTCACGCGAACCCTGCCCAGCTCCTTGAAGATTCTCAACCAGTTGGGATATCAGAAAGATCAAAACTACGTCATCGGCAAGAGACCGCCCGCCTATTTTGACTCTTCCTACGAGGAGATCAACAAATTCGACAACTTCGTTTCCGTCTCCAACGGTGTGCGCGTCGCTCTGATTTCACAATCCGAACCGGGCAGCGGTAGAGGGAGCAACGTGGATTTCGAGGTCGCCGACGAGACGTTAACCCTTAACAAAGAGCAATATGACCAGGAAGTAGTGCCGACCAACCGGGGCAATTTGGAGTTTTTCGGCGGCAAATCCAAAAATCCCATCCACCTGCACCACGGATTCAAGTATTCCACCTCCATGCCGCCCACCCGCGATGGACGGTGGGTGCTGGACTTCGCGGAATATTACGAGCGCGAAGCGGGCATACAACTGTTCAGCATTTGGAACAGGATTGTTAAAATGCAGTTGGAATTGCTGGAAATCGACAATCCCAAGCACTTTTCCGAATGCTGGAATGAGATCGCCCGCGTGAAAAAGCAGATCACGCCCTTTGTATCCTCCACGGGCTTGCTTTTCACCGTCTCCAACGCATTTGACAACATCGAGCATTTGGGACTCTCCTACATCAAGAAAAGCAGGGAGACGCTGCCCGCCATCATCTTCCTGTGCGAGATCATGAACTATCTGTTGGACAAGGTGGAAGATTGTTTCTACGCCATCAACGATGATAAGCATATTTACCACAACGGGTTGGATGACAAGGGACTGTTGGAGCTTGCCCAAAACACCAATTTCGATATGGACAGGCTGCAAATTAAAAACAGCCTCTTCGACCGGGATTGCAATCCGGACTTGCCCGTTGAGATCGTTCCGGACTGGGGAAGCAGCATCTCCCTGTTTTGTGTCTGCCAGCAACGGAATTATGATTTCGTTAACAATAAAATCAGCGGGAAAAACTGTCAAAACTTTATCAACGAGTTTTTCGTGAAGCCGGATGAGAACAGCAATGTGTTGATCAAGGAGCTTTGCGGGCAGTTTACGGACTATTACAAGCATCATCACAACAAAACCCTGCATTACTATAGAGATAGATACGGAGATTCCCGAAACCCGAATATCATCAACTCCATGAGTTATAACCAGCTGGCAATCTCCTATTTCAAGCAGGCAGGATGGGAAGTGAGGGAGTACATGCACAAGGGCATGGAGCCGCCGCAAAGCGATAAATACCTGCTTTGGGGGCTTGTTTTACGGGAGGAGCGGGATGACCTTCCCTTGGTTCGGTTCAATGGAGATAAGTGCCGCTACACGCTCATTTCCATGAATAACGCCATGATTAAAGACGTCGATGGGAAACTTCAAAAAGACAAGAGTTCGGAGAGGAAGAGCTCGGGCATACTCCAAGAGGAAGCCACCCATTTTTCGGACGCTGCGGATAAGATTCTGTGGTGCAAGTTCGGGAACAGGATCCAAAAGAGACGGGGCGGGTATATTCCGGTCAGGATCGGGAAGTAATATTTATGGTATTGCCATTCGGCAATTGTATAAATGTGGACGGAGCGCGGTGGTATTGAATATTGTGGACGGCGCGCCTGCTAAAATTAACAATTCGTTTAGTAATTCATTTTGCCGTTCCGCTTTTGTTCCTCAAAATTAATAATTAATTCAATGTTCTGTATTTGCGTTCTGTATTTGCTACAAATACACATACAAAAATAAGGCTATCAATCTAATTATCAATGTGTTATCTTTGCGCTGAAAAGCCCGAAATCCTGCGAAAAATTCGTTAAATTACTGTTACTCAATCATTTAAAAAATCAAAACGAGCGTAACGTATTGATATACAGGCGAATAAAATTCAAAAAAAGTACAAAAAGACTTGACAAAGGGGGTTAAAATGTTGTATATTAGAGACATGAAACACAGCAGACAACTAACCAACTAAAAATACTGCCTTATGAAAAAGACAAAAACCACCCCCAAAGCAACCGCGACCGCAAAAAAAGCAACCGTGAAAATGCCAAAAACGAGAAAGACAAAAACGGCGACCGTTGAAACTCCCGCCGTCCAGACCGCCGAAACGGCAACCGTGCCGACCGAAACGAAAGTTTTAAAGGGTCAAGCCTTGCGCCTTGCGCAACTTCGGGAAATCAGCCAAAAAGCCCGCCAAATCAAAGAGAGCTTGATAAAGGGAGCAGAGACCCCAAAACAGCGGGAAGCCTACAAAAACCGCCCTTTAAACTACTTCATCTATAATTGCGTGTATGGCGCGACAAAGGTTTACAAAACGTTCGAGGAGTGGAAAAAAGAGGGTGCGAGCATCAACAAGGGAGTGAAAGCCTATTTAATTTGGGGGCAGCCCATCGCAAGGGAACAGGCGAGCGGCGTATGTTCAGAGCCTGAAATGTATTATCCCATTTTGCACGTGTTCAGCAGCGACCAAGTGACCCACAAAGGCAAGCCGCAAGCGGATAACTCCCTGCCGTTCTAACACAAGCGGCAAGGCGGGAGAACCGCCGCCCTTAACCGTTCTTTGACTTATTGAATATTGCAGAGCCTGAAAAGAGCCGCACAATAACGCCCGACAGCTAACCGTTAGCGATATGTTAACTTGAAACACGGATTAACATATCCTTAAATATCGGTTTTGGTTATCACCTTTTTTGATAGGGCGAGAGGCGGCAAACGTTACACTTTATCCCTGTTTTTTGAGAAAAACAGGGAATTAAAAGACAGAAACACAACTATTTAAGTAAAACAAAAAATACACTAAAAAAACTATTATGGAAGCTCAAAATTTATCCCAAGTATCGGAAATCAAACTTTGTTATCACTCCAAAGTAAAAGCATCGCAAAGAAAACAGATTGCGACCGCGTCGGATGTTTACGACATTGTTAAAAACATCCCGGAAATGGCGCAAAACATTGAGTATAAGGAATTATTTTACATTCTTTATCTAAATCAAGCGAACAGGGTTCTATCCGCTTTGAAAGTGTCAGAGGGCGGAACGTGTTCTACGGTTGTGGACATTAAACATCTTATGCAGGGCGCGATTTTGCAAAATGCGCAAGCGATTATCATTTGCCACAACCACCCGAGCGGCAACCTTATAGCAAGTCAAAACGATATTAATATGGCAAGAAAAATTAAAACGATTTGCGATTTCTTCACTATCCAATTTTTGGATAGCGTTATCATCTCATCAGAAAATTATTATTCATTTGCAGTTAACGGACTTATCTAATCAATCAAAAACAAGGGGGAGCAGTCAACCCATCCCCCATATTATAAACATTTTAAAATTAATCAGTATGAAAAACACAGCAGAAAGAAAAGCAAGCAAGACAGCAAACGCAAACGGCGTTAAATTGATGAAACCGTTTGAAAAGAAAATCGAACCGAACGCGCCGCAGGCAGAACCGACCGCAACGGAGACGGCAAAAATGGAAATACCACAGGCGGAGACGGGAAAAGTAGAACCGCCAAAAGTGGAAGTTCCCGCAGCGGAAACACTGAAGGCGCCCGAAACGGCAACCGTTGAAGAACTTCAAAAACGGCTAAACGCGGAAATCGAAAGGTTGCACCAAAAAAACAAGTTAGCCAAGAAAAGAAGCGCGTTAGTGGAGTGCCACGCCGAAATGGTGGACTACTCCGAAAGCATCAAGGAAGAAAAAGAGTTTGAGACGGCAAGCGGGAAAATCGTTTTTCAGATGTTTGAAAATGATGAAAAGTATTCCCGAGCAAATTACAATGACCGTTTCACCATCACAAACACCGCTTTAATTGTTAAATTCATTGAAATGCTCATCGGGGAAGTGAAAATCAAAATCGAAGAGCTGGAAACGCAACTACTGCAACCGTGACACATTAAAAAAAGGCGGCGCAACTGTCAACCCGCGCCGCCTTTAAACTTAAATTCAGCGAAAAACACATTTTTTAATCACAAAATTTAATTCACAAAAGTATGAAAAATATTGACATCGAGACGGGCGAAATCATAGAAATAGAAGATTTTCAGACCGCAGAAGAACAAACAGGACAAAAGGAACTTTCAAACAGGGACGCGCAGTTTCAGCGGCTTTTAGAAGCAAGCGCGGCGGCGAAAACGATAAAAGCCGCTTTTATGGAGAACGCCAAATCTTTAAAACAAGCCCTTTATTATCAATCTTTACCGCTCAACCATTACATTCTCAAGTATGTATATATGGCGGAAGGAGTAACGGAGTTCAAGAAATTCAAGGAATGGAAAAGCGATGGCGCGACCATCCGAAAGGGTGAAAAGGCTTTCCCCATCTGGGGGCAGCCTGTCGGGCGGCAAAAGGAGAATGAAGCCGAGCGGAAAGGCGAGGAGTACGAAGCCACCGAAGAGGAAAGGCAACGTTTCCCGATGTGCTACGTGTTCAGCAACTTGCAAGTGTCGTTTAAAAACCAACCTCAAACCGTAGCGGTATGATACACAAGATTTGCAAGCAGTACAGCCGACTGTTGGAGTTTGGAAGAAGTTACACGGCTGCCGAGTTTTCAAAAATCATTCTTCCGCATAATCAGGACTTTGCAAATATCATCAATAGCACAAAGCTAACATTTACACGCTCTTTAAAAGGCATCATCATAGAGTAAAACCGTTAAAACGAGTAAAGCGGGCTATTTTGCCCGCTTTATTTTCCTATGTAACGCCATTTTCGGCGTCGCCGCCTGCGGCGGCAAAAGGTAAAAAACAGAGCATCCCACTCATTGCCATTCGTCCCTATCCTGTTCTTCGGGATAGGGTTTTTGTTTTACAAAAAGTCCGCCCTATTTTTTGGAGTGGTTTCGATACAATTTTACTGCTGCCGCTAAAATTGGGGGAAAGGAATTGCCTATTTGTCATCATAATGTCCGGACACGGAAAGAACCAACACAGTGATCCTCTCCTCCTCAATTCGATACACTAAGCGATGTTTTTGTGAGACACGCCGGGAGTAACAACCCGAATAGTTGTGGCGCAGCATTTTCGGCTTCCCCGTTCCGGTTTTGGGATGATCCATAAGCTCAAGAAGCAGTCTTTGAAGTTTTTCGTATGCCTTGCGGTCATCAATTTTCAGCCGCCGAATATCCTCAATGGCAAAGTCTGTGAATTCTAAATCGTATGTCATAAACTATCCAAAAGATGTTCCAATTCCTCTTTTCCTGAAACCTTTACGGTTTTTCCTTCCGACGCCTGTTTGATGGATTCGTCAATCCGGGTTAGCATTTCCGGCGTGAAAAACATGTCTTCGCTTGACAATGGGGTCAAAACGTAGGCTTGCCGCCTGCCTCTTTTCAACACGATTTGCATCCCCTTGTCCGCCAAGTCGAAAAACTTCTTTTGATTGCTTCTGAACTCCCTGCTTGTAATTTCTATAATTGCCATAATATTCAAAATTAAATGTGCCAAATTTGGTACACAAAAATACACTTTTTTAGAACACGAAAACTATTTAAAAGTTTAACCGGCTGTTTTTTTTTATTTTTCTGTCCCATACGCCATCAATCCCAGCTACTATTTTTGTCACAAAACAAGCGATATGAGCAATACGATCAGGCGTTCGGAAGCGCTCCGGCAGATGGAGACGAAAGAGAAATCCGTTGGGCAGGCAGCCTATTTTGGCATTCAATTTTACAAAAGGAACGGAGAACTCGTCTCCATCGGCAGGGCAAGGATCACCGGCTTGCGCGCCAACATGAAAGAGCAGCGCCTAAGGGGCATCCAAGCCGTGGATCACACCGGCAATCCCCTTGGTCATATCTACCCGGTCAGCATCGACAACATCAGAACTTTCAACAACCTGCAAGTAACGATCTGATGGATATAATATTCAATAAAGAGGGCGCGCCTCTGATGTTTCTGGGCAATAAAACCTACGGCGCGACTTCCGATAGGAAACCCACCGTCCAGGAAGAACTGTTGTCAACTTTCAGCCACAACAAGATAGAATTTGCCTACTGGGGCGACAACAACCGCTATCCCGAAAATGCTTTGAATGTCATCGGCAAAACCGGCGTGCTCTCCACCGCGTTGAATTACAAATGCCGCTGCTGCTATGGGCAGGGCGTTGTTCCCATGACATTGACCGGCATTGACGAGAACAACAAGGAGATTTTCGCACCTGTCAACGACAAGGAGATTTTGAACTATCTGCGGGGCTTCTCATTCCGCAACTACCATACGCAAGCCTTCCGCGACCTGATCAAGATCGGCAACTGCTTCCCGATTTTCATCTTCAACCAAACCGGGGAGAAGATCCTGCGGGTGGAGATTGTCAACGCCCGCCATTGCCGGCTCAGTGTTGACAAAAAGCACATCGTCCTTTTCGGCAACTTCGCCCAGACCTTTCCCGATGAAAACGCCGTCGTGCTGGACGTTTTGGACGAGAGCGATCCTTTCCTGCATCTGCAAATCCTCAAAACGCAAGGCAAGCTCAAAGGCAGAGCCGTCGCTTTCCCGCGCATCCGCAACTACTTCTCCAACAACGACTACTACGCCGCTCCGGACTGGGACACCGCTTGGCGTTCCGGATGGATTGACGTGGCGCACAAGATTCCCACGTTTCTAAAAAAGGCATACCAAAACGCCATGTCTTTGATGTGGCACATTCAGATACCGGACACGTTTTGGGAAGTGCGTTTCCCGAAAGAAAACCACCAATCCACCGCCGAGAGGGAAGCCGCCATCAACAAATATCTGGATGAATTTGAAGAGAATCTGACCAGCGAGGAGAATCCCGCCAAAACGCTCACCACGGGCTTTTCATTGAATGAGAGTGGAAAAGCGGAGGAGAAATGGATCATTGAACGGCTGGAGAACGAGATCAAGGCGGAGGAACGCCTCTCCACGTCCGCTGCCGCCAACAGTGAAATCCTTTTCTCCCTCATGGTCAATCCGTCCGTGTTGGGCGCTGGGCTTCCCGGCGGTCCCTATTCGGGGAACGCCGGCAGTGGTTCAGATATCAGGGAGGGACTTTTAGTATCTCTCATTCTCAATTACATAGAAAAGCAGCAGGTGCTTGACCCCATCGAACTGATGTTCCAGTATAACGGCGTTCAGGATGTGGAACTCATGTACCGCAATATCATATTAACCACCCTTGACACGGGAAAATCAACGGAAGAAAAACTGGCGTAACGGAGCACGGAACACGGAGAAAGGAAAACGAAAAAAAACGTGCGCCGTGTGCCCAAAAAACAAAATAATGAAACCAAACCTTTTCAAACCCGAACACAATCTCAAAGCCGAAGAAATCAAACAGTTCCTGCCTGTGAACGTCACCCTTTCGTTCCGGAGTATTGCCCCGGCTCTTGCCCTGTGCGAACAAAAATACATGCTTCCCGTTTTGGGCAAAAAACTCTTTACGACCCTGGGCGACTACTACCAAAATGGCGGCTCTTTGGATAATCCGAACTTATCGCAACTGTTGTCCCTGTGCCAGTTTGCGCTCATCCGCCTTGCGTTTCATCAAGAGTTTGACATTCTTTCGGTAAGCCTTAGCGACAAGGGGGCATCCGACAACGCCGGAGAGAACCGACTGTACCGCTATCAGTCCGAAGCCCTGAAATCCAATCTCAAAAACGAGGGATTCGACCAGTTGGATGCCATTTTGGAATATTGCGAGCAAAATATCGCGGGATTGGAGGAGTTCAAGGAAAGCCCCTGCCACATCGCATCCGGCAATTCGCTGATCAAGAACACGCGGGAGTTCAACGAAATCTACAACATCAACAACTCCCGGTTGGTATTCTTGAAAATGCGCTACTACATCGCCGCCGTGGAGGATCTCGAAGCCCGTCACCACTTGGGGGATGCTTTCTACAATGGGTTGTTGGCGGCTGATCACGCCCAAGGGAAGTACAAGCGCATCATTCCCAGCCTAAAGAAGTTTTTGGTTTTCCACTCCATCCACGAGGGAATCGCCGAGCTGCACCAACTGCCGACCGAGAAAGGCTTGATCTTCCAGACCGCAATATCCAACCGCGTGTCGGAAGAGCAATACGCACCAATTCCGACAAAGGAGATGGAGCGCACCCGGGCGGATTACAAGCGGAAAGCGGAGCGGTATATGGCGGCGGTGATCGACACGCTCAAACAGTATCCCGATGACTATCCCGCCTACTTCTCCTTTGCTGGCGCAAATGCTCCGCAATCCAAAAACATACGCAGGGATAATACGAACAAGAAAATATTTTTGGCATGATGGAAGAGACATATATAGTGGGTAATAGCTACCATTGGGTCACGATGGTTTCCGCCTTGTTGAATTTCCTGCTGGGTGGCACTACGATCTGGGGGATTATCAAATGGCTGGGTGAGAAGAAGCTCCGCACCCTCGAAATGCGGGAAAAGGAGACCTCGTTGGAAAGCCAGCGTTTCCGTGCGCTCACCGAACAGATTGAGTATCAAAAGCAACTCATCAGCGAGTTCATCCAAAACGAACAGCAGCGTGACGAGTTGGACGACAAGCAGCGTGAATTGATTATGACTATCAAGCGCAATTCACACAAGATAGAAAGCGACAAGATAGAGTTGGAAAGGCAGCTCGCAATCTCCCGTGCCTACGAATGTAAGCGTGATGATTGCCAATTACGAATGCAATGAGTTGCAGAGAGGACTATACAGGGAACAAGCACAACACACCGGAAGCGTTTGCGCTTTATCTTAAAGAATTGGCTGCTTTGAACAATTGCCTCTCCCACACGGATGCCGAACCGCACTATTTTAGAGGTGAGTTGGAAGAGTTTTACACGGGCTTTAGGGACAGGGTGAATTTCCCCGCTCTTATTCAAGAGGCAGGCGAGATCCGCTACACTTCCGACAACGCCGACAACGCATTTAAGGAGCGGGAAAGCGCATTCATGATCGTGCAGGGCTATGAAGATGACAGCGATTATGACCAGATTTATGCGGCTTTCGATCTTTGCGAGAAGATCGGGGACGAGATCATCCGGCGCATGAACATGGACAAATACCGCCCTGAATGCATGGTAGTGAAAGATTTTAGCTTCGAGGATGTTTCCGCGGTTTGCATACAAAACGTGCGGGAGCGGTACGCAGGCGTTCGCTACTCCTTTACCACCAAAACGCCTTTTTGGAATGAAACCGACCCAAACAAATGGAAAGATGAATGAATTGAAGATCAAGGACGGGGATAAAGAGACCGTTTACAATGCGCCAGCCTGCTTTGACGAGATGAGCCGGACGCAATTTATAGAAACTTGCGGGTATGCCCTTGGCAAGATCGATGCGGACAGCTACACAATTTCGATGCTCGGCATGGATAGGAAATTGTGGGATGAATTGGAGGTGTTCCACCGTTATGTTATACGCTCCATGTTTGCGTTTGTAGAAATAGCTAACCCCGAAATTTCCAAGCAATTGCTACCCTTTATTGAAGTCGCGGGGCAACGCTTTATCGGCTACCAGCCCAACTTCTCCAACACCACTTGGGAGGAGTTCATTTTTGCAGATCAATACATAATGAACGGTAAATTTAGAGAAGTCGCCGCTGTGCTGTATCGACCGCAGCGCACGGGCTATTCCGGTGAGACTGACCGCCGCATCCCATTCACTGTTTACGGCACGGACAGTCGGCTCAAACTCTTTGCCGAAATGGATGAAGCCCAACTGCTCGCTTTCGCCGTCAATTACCGTGCCTTACGGAAAAGGAATATGGAAGAGAAATATCCGTTTGTCTTTTCCGTGCAGAAAGAGAAAACGGCACAGGAAGAGCAAACCGCCTCTTTTTCGTGGATCGCCATACACCGCGACCTCATGGGCGATCAGTTCTATGATGAAACCAAATTCTTCTCCACCAACGTCCACGTCATACTCAACAGGCTGAACCAAACCATTAAACGTTCAACCGTTAAACGTTAAACGTCTCAAAACATGGCAAACTCCAAAGTCACAACCACCGTTGACGGGCGCACATTGACCGCCGAGCAGTTCCACGCAGAGGCGCGGCGATGGGCGGCCATCGTGCGCAACATGGCGACAGCCAATACTTCCAAGTTCAAGAAAGGCAAGGACGGCGACAGCCACACCTACAGAAGCGGAAAGAAAGCGGGGAAATCGGAGAAGAAACTATCCAAAAGCACACGTTTTATCATCAAACAGGACAACAAAATACCCGAAAGCGTGGGCTTTAAAATCCCCATCCACGGCATTTACCAAGAATGGGCGGTGGGGTTCGGGCAACCGCGTGTAGCAGGGAAGTTCGTGTCTGCCAACAGCAAGGTCAAACGCTCAATGCTCGATTGGATAGATGAGCCGATCGAAAAACACAAGGAAAAATTGTTTAGCCTTGCGGTTGAGTACTGGGGGGATCAGGCGATTGTGAATGTGTTTGGCGGGAAGAAGGGTGGAAATTAGGCAGGCGTGTTATCATCTCCGCTCTCAACAACATAATAACCTCCTTTTTTGGTGGAATTTCGGTGCTCAACCAACCCGCCTGCCTTTAGTTTTCTCACACTCCGCTCTATGGTGCTTTTTGATTTGCCTTTAATTGCTTCAACTATGTCCGGCATACTACAATTGGGATGTGCCAAAACGAAATCGAAAATTTCACATTCCAACGAATTTTCTTCCAAAAATAACTCCTCCTTGTCATTTTCTTCCGTCACGGAAGCAATACACTCATCAGTTCTTCCGTCATTTTTTGCATTTTCATCATGGAGAAGCCTAAAAGACACGGAAGATTTTCGTTTGATCTCTTTCAATTTTTCCGACACCATATCTTTTTTCTGTTCGGAAATTGGCAAAACAACTGGTTCCCCATTTTCTACCAAATCCAAAGTCACTGAGGCTTTGTTATAATCAACAACATGCAAGATCATGACAATATATTTTTTGTTGATTCGTAGGGAAAAGTCTTTGGGCAGTGTGTCCTCTACGTCTTTTAAGGAAACGTATTGCGGGTGTTTTTTTCCGTTTGTCATGTGGAAATACGTGTAATTTTGATCGTGTGACAGATATACAATATCTTCAATCCGGACAATCTTGGCTTTCTTACTTGGAAGCAAGATTGTTATGCAATGGGTTCTGTCTGCGAACGTTTGTTTTTCCAATCTGTATTTTTCCAACAAGTCTTGGTATAATTTCAACAGGAAGAAGAATAAAAGGAAACACAAATTCCTGAAAAACAACAACATGACAAGTATTCTATAATATTTCGGGAATTCTTCTGCCGGCAGATAACCGGAGGCGCATTGATAGATATTGGGTTTCACCAAGAAAAACTCGCTCATTACCGCTACAACTATAGTGCCGATGGCAAGGGGGAAAAATATTTTGAATTTCTTCGACAAAAAATATTTAGGTATTAAATAGAAGTAATTCACATAAATCATGATCATTACAAATAACACGGAAAGGTATTCTTTGTATGGTGTGGCTATAGCCAGCGGGCGAAGAAAAGAGTTCCGCGTGAAGAAATAGAAAATCACAAACCAGAAAGCGGAATGCAATATAAGCTGTAAAAACGGGAATCTTGATTTCATATTCATCGGTTTAGGATTGCAATTATATGACATTTTTTCATCACATAGATACCATGTCCGAATAATCTCCTCCCGATTTCGACATAATTTCGATTTATTTTTAAAAATGAGAATCGGATGATTTTCCTATTTACATTTGTGACAAATTTTAAATCCAAAAATTATGAAGAAGTTTTATCTATTAGTATTGTTAGCATTATTAGTTTTCTGCGCTTGCACGAAAAACGATGCTGAAAAGAAACATGATTCCGAACATCTGGCGTACATTATGGATAATGGCGCCAAGGATCTCCCCGGTCCCGGACCCGGAATTATTATTAAAACCCGGATCGGGCATCCCGGTGAAAAATGCCCCGGTTGCATAGCAATAGGAGGTGTTCCAAGGCACATGGACTGCATGGGACCAGGCGATGAATGTGAAATCGGCGGAGGCATAGCTTTGGCTATTCTTAGAGATGGCACGTATGAGGCTACAACCCTCTGTGGCTATGAGTTCACGGGTGAGGATTTCTTCCACATGCCCAACCGTTCGCTCTTGGTTAAAAAGGACGCTACGGAGCAGCTTTGGCTCAATATCCCCGGGCAGTTGGTGTATAGAGACAGCTTAACCGGGCAATTTACTTTCACCGGATTATACTACACCTACTATCCGGTATATCCAAACAACTAATTTAAAAATCATGAAAAACTACATTCATTTCTTGTGCAAGAACAACTTGGCTTGATCGGTCTGCTGTGATTACCTTAGTCGCGGCAGACCAAGGTGTGCCGCAGGGAAAGGTACTTAGAAGGTAACCGCCTGTTTTATCTGACCCTGCGCAAT
>JAJDJJ010000036.1 GCA_030267125.1 Bacteroidales bacterium OttesenSCG-928-B11
CTTTGCTAAAAATATGTTGGGGGATGGCTTTGTCAAATTCGATGTTATTGACAATCCAATCGGTGCCGGCGCCATCTTTGAGCATATCCTTATAATTTGTTTTCATTGGGAACCAACGAGTGCCTATTTTTTTCACATTCGATAGGGTAATTCGTTTTAATAACTGCCCGCTTTTGGCGTATAACTCTTGTTTCAACGGAATAAATCGCTCCGTATCCACCCACATTTTTTGGGAATGATACGCAACATCATCCACTTTGGCGGTGAGTTTCAAAACATAACATTTTCGCCCGTCGATGATCTCTTCTCCGGCAATTGTTGCAGTATAAATGTCTTGCAGCTTGCGGTCGTCCATCATATCTTCATACGAAAGGTCGGATCCCATCACCGATTGCCGCAACATGTGTCCCGAAATCATGATTGTGCGGTCGGTGGAGGGAGAATAAACCCAAAGCTCCTTGTCCAACTTAAGCATTTTCGTCCCTTTGTCGCGAGCCGGAGAAAGGTACTCCGTAAACGACTTCTTATCGCCTTCGGTGTAGCTTTTTGATGTTAAAGTACGGTCGTTCCGCTTCCCGTGAATGACCATTGTTGATTCTACGATACGACTTTTCGCCGACATGTTTTTGTCGATTTTGTCGAGAATTTCAGTAGCATTTTGAGCGTGCAAGCCCAATGCCATCATGATTGCCAGTGATAATAGGGTTAGTTTTTTCATCAGATATAATTATTTAAGATTACAAATTTAAGATTTAAGATTGCGGATTCAAGATTTAAGATTTAAGATTTCTGAGCCACAACAAACATTACATCATTTGACGTAAAATTATCATTGTTAATTAAATCCCTTTCGATTGTTTTTACATGGAATCCATTCTCATTCATAAGTTTGATTATACTTTCATCGTCATAATATTTATCCCACATAATATACTCTTTGATATCTTTACTTTCTTGGTTTATGACAAAATACCGGGAAGCAATCAGGTTGGATTCTTTAAAATGTTTTATTTCTTCTAATAAAAAATAGGGTTCTTTACTCCAGAAATCGTTTCCATCTGATATTATCCACTCTTTTTTCTCTTGTTTTTTATCAAGAAATCCCTTTTCAAAAACATCGAAAATAAAAAAACCATTATCCGTTAATCCGTTTCTTACTTTTGATAATAGTATTTTTTGTTCTTCCGGAAGCAAGGCTCCAAAATCACAATAAATCATCATCGCTACAGAATAAATATTTTCAAATGAAGAATCTAAATAATTGCCATATCTATAAGAGGTTAGATTTTTAACTTCGTTATATTGCTGTGCATATTTTATTGATTCAATATTAAAATCAATTCCAAAAACCCGATGTCCTAATTGTGCCAATTTAGATGCGTAAATTCCCGGACCACAACCCAAATCTATTATATTAGAATTTCTATTAATATGCGAATCAATCCAATTGATTGTTCTTTCTATTGTCGAATTATTTCTTGATGCCCCATCACTCGATTTATCCAAATGAGCATTCAAAAGATTTTTTGCAATATACGCATCTGTCCATATTGAATATTTGCTTTTTTGAAATAATGTAATCTCTTTAAAGTCATTCATCTTCTTATATTTTATTTATTTCCACCAAAACCTCGCCCAATCTTAAATCTTAAATCTTGAATCTTAAATCTTAAATCTTAAATCTTGAATCTTAAATCTTAAATCTTAAATCTTGAATCCGAAATCTTAATCCAACTCTTTAAACAACATTGCTGTTTTTCGTTTATAAATTGCTCTTCCGGCTAATGCGGTTCCGATAAGCATAGAAATTACGCCGGGAATAAATCCGATGTAAAACAATCTCGGGTGAATTTCCGCACGTAATACCGGGTCTATCATCATCGACAAATTATCCATCATACTGCCGTAATCAATTCCATTTTTGCTTAGATAATAGCACAAAAGCAGTCCGAAGGAAGTTCCAAAAACAGAGCCGATGATTCCGATAAATAACGATTCCGTTAGCAAAGAGCGGTAAATATGGTCTTTGGATTCTCCTAAAGCAAGCCTTACGCCAAATTCGTTGTAACGGCGAATGCCGCCTAAAAGTCCGGTGTTCCAAAGAACAACCGAAAGGGCTAACATCAACAGTAATACGATTATAAACGACATGTTATCAACATAAACCAACATTTGCTTCATCATGTTCTGGTCGGCGAGTTGTTGCATGACAGGCGCAAATTCATCGCCATCGTCCGCATAAAGCGCATTAAACTGTTGCTTTACTTTTTCGGACTGTTCGTTATTGTAATGTTCGTTGGGAAGGAATCCGAAAATTTCGCTTGCCGCATTGTCCATATCTAACAAAATACGGGCATCGGAAATATCCAAAATCACAGCGCCTTTGTCCAACATTCCCGTCCCGAAGCGTGCAATTCCGGCAACGGTATAATTGACAAAACTCATCGAGCCGTACATGGTTGATCCGAAAAAGGTTACCTCATCGCCAGGCTTTACACCATAGTTTTGAGCAAAATCGTAGCTGACAATAATTTCGCCATTCTCTTTTATCAACTCTCCTTCAACAATAGATTTTTGAAGATTTATCCTTTCCGCCTCTTTGCTGTTTGGCGAAAAGAAATCGTAAGCCGTTCCGTTCACCGGCCCTTGCGCCTTGGTTTCGCCATTTTCGTCGGGAATATCTAACAATCCGCCGAAATAGATACGTTCGTTCCAATCCACTTCGGGAAATTTTTCTTCCAATTCCTCCGTCAAGAGATCCACATCCAGCAAAGCGAGGTCGATCGGTTTTTGATCTTCATTTTCCTGATAAGCTCGTGTTGTTACTTTCAGATGTCCGGTTTGGAAATTGGCGCTCATTTTCACCATGTTGCTCATCATTCCTCCGATAAATCCATCCAAGAAAACAACGAAAAACACACCGATAGCGACCACAATCACCGGCAGTAAGCTACGCCGACGGTCTCTGAAAATTCCTTTTAGTAAAAAACGGTTCATGGGGTTTGAGATTTAAGATTCAAGATTTCGGATTTAAGATTTAAGATTTTGGATTTTGGATTTCGTGTTTTTGGATTCCTGAGGCTCGCAGGGTTTTGTTGATAAAATAGAAAACGCTCAAAAACAGCATAACCGCTCCTGTTCCGATCATGATGTAATTGATGTTGACGATATCGGCGAGCGGTCCGAAGAATAGCATTCCAAACGGCATGGCAAGGCTCCCGAGCATGGTGAAAACCGACATTACCCGCCCTAAATATTCGGGAGCAACTTTTTCCTGTATCAAAGTCATGCTCGGTGCGTTAAAGTAAGGAACTGTTACTCCGGCAATTGTCATACAGACAAGGTAAGGGATGAAATTTGTCCACACGCCAAAAAGAATAGTCATGATCCCGATCACTACAGAAGCCGCTCCGATAGCGTATATTTTGTTGCGGAAACACCACAAACCGATCAATATCCCGCCCAAGATGCAGCCTCCGGAAAAAACGATCTCTATCGCCGAAAGCCGCCATAGCTCCGGCCCGAAATTGCGCGTTACCTGCAACGGCGTCAAGATAGATAAAGGCGACATGAAAACAGTGAAAAGCGTGAACAACGTTATGAGTATCAATAAATATCTCTGCGACTTGATATAGGAAAGTCCGTTGATTAAATCTTTGAAATGGGAAGTTTTCGAATGATTTTCCGCGCGTTGGACGTGCGGAACTTTCACCAAAAAATAGAGGATACCGATGGCGATCGTTGCCGTGACTACATCAATAAAAAACAGAGTTTGAAGTGGCGCAAGCGACATTAACAAAGCGCCGGCAGCAGGCGAAATCAAAAATATACCCGATTGAATACTGCTGTTAAATCCGTTAATTTTCAATAATTTATCTTCCGGAACGATGAACGGAATCAACGAATTCACCGCAGGCTGTTGCACGCCTTGCCCTAACGCCCGAACGGCTGCAGCAATCATCAAAAGCGTGATGCTGTCTAATCCTGCCGACAGACATATTGCAATCATCAGGCTTACAAGAGCAATAGAGCCGTCGGCAAGGTTGATCAGGTGTTTTTTATTGTACCTGTCCGCCCAAACTCCCCCAAACAGAGAAGAGAAAAAAGTCGGCAACACTCCGACAAGAATGTAAACCATCATCATGACGCCCGATTGCGTTTTCAACACAATGTGCCACATGATGGCGTACTGAACAAGCATCGTCCCAAATAAGGACAACGCCTGACTTGTCAAAAACAATGCGATATTTTTCTTCCAATTGGTATTCATCATAATTTATATTGTCTCGTTGCGTACCTACGGCACGCGGATAATTGATTTGTTCATCGTTTCTACCAAGCCACCAAGCTACCGAGCTTTTGTCTCTACGGGACATGGTGTATGTGTTCATTTTTATTTTCTACCGAGCTACCGAGCTTACGGAACAATGGGTGTTTGTCATTCATATTGCACCCCAATCCAAAATCTTAAATCTGCAATCTTAAATCTTAAATCTTCAATCACTGTACCTTCCCCTTCAACGCATGCACTACATTCTGTTTGGCAATTTTTCGTGTTGGAATGTAGCTGATGATGGCAGATAATACAATGATTATTAATATACTAATCGTGATACTCGAAAGATGATAAGCGGGATACATGGCGTCTCCCATGACAACGCCCATGTCTTGAGTGGATTCGGGAATGCTGAAACCGTATTTTTGAAATAAGATAAGCAAAGGCGTTCCCCAGATGATTCCGGCGAAAACGGCAAGAATGCTGTAACAAGTCCCTTCGAGCGTGAATAGCCCGATCACTTTTTTGGGTGTCATTCCTAAAGCGATATAGGTTCCGATCTCTTTCTGCCGGCGGAAAATGGACAAAGTCTGCGTGTCAAAAACTGCTAATAATGAGATAGATAAAAGAAGGATGAAGACAATTGCGGATTCCACATTCGCACTTTGTTCCATTTCATTAATGTCTGCCAATAGATAATCCAAATCGCGGAAAATCCATTCGCCGGCATCCTGCTCTAAAGGGCATTCTTGCGATTTTACAAAATAGGTTGCTTCATTGCTCATGCCGGTCATTTCGTACAGATCATGGATATTTAGCCAAATTTGTCCGGCATCGGTGGCGGGAACTTTGTTGGTGAAAATACCCGCAACGATCACTTCCTTTGCATCGAAAGCGCCGTTTTTATCCCTCCAACGCAACATCACCCTGTCGCCCTCTTTCAAATCGGCGGCGTTAGCCATTCTCTCGCCGATAATTACCGGAATATCCGTTTGGTCGTCATTTTTTAATAGAGATGATGGGATTTCCAGCACCGATTGTTCCATATCAATGCCGTTGAGGATCACGTTTTGCATTCTTCCCTGCGGGTATATCGTTGCTTGCGTGAGTAAAATAGGCGTAATACTTTTGTTCTCAACATAAGGGGCGAGTTCTTCAGGATATTTCCCATGCGCGTCTTGAAGGCTGAAAATATCGTAACGGTCGTATTGCGGGTGCCAAAATTGACCGTCACCCATCTGCCAGTTAACAGATTCTATTTTGGATTCCTCCACCCAGCCGTCAATCAATCCATTGAACCCCACCATGATGACCATCGTAAATGAGAGCACAAATACAATGAGCCAAGTTCGTTTCCCCGCACCGAGGATGTTTTTGAAAGCAGTACGTAGTGTCATGTTGTTTAAGATTTAAGATTGCAGATTTAAGATTGCAGATTTAAGATTCAAGATTTCGGGTTTAAGATTTAAGATTGCAGATTTAAGATTTTGGATTGGGGTTTGCATTTTCCTTAGTCATTAAGTATGTAAACTTTGAATTTTGTCCATTCAACTTCAGTTATAAATTGTGCGTTTATTTCTATTCGATTATTCATGCTTTCTTTCAGTTTTTCATACGTTTATATTTTTTATTTTAAGGTCGGTTCTCAAAGTTTTGTCCCAAACATGAAATATAAGGAATACAGATTGCAATAAGAAATATTTTCTTCATGATACTTTTGTCTTTTTATAACTATTTCATTTATCTATATTTATTCATATTTTTCGTCTCTCGAAATGCTCCATCCCATTTTGTAGTCAATCTTAAATCTTCAATCTTAAATCTTCAATCTTAAATCTTAAATCTTCAATCACTTATACTTTGAGCCTTTTATTTCTGTATTTTGTAGGTATTTAATAAATCCGCCAATAGATTTTGAAAGAGAAATTGCCTTTTCTTGTCCTAAGTCGAATACTTCTTTTGAAATATAATTACAATCTAATGCTCTGTATAACTGACTTCTTGTTTCGCCGCACGACCCTTTGGCATAAAATAAAAATTGAACAAATTCTTTATTCCCTCCTCGTTCAAAGCCTTCGGCTATATTATCCATAACGGAACCTGAAGAGGCTCTTATTTGACTTTTAAACCGATAATCTTTTTCAAATAAATCTGTACAAGTTATTCCAAAAATAAATTTAGCAAATTCTCTTGCCAAATTCCATGCTTCCAAATCTTCAAAACGCTTTATTGTTGCCATAATCTTAAATATTTCGGGTTTAAAATTCAAGATTGAAGATTTAAGATTTCGGATTAATGACCATTCAATCTTCAATCTTCAATTTTGAATCTTCAATTTTAAATCTTGAATTCTTTTTTCAAAAATCGGTTCATCAAACTTCTCCAAAAAGTAATTTTTTCTTAGGTCATATCGAACATAAGCGTTCTTTTCATAAAAATGAATCTGTTTCAAACCGCAATCTGCCGTTCCAACGATTATTGTTTTATATTTTCCCTTTCGTGCGATTTTTTCTATTTCGCTCATCATATTACTTCCGATGCCCTTGTTTTGCCTTTCCAATGAAACTGCAATATTCATAATTTCTAATGTTTCTTCATCGTGAGGTAACAAGCAAAAAACTCCGACTGTTTCGTTGTCAATTTTTGCAATATAAACATCCGAATCAAAAAGATAGGTATTGATTGCTTCAATTGTTTCGTCCGCAAGCAAAAGCAAATCGTATGGGTAATTATTTTCTATTTTTTCGAGCTTCATCTTTGTTTGTTTATTGCAATCAACGAACTTCTTGCCTTAATCTTGAATCTTAAATCTTAAATCTTCAATCTTAAATCTTGAATCTTAAATAATCTCATCCCTCTCCACCTCTCCATCCCGCAGCGAGATAATCCGTTTGAGGTATTGCATGACTTTTTCATCGTGAGTGGCGAAGATGAAGGTTGTTTTGAGTTCTTGATTTAGTTTTTTCATAGTTTGCAGAATGGTATGCGAATTTTTAGCATCCAAATTGGCGGAGGGCTCATCGGCAAGCACAATGGTTGGACGTTTCACCATGGCGCGCGCAATGGCAACCCGCTGACTTTCGCCTCCGGAAAGTTGCGATGGACGAGAATCGGCTTTGTCGGTCAAGCCTACCCATTCGAGCGATTCCATCACCATTTTTTTACGTTTCTCCGATGGGATTTTCTGTAGCAGCAAAGCAAATTCCACATTTTCATATACCGTATAAACAGGAAGAAGATTGTAACTTTGAAAAATAAATCCGATGTTTTCATTTCTCAATTTGGCCGATTCTTTAGCGGTGAGTTTGGCAATGGAGTGATTCATTACAAGCGCTTCGCCTTCGGTCGGAATATCAAGCGAGCCGATGATATTGAGCAAAGTCGTTTTTCCCGAACCGCTCGGCCCGACCAATCCGGTAAATTCCCCCTCTTCAAAAGAGAGGTTTACGTTGTTTAGCGCTGTGAAAAATCCATCGCCGACAGGAAATTTTTTCACCAAATTGTTTAATTCTATAACTCTTTTTGTGCTCATGGTCAATTGGATTTTATGTAATTCTATAATTGCCAGTTATTTGTGTTGATACGATAGACGTGGTTTTATGTTTACGTTCGGGCTGCAAATATACGATTAATATACAAAAAAACAATAATCGTACAATTTCCTAACTGCTCACCTTTTTTCAGGAGCAACAATAATATTATGAAATATATTCGCTTTTTCTTTCATAGGCTAAATATTTTGCATTCCGAGATATGCTTTTTTATAAAAAAAGTAAACGATGGATTTCGCAAGGTGCACAAAGAAGGTTTGTTTCAGCTATTGTTCAATTAATGCATAATCATCTGTTTTTTAGTATCTACTCGCCTCGTAGTTTTGAATAATGATTATTGTTCTGTAGACATGCTTGTCATATAGTATCAGAATATCGAAAATCGACATTCTGATAAGTAATCTAAGTGGCATGCTTTTCGATTGAAAGATGGGTTGCTTTTCAAATGGTATATAGACGGGTGCATCTCAAATTGAAATGTATCCATAGCTTTGGTTTCCGTTCATACGAATTGCTTTCATTCCAAAAAATCGTGTAAATTTGCACCTCTTTTTTCATGGGAGAATAAAAAAACAGGAAATAGATATGATTCAAGATTTTAAAGCGGAAATAGTGGCGGGAATTCCTGCGGAGTTGCCCCAAGTAAAACCCTACAATACAGCAATTAGTCATGCGCCCAAGCGCAAAGATATTTTAACGGCGAAAGAAAAAAAACTGGCATTGAAAAATGCGCTGCGTTATTTTGATCCTTCGCTGCATGCGGTTTTGGCCCCCGAGTTTGCCAAAGAGCTGGATGAATATGGCAGAATATATATGTATCGTTATCGCCCGGATTATGAAATGTATGCCAGGCCGATCGAAGAGTATCCGGCGAGATCAAGGCAAGCAGCAGCAATCATGTTGATGATACAGAATAACTTGGATCATGCTGTGGCGCAACATCCTCACGAGTTGATTACTTATGGTGGGAACGGTGCGGTTTTCCAAAATTGGGCGCAATACCGACTTGCCATGCAATATCTTTCGCAAATGACCGATGAACAGACACTTGTGATGTATTCGGGACATCCGATGGGCCTATTCCCTTCGCATCCCGATGCACCGCGCGTGGTGGTCACTAACGGAATGATGATCCCCAACTACTCCAAACCGGATGATTGGGAAAGATTTAATGCGTTGGGAGTAAGTCAATATGGTCAGATGACGGCAGGATCTTACATGTACATAGGGCCACAAGGCATTGTGCATGGTACCACCATTACAGTGTTGAATGCAGCCCGTAAAATTGGTGGCGGCACAGCCGGTAAATTATTCATCACTTCCGGACTGGGCGGCATGTCGGGTGCGCAACCGAAAGCAGGTAATATTGCGGGATGTGTTTCCATCACCGCCGAAATCAATCCCAAAGCCGCTTATAAAAGGCACGAACAAGGTTGGGTGGACGAGATTTATACGAACTTAGATGAATTGATGGTTAGTGTGCTGAAAGCGAAAGAAGAGAAGAAGGTTCGCTCGTTTGCTTACCTCGGAAATATCGTTGACCTTTGGGAATATTGCGTGCAACATAGCATTTCTGTTGATTTGGGGTCCGATCAAACCTCGTTGCACAATCCGTGGGCGGGTGGCTACTATCCGGTTGGTTATTCTTTAGAGGAGTCGCAAAAAATGATGGCTGATGAGCCGGAAAAATTCTGTGCTGCGGTTCAGGAGAGTTTACGACGCCAGGTGAAGGCAATTAATGCGTTGGCAGCGAATGGTATGTATTTCTTTGATTACGGCAATGCTTTTTTGTTGGAGGCTAGCCGTGCCGGCGCAGACATTCTGAATGCAGACGGCGGATTCAAATATCCTTCTTATGTTCAAGATATAATGGGACCGATGTGTTTCGACTATGGCTTCGGGCCTTTCCGCTGGGTTTGCACTTCCGGGGATCCGGCTGACCTAGATAAAACCGACCAAATCGCTATGCGAGTGCTGGATGCGATGAGTGAGAATTCGCCGGCGGAGATCAGCCAGCAGATGAAAGATAATATCCGTTGGATTGAAGGCGCAAAGGCGAACCAATTGGTAGTAGGTTCGCAAGCTCGAATTTTATATGCCGATTCTGAAGGCCGGGTCAAAATTGCCGAGGCATTCAACCAAGCAATTAAGTCGGGTGAACTTTCCGCTCCGGTGGTTTTGGGACGTGACCATCATGACGTTTCCGGTACAGATTCCCCGTTTCGCGAAACCTCGAATATCTACGACGGTTCTTCGTTTACGGCAGATATGGCGATTCAAAATGTGATAGGCGATTCATTCCGCGGAGCCACATGGGTGTCGATCCACAACGGTGGCGGCGTAGGCTGGGGCGAGGTGATCAACGGCGGATTTGGCATGCTGCTCGATGGTTCAGCTGATGCCGACCGAAGATTGAAAAATATGCTTTTTTGGGATGTAAATAATGGTATATCAAGAAGATCTTGGGCGAGAAATGAAGGCGCTATCTTCGCTATCAAACGCGCGATGCAAGAAAATCCAAAACTGAAAGTGACCCTGCCCAATATTGCTGACGACAAACTGATCGACCAACTTTTTTGACGATGAGGATAAAGTATCTAACTCTTCTATTGCTGCTGCCCGCCTGTTTTGCTTGTAAAAACCACAATAAACAGATCGTTATCGTGCCGGATGTTGAGAAAAACCATCTGCAGCGAAACCACATTTATGGCGATGCAAAAACAATCGTT
Organism: Bacteroidales bacterium OttesenSCG-928-B11; assembly: GCA_030267125.1. GTDB lineage: Bacteria > Bacteroidota > Bacteroidia > Bacteroidales > WCHB1-69 > JAGVVH01. The sequence goes on from JAJDJJ010000036.1 coordinate 10,557, forward strand.
ACAAATACGTATATAAATTTGAATGAAGAAGAAGCGGATACGGCAGATGTGAGCAAGATGCTGTTCTCCGTGGCAATACAACACTATAGCCCGGATGGTTGTCTCACTTCCGTTGTCTCATTGGATGCCGATAACGACACATTGTCGATTCGTAAAATATCCTACAACGGCAGAGCGCAGCAAAACAGCTGGGTGCTTACCGACAGGTATGGAAATGTGGTTGATAGTTGTCATTACGATTACGACATTAGTGGCTTTTTGGCTTCGGAGAAAAGATTTTCGGAAGATCGTCTTTATTACCAAATCAACTACAAAACCGATGCGATGGGCAATGTTATCGAGATGAAACAGGATAATGGCGAATTCGTGTTGCGTAACACCATGCAATATAATGCCGATGGCTTGCTTATTCGTTCAGATGAATATTCTCCTGAAGATAAGTTATTCAAATACACAACAATTGAATACGACAACTATGGCGACGAGGTAAACCGCCGGGTGTTCAAAAGAGCTAACGATATCATTGAATATACTTATACAGAGTATGATGAAAAGGGGCGAATCATTGCAAGAGTCTATGAAGACAAATTGAAAAATTTTAGAGAGAACTGCAAATACACAGCACATGATAAATTCGGTAACTGGACTGTGGAGGAACGAGTTATAGGAGATCAAATAATAAATATCAGAGAACGAAAAATAATTTACTATTAACAAAGAAAAAAAGAAGATGGATTTAAGCAACATTCTAGCAATCAATGGGAAACCAGGACTTTTTAAACTGATTTCAAAAGGAAAAACCAACTTTATTGTGGAATCTATTCTTGACGGGAAGAAAATGCCCGCATTTTCTCACGATGGTGTTTCATCATTGGATAATATTGCTATTTTTACCGAGGAAGAAGACATTGCGTTAGAGAAGGTTTTTGAAGCGATATATAAATATGAAAATGGCAAACAAATAGCGGAATTTAACAATGATTCGGCGAGCATGAAAAAATATTTCGAGACAATATTGCCGAATTATGATAAAGAAAGGGTGTATGTTTCCAATATTAAAAAAATATTAGCATGGTATAATCTTTTGGCAAAGAATGATTTGCTCGATTTTACCGAAGAAGCGAAAGGGACGGGAAAAACAAACGAGACGAATGAATCCGGTGAAACGGTGGAAAATGGTTGAAGCAGCGAGAATGGTGGGGTAAAGTGTCGGTTCGAGTGAACTCATAAATACATACTATAATGAAAAGGCAACAAAATAATCGCAAATGGGGCGCTATCATAGGAGTCGTTTCCGTGATCATTATTGTTGGTATCGGACTTTTCTTTTATCATAATTTTTTCAGACAAACACATGGGGAGCTGGTGGAAACGATTCCATCCGATGCCTCGTTTATATTGCAAATTAATGATAATGGGAATTTTGTGAAATCGTCCAGCCAACTATTACCCTATCTAAGTGAAATCTTGACGTTGGACGCGCTGCCCGGCTTCCAGTTTTTTATGGATAAATTCCCGGAAAAGAACGGCGTGATTATTTCATGCCATCAAAAAGACGGAAATAAAAATCTGCTCTTTTCAACACGTATTTCGGAATTGGAATTTAAAGAACTGCTTAAGAATCTGCGTATTGACCCGAGGAATTATATTCCTTTTGATAATGTGAAAATCTATACATTCGGAACTCATTTTAAGAAATTCAACTTTACATTTCATAATAATTGTTTTTCTATTTCGGAAGATGTGGAACTGTTGAAGAAGTCGATTGTACAGATTAAAAATCCACGTAATTTGTTGTCAAACAAAGAGTTTTCTGCCATTTACGAGAGTATAATTAAGAAAAATAATAAACAGAATTGGCTAATCCTTCAGAATAAATTCTATTTCGAGGATCTGAAATATTTTTTCTCGGATAATTATCATGTTTGGTGTGATCAACTTACTTCGGTTTCGGATTGGTGTGCTTTTGTTATCCGATTGAACGACAAAGAGATGTCGCTTTCAGGTTATGCGATGGATAAGTCGCCATTCTTCTCTAAATTTGATGCCCAGCCGGCATCGGGAGCTACCGATGTTCAGGTTGTTCCTTTTGCATCGGCTGCGTATGTCTCTATGAAAACCCCAGATCCGACACTTTTTTCAGGGCATATTTCGGAAAGGGGAGGAAGCTTATCGCCGGAGGAACTGCACTTTTTCAACAAACTTTTGCCCGTTTCGACCACCGCATTTCAGCTTGAAAAGGATACGGTTGCCTATCACTATATTGCGGTGAAAATCGACACTACAATCAGCACTCTTGATGCTATCACCCCTGACTCGGTAAACGCAAGCGTGACGTATAAGAAACATGCCATTTTTCAGACGGAAAAAGGGAGATTTAATTCCTTGCTGTCTGTTTTGCATAATAACATCGAAATGGGTTGTTATGTTGAATACCAAGGTCACTACATTTTCTCAGATACGATCACATCGTTGCAATATTATATTGATAACATGAAGAATAGCTTTGCAAATCAACCGCTGTATAAATTTGCGAAAACAAATATTCCTTCGGAGAATAATTTTGAATTTTGCTTTATTGCACCGGAATCCGACCGTATGCAGCCGTATTCATCAATACAGGCTTCCCGGTCGCAAATCATGAAAGGGATACAAGTATTCTCTTACTCCTTTTCCGCTCCGCAGCGAGGTTTTGTTCCAGTTAATATCTATTTGAAAATGAGGTAAATCTTCCGTCTTCACCGCTCATTTGTGATGCGTTGCGAGACTTACATTTCCCGACTTGTCAATCTGTATGTTGTCAGGAAGGTCGAAAGCGAGTCTGATATTTTCTGGCGATAATACTTCGATCACATTTCCGTAGTTTTCCAATTGGCCGTTTTTCAGGATGATTGTTTTCGCAACATATTGAATGGCAACAGGAAAATCGTGCAGGATAATGATGATGGTTTGGCCGTTTCGATTTAGCTTGGTGAGGATACCCATGATTTCATATTTATGGATAATGTCGAGGTTGGAGAGCGGCTCGTCGAGCAACATGATCGGTGCTTCCTGAGCCATGGCGCGAGCAATCAACGTGCGCTGCATCTCGCCTCCACTTAGTTGCGAGAGCATTCGCTCTTTTAGATGCTCAATATGGCACTGTTTTAGTACTTTGTTGACAATTTCTTTATCCCGCGCACTTTCGGTTTCCCAGCGACCTTGGTATGGATTGCGCCCCATCATCACCGTGTCCCATACCGAAAAATCAAACACAATATCTTGTTGTTGCGGTACGTATGCAATTTGTTGGGCCAAAAGAGTGGGAGAGTAGTTGGCGGAGTTTTTGCCCTCGATGCGAATCTCGCCTTGCCGGATGGGCAACAGACCGGCGATCACTTTCAAAAGTGTCGATTTGCCCGAGCCATTTAATCCCATTAATGCGCAAAAATCACCTTTCCGAATGCCAATCGATATGTCTGTTAAAACTTCTTTTTTATCGTAAGAATAAGAAAGGTTGCTGATCTGTATCATGTTGTGTGAATTGGCGGAAATGGTATTTTGACATTCAATAATCGGTGGTGAAAATAGCGCTAATCATAATTGGTGGCGACAAAAGGAAATATAATAAAGGCTGTCCGGTTTAGAACAGCCTTTGTCTATTTTTAAGGGAAAAATCTGTGTTGTAATGAAAATTACATTTTGTTGATTTTTACCATTAAACCGGATTTTAAGTTCGCAGCTTTATTTTTGTGAATGATCCCTTTCTTTGCTAACTTGTCGATCAAAGAAGTCACAGCTGGCAATTTGGTGGTCGCCTCACTTTTATTTTCTGTTAATCTGATATCTTTCAGTGAATTACGCATTGTTCTTGCATAATAACGATTCTCTAATCTTTTTTTGTTGTTCGCTCTGATTCGCTTTAACGCACTTTTGTGATTTGCCATTATTTCAACTGTTTATGTTTCTTTTTTTTGTTGTTGTATTTTGGGCTGCAAAAGTAAAAAAATAATTGACATAAATGGTGATGAGTGGGTGTTTTATTTCCCATTTCCATTTTTTCTATATTTGCAGCCTTGTTTAACACGTTAGTTAAACAAGATTATTAAACAAATATGATGAAAGAAATTGATGATTCTTCTAAAGAAAAACAGATTCTCAAGGCAGCGGAAGAGGTGTTCTTGGCGAAAGGATATAATGCTTCTAAAACGGTGGAAATAGCGGAGAAGGCGGGAGTGAATCACGCCCTTTTACACTACTATTTTCGCACTAAAGAGAACCTCTTTAACAAAGTTTTCGCTGAAAAAATGGATCTTTTCATTGAATCCTTTGAGAAATTATTTTCACTGAATATGTCACTGACGGAGTTGATCCGTTCGTTTGTGGAGACACAGTTTGATTTTTTCAGCAAACATCAGGAGTTGCCTTATTTTATCATTCACGAGGTGATGGCCAGCGAAACCCGACGGGAGATTTTCACCCAGCAATTTTTTCCGAAAATGCAGAAATCCATTGCGCAAATTGATCTGTTGTTGCAAGAAGAGATTAAAAAAGGGAGAGTGAAAGAGGTCAGGGTTTTAGATCTTTTGGTTAGTATCACCTCTTTGAATATGTTCTATTTTGTAATCCGACCTGCAGAGAAATTTTTCCCTGAAGATTTTTCGTGCTATAATATTCAACAAGTCATTAAAGAGCGAAAACAAACCCATGTGGACATTATCCTGCATTGGATTGAAAAGTAATATTTAACTATTTTTGTGCGATTTTTCTATGGAAATTAACGATAAAAACAAGAAAGAGAGTCATAGCGCGGAAACAACTTTATCGCCACTCCGATTGGGCATAGATATTGGTTCAACCAGTATAAAAGGGATTTTACTCAACTCCGAAAACCGTGTACTTTTTCATAAATACAGCCGTCACCATGCCGCTATACTTCCGGTTCTGTTGGAACTTTTGAAAGAAGTTTCGACAGTCATTCAGGATGAGCCGGTGCAGCTGATGTTCACCGGTTCTATCGGGATGGGTATCGCCGAACGGATTGGAGCATCATTCAATCAGGAAGTTATATCTTCTATTAAATTCATAAACGAGCTTTATCCCGATGTGAAAACGTTTATCGATATTGGCGGAGAGGATGCGAAGATGATCTTCTTTAATGAGAATCAGCAGCCGGATATCCGAATGAACGGGAGTTGCGCAGGAGGAACCGGTGCTTTTATTGATCAGATGTCCACGTTGTTAGCGATCCCGATTGAGGAGCTGAATAGTTATGCTGAAAAGGCGGAGACAATCTATCCGATCGCTTCCCGGTGCGGTGTTTTTTCCAAAACCGACATTCAGAATCTGATTGCCCGTAATGCCAATAAAAACGATATTACCGGCTCTATTTTCCATGCGGTGGCCTTGCAGGTTATCAGTTCGTTGTCGCGCGGGTATGATGTTCAGCCGAAGGTGTTTTTCTGCGGGGCACCCTTTGCCTTCCTTCCCACATTGAAACAGTCGTTTTTGAAACTGTTGCAAATTAGTGAAAGCGAAGTGATTACAACTCCATATCCGGAATTGGTGCCGGCTTATGGAACAGCGCTCTCTGTTAAACCGGATACGCAGAAAAAAACAATCCAGGAGTGGATCAGGCAGATAGACGATCTTCAACATGCGGCAATTGTATTTGAAGATAGCGAACTGTTGCCCAGACTATTTGATTCCGATCAGGAACGGGAAGTGTGGCTTAATCATAACGTCTCCGTCAATATTCCGGAAAGAAATAGCAACACAATTTCGGAAGATGAGGCACTATTCTTGGGCGTGGATTCCGGTTCTACAACAACGAAGATTGTGATTATTAATCAGAAAAAAGAGATTCTTTTCCACTATTATGCGAAAAATGGTGGAGATGCAATCGGTGCTTTCAAGAAAGGACTGTCTTGCTTTAAGGAGCAAATGGATGAACAAGGGAAAAATATAGCTTTTCGTTCCAGTTCCGTAACCGGTTATGGCGAAAATTTGTTAAAAGTAGCTTTTGATCTTCATCACGGTATGGTGGAGACAATGGCGCATTATACTGCCGCCAAAGAGATATCTCCGGATGTGGGTTTTATTCTGGATATCGGCGGGCAGGATATGAAGGCGATTTTTGTTGAAAACGGTGCCATTCGAAGGATAGAGATTAATGAGGCTTGCTCTTCCGGATGTGGTTCATTTATAGAAGGTTTTGCCCAGATGCTGAGTATGTCTGTGCAAGATTTCGCGCTATTGGCCTGCCAATCCAAAGCGCCTGCGGATTTGGGCACGCGCTGTACGGTCTTCATGAACTCCAAAGTAAAACAATCTTTGAGGGAAGGTTGCCCCATTGAAGATATCGCGGCCGGTCTTTCCTATTCGGTTATCAAAAATTGCCTTTTTAAAGTCTTGAAACTGAAATCGGTAGAAGAGTTGGGCGGAACTGTAGTAGTGCAAGGCGGAACCTTCAGAAATCCATCCATTATTCGTTGTTTAGAGCTGCTCACCAAAAAGGAGGTGCATGTTTCCAACTTCCCTGAATTGATGGGAGCTTACGGAGCGGCTATCTATGCACTGAATCAGGATGAAACGGCAGAAAAAGCGCCCCTCCCGATGAATGAGATCTTAAATGTTAACACTTTTGAAACCACTAATTTATCGTGTAAAGGGTGCGAAAATAGATGCAGTATCAAGAAGTTCATCTTCTCTAATCAAAAACCCTATTTTTCGGGAAATAAATGTGAACGTATTTTTTCTAATTCGGAGGATAAGGAAGAGAAAGGGGTGAATTTCCACGAAATCAAATACAATATGCTGTTTGACCGTGAAGATCATCTTGAAAAACCTCTCTTTACTATGGGAATTCCCCGCGGATTAATTCTGTATGAAGATTATCCATTCTGGCATACGTTATTGACGGAATGCAATATACAACCTCTGCTTTCGGGAGTGACAACGGTTGCGCAATACGAAAAAGGGGTGAAGACGATTATGGCGGATAACATCTGTTTCCCCGCCAAGTTGATGCACGGCCATATCATGTATCTCATAAAGAAAAATGTGGACCGGATTTTGTATCCCTATAATGTTTATGAACGCAAGGAGGATGAAAAAGCGGTAAATAGTTACAATTGTCCGATTGTGACAGCCTATTCGGACGTACTGAATAGCGCGATGGAGACGGAAGATCGCTATGGGATTCCGATCGATTCGCCTGTGCTCAATTTTAATGATAAAAGATTATTACACAAGTCTTTATCTGAATATCTTTCGCAATTTGATATTAGCGAGAGAACGATCAGTAGGGCGATCAGGAAAGCGTTGGAAGTTCAGCATGATTTCGAAAAATCGCTCTATGTGAAAAGTTTGGAGATCTATGAGGAGGCGCTCCGGAATAACAAACCGATCATTGTTCTGGCGGGTCGTCCCTATCATATTGATCCGCTGATTCAGCATAAAATTTCGGAAGCTATTTCGGATATGGGTGCTACGGTGATCAATGAGGATGTGGTGAGGGATATTGCGGCCTCTGCGTTTGATGATACTGACTCTGTGACACAATGGGCATTTCCGAATCGCATTATGAATTGCGCGAAATGGGTAGGAGAGCAGCCGGCGCATGTTCATTTTGTACAGATTACCTCTTTTGGTTGTGGGCCGGATGCTTTTGTAAATGAAGAAATTAAACAGATATTGCAAGCAAAAGGAAAGAATCTGACCTTGCTGAAAGTGGATGATGTGAATAATATTGGGTCGTTGAAACTGCGAATCCGTTCTCTGTTAGAGAGCAGTAAAGGGGTGGAAAAGGCGCTGGCTAAGCCCAATTATCACACACCGCCTTTCACAGTGAAAGATCGCCACCGGAAAGTGATTGCACCCTATTTTGCCGAAGGATACTCGGAGCTGATACCGCCTCTTTTCAAAATCATGGGAATTGACATTGAAAATCTGCCTCCCAGTGATGTGACCTCCAATGAGTTGGGACTGCTATACGCCAATAATGAGGTTTGCTATCCGGCGACTTTGGTCGTTGGGGATATTATGAAAGCGTTGCATTCGGGGAAATACAATCCGGATGAAATTGCGGTTGCCATTACGCAGACCGGCGGGCAATGCCGAGCCACAAATTATATTTCTCTGATAAAGAAAGCCTTAGTTGCGGGTGGTTTTGGAAATATTCCCGTAGTTTCTGTCTCTTTTGGCAAAGGAATTATCAATGAACAACCCGGTTTCAATTTAGATTGGTCGAAGTGCCTGATGACAGCTTACCATGCACTGCTCTTTGTTGATGCGCTCTCCAAATTATATTACCCTGCGGCTGTGCGGGAAAAAGAGAAGGGGGCTGCGAAAAGGATACGGGATAAATACCTTCATTCCGCGCAAAAATTGGTGGAAGTGAAAGATCAGCAAGGATTGTTAGAGCTGATTGATAGTGCGATAGATGAATTTATGTTAATTATAGATGAGACGATTAAGGCGCCGGCCATCGGCGTAGTGGGTGAAATTTATGTTAAATATAACTCTTTTAGCCATAAAAATGTGGTGGATTGGCTGATTGAGCAAGGCATCGAAGTGGTTGCCCCCTCCATGTATAATTTTATGATGGCTGAATTTATCAACAACCAGACCAAGAAGCGGAAGAATATGTCCCGATTGGGAATACCACTCTTTCTTTCGGATATGATTTTTAAATTCGCCCGAAAATTTGCCTTGAAATTTGACAAGATTTGCGCGAGATACAGCTATTATCGTCCTTTCTCCAATTTGCAGGAGGATGCTGAAAATGCCTCCAAAATTATCAACCTGGCGGCGCAATTTGGTGAAGGTTGGCTGATTCCCGCCGAAATTGCGGGTTTTGCCGAGCAGAACATCAACAACGCGATCAGTCTGCAACCGTTCGGATGCATTGCCAATCACGTGATATCCAAAGGAATCGAAAAAAGGATAAAGAAAACGTATCCCAAAATGAATCTCCTTTTCTTAGATTTCGATGGCGGAACCAGCGAAGCCAACGTGTTGAATAGATTGCATTTTATGATTGACGGGTGTAAGAAAAACGTTTGATGTTTAGGGTGATATAGGCAGGAAAATGATTGCAAAATTTTCATTTGCGAAAGTTATACCGGATGCCAATATTTAAATGCCCTGTAAAGAGCGAAGTATATCTGAAGTCATGTTGTTTGATAAAACTAATGAAAAAAAAGTCATATCTATTTTGAATAAGAAGATCCATATTCGAATTAATAGGGAGTATAAATTCTACTCCTAAATCTATTCCAATATTAAATCCTGAAAGATCTTTTGAGTGGCGTTCGTTCTGTTCATAGTGTCTTATATCCAAGTTGTATACTGTATTCCCACTTGTGTCTATTTGCTCTTTAGAATAATACTCCCACCCATTCCCTTTTGCAGCAGTATTTATATTGTAGATAAAAGTAGGCCCCAACAGAAAATATAATTTAAATGATTTCTTTTCAACCAGTCGGAATGAATAAATGAGATTAAAAGCAAGTAAATGGAATGAATAATCGCTTTTTTTATAAAAAGAAGCGTGCCCGGCATTATTTTCGACTTCCATATCCGCATTTTGCCATTTATATTGTAATTCAATTTTAAGACTGCCTGAAGAATCTATTTTTTTTTCATAAAATGAAGACAATGATACTCCACTCTTTAGGTGATAAATTGCATCGTATCCCTCTTTTTTAGTAAAATTAGTGAAACTCCCTGCACTGTATCCTCCGCTAAAACCAATATGATGCTGTGCGTTGGAAGTAGAAATGTTCAATGTTATGATAGATACGATAATAAAAAATTGGATATTCTTAATTGGCATGGATTATTTTGAAATAATAAATAGGTTTTCAAGTTTTTCATCATTTGAGATTACTCTTAATATATAGGTCCCATTTGAGAAATTGCTTACATCAATTACTTCTTCATTTGGACCGATATTGTTTTGTTTTTGTCTTCTATAAAGGTTTTGTCCGTTCAGGTCGGTAATAATAAATACCACAGAACTCTTATTGTTCGCAGAATAATAAACATTTAATTTGGCATTTGTTGGATTGGGATAAATAAAGAACTCTTCTTTGTTAAATCAAGCGTGTTCCCATCAAAATTATCTTCAAATACTAAATAATAATTTCCGTTATTACATGCAGGCATACTGGGGAGAAATACACCCGCTTTAGCACATCTTACAGGTTGTGCATAGATATCTGGTATGATAATTAAGAAAATAGATATGCAGAGCAATATTCTCATTATTAGCTGATATTTATATTTTATTGTTAGAACAGTTTTTTCTTCCTTTAAATATTTTTCCATTGAGATTGTAAATTTAACTATTTTTCTTTTCTCATTAAAAAAAACATTATACGGTATTTTTTCGAATGTGTTCAGGGGCTTGATAATTAAGGGGCTTGATGTGATCTTAGTGTATTATATTCTTAGAAATACATTTTCAAGAATATAATACAAATCGAAGCTCCCGGCAGGGGTTGAACAACTTTAGTCAATGAAAAAATCATTCTCAATAGCTAGACCTTCTTCATCAAAAATACCTTTAATCTCTTCCTGAAAATCCTCTTTTTTATGATGTTCCATGCTGTCAATCCGATACAAAATACATTTTTTGTTCTTTATAATACCATTGATGTATTTGTAAAGATCAATGACATTTTCTTGGTTAATCGTTTTTTTGCTGCATTTAGTGCGAAAGGCGATGTGGTAGTAGAGGTGGGACGGGGGCTTCGCCCACAGATCGCTGCACTTATCTGTTTGCCTTTGCCAAACCTTCCGGGTGTATTACATCCTGGCATTCGATACAGCATTCCTGACAATCTCCCTGTTTTCGAAATGCGGTCAGAGACAATGCGAAAATGCGGGAAGAGAATATAATGAGAGGTTTTTCACCCCATTAGGGATGGCCGCTTGGTAAAAACAAAACGGGACGAACGATCAACAGCGTGCCGTAGGTACGCAACAATATATGGATACCCCCGTGCAAATGCAGTGGAGGGCACTGAAAAAGTCCCCAAATTCTCAAGCTACAGTGTTTTGTTCTCTAAAACAGCAACGATAGAATAATTTTCTACCGGTGCTATTTTTTAGTGTGCCGTGCATGAATAATTTGGCGGAATCTCCTATCAACTCCGCGCAACCGATTGAATAAGTTGTCAAAGTCAGGAGATAGGGAAGGCGAAAGAAAAAGGCGGTAAGCTTTCAGTGCCTACCGCCTTTTTTAGATACCTAACGATTAATCGTCAGTCATTGACTAACAGCATCCGCAAGAGCATCCGCCTTTAGGAAATTTGATAGCTGCTTGGGCAGCTGCCAATTTCGCTACGGGAATACGGAATGGAGAGCAGGATACATAGGTGAAGTCTGCTTTATAGAAAAACTCCACAGAAGCCGGATCGCCGCCATGTTCGCCACAAACGCCTACTTTCAAATTCGTACGAGAGCTTCTTCCCAATTGAACGCCAAGTCTAACTAATTGACCAACTCCGCGTTGATCCAATGTGTTGAACGGATCTGCAGGGATGATCTTCTCATCAGTGTATTTTCCAACGATGGCGTTTACGTCGTCGCGGGAGAATCCAAAAGTCATCTGTGTCAAGTCGTTTGTTCCGAAAGAGAAGAATTCGGCAACCTCAGCGATTTCGTCTGCAACCAATGTGGCGCGCGGGATTTCGATCATTGTACCATACAAATAAGGAACTTTAATTCCGAATTTAGCTTCCACCTCGGCATGTACGCGGTCGGCAATCACTTTTTGGTGTTTTACTTCGTTCACGTTGATAGTCAGCGGAACCATGATTTCAAGTTGCGGTTTTTTGCCGGCTTTCAACAACTCAGCGGTAGCTTCGAAAAGTGCGCGGAATTGAGTTTCCGTAACTTCCGGATAAACGATTCCCAGGCGAACACCGCGTAATCCCATCATCGGGTTCACTTCGTGCAATGCGTCGATACGTCTTTTGATCTCTTCGTACGCCATGCCTTTTTCTTTTGCCAATTCGCGTTGTTTGTCTTCGGTTTGAGGAACAAATTCGTGCAACGGCGGATCCATCAAGCGGAAAGTCAATGGCTTGCCGTCCATCACTTCCAATGTGCCTTTTGCGGTTTCTTTGATGAAAGGTTCCAGTTCGTTCAGAGCGGCGATACGTTCTTGGGTATTATTAGCCAAGATCATGTTGCGCAGTTTTGCTAACGGAAGCTCGCTATTTTTGCCATAGAACATGTGCTCGATACGGAAAAGTCCGATACCTTCGGCGCCGAAATCGATTGCGTTTTGCGCGTCTTCCGGCGTGTCGGCGTTTGTTCTCACGCCCATAGTTCTGAATTCGTCAACTATTGCCATAAATTCTTTGAAACGAGGGTTTTCGGTAGCGTCGATCATGTTGATAGACTCGTCGTAAACCCAACCTTTCGTTCCGTTCAAGCTCAATGTATCGCCTTCTTTGTATGTTTTTCCTGCAATAGCAATTGTGTTGTTATTCAAGTTGATGTGGATGGCGTCGCAACCCACGATGCAACATTTTCCCCAACCGCGGGCAACGAGAGCCGCGTGGGAGGTCATACCACCGCGAGCGGTTAGGATACCTTCCGCAGCGCGCATACCTTCAACGTCTTCCGGGTTAGTCTCTTCGCGAACGAGAATGTTCTTAATGCCTTTTGCAGCATATTCCATCGCTTTTTCGCTAGTCAATGCGATCACACCTACAGCACCGCCAGGTCCGGCAGGAAGTCCTTTGGCGATCACAGTTTTCTTTGCTTCGTCGGTAACGTCCAGGATGGGGTGCAGCAGTTCATCCAATTGAGCGGGAGATAGTCGTAATACCACCTCTTTTTTGTCGATCAATCCTTCTTTCAACATGTCGAGAGCCATCTCCAAAGCGGCAACACCGGTACGTTTACCTACGCGGCATTGCAACATGTAAAGCACGCCTTCTTGGATGGTGAATTCGATATCCAACATGTCTTTGTAATTTTTTTCTAACAACAGGCGGATATCATCAAGTTCTTTATACGTCGCAGGCATAAGTTCTGCCATAGAAGCCAAATGCTTGTTTTGCTCGTTTTTGGTTGCGTCGTTAAGCGGGCTGGGGGTACGGATGCCGGCCACCACGTCTTCACCTTGCGCGTTGATTAGCCATTCGCCGTAGAATTGGTTCTCTCCGGTAGCGGGGTTGCGCGTAAATGCCACGCCGGTAGCGGAGCCTTCGCCCATGTTGCCGAATACCATCGCTTGCACGTTTACAGCGGTGCCCCATTCATCAGGAATGCCTTCAATACGGCGATAAGAGATCGCTTTTTTACCGTTCCAGCTTTTGAAAACCGCGCGGATACCTCCCTCTAACTGCGCTTTTGAATCATCCGGGAACTCAACACCTAATGTGGCTTTGATCTTCGCTTTGAAAGCGTTTGCCAACTCCAATAATTCGTCGGCGGTGATATCTGTATCCGATTTATAACCTTTTTTTTCTTTAAACTCGTCCAACATTTCATCTAGAATTTTGCGGATACCTTTACCCTCAGCGGGTTCAAGGTCTTCCGCTTTCTCCATCACCACGTCGGCATACATCATGATAAGACGACGGTAAGAGTCATATACGAAACGCGGGTTATTTGTTTTCTTGATTAACCCCGGTATGGTTTTAGAAGTAAGGCCGATGTTTAACACGGTGTCCATCATGCCGGGCATAGAGCTGCGCGCGCCGGAACGGCAAGAGAGCAATAACGGGTTTTCAGGATCGTCGTAAGTCAATCCCATCACTTTTTCCACGCTTTTCATGCCGGCCCAAACTTCGTCCATCAAACCGGCGGGGAGTTGCTGGTTGTTTTCGTAGTATGCGGTACAGCATTCTGTGGTTATCGTTAAGCCCGCGGGTACTGGAAGTCCCATGAGACACATTTCGGCAAGGTTAGCACCTTTGCCACCCAACAAGTTTTTCATGTCGGCTTTACCTTCGGCAGTCTTTCCGCCAAAAGTGTAAACATACTTTACATTACTCATTTTTAATACTTTAAAAGGTTATATTGTTAAACAAATTCCTTATTTTTT
>JAJDJJ010000037.1 GCA_030267125.1 Bacteroidales bacterium OttesenSCG-928-B11
GTATGTTGCAAGAGGCGGTGGATTCACTTTTCGACAACTCACGGAAAGCAAACGCGGTGAAGACTGAGTCAAACCGTGCGCTGAAATCGTTATCTGACAGTTTGAAAGGTAAACAAGGACGTTTCCGTCAGAATCTGTTGGGTAAACGTGTAGACTACTCCGGCCGTTCGGTTATTGTGGTAGGTCCCGAATTGAACATGAACGAGTGTGGCTTGCCGAAAGATATGGCGGCTGAGTTATTCAAACCGTTTATTATTCGTAAAATACTAGAGAGAGGAATCGTAAAAACTGTTAAATCCGCGAAAAAAATCGTGGACAGAAAGGATCCTTTGGTTTGGGAAATCCTGGAAAATATATTGAAAGGTCATCCGGTGATCCTGAACCGTGCGCCTACATTGCACCGTTTGGGTATCCAAGCATTCCAGCCCCGTTTAGTGGAGGGTAAGGCGATCCGGTTACACCCGCTGTGCTGTACGGCTTTCAACGCCGACTTTGACGGTGACCAAATGGCGGTTCACGTTCCTCTTGGAAATGCTGCCGTTTTAGAGACACAAATGTTGATGTTGTCATCACACAATATTTTGAACCCCGCTAACGGTGCCCCGATCACTGTTCCTTCGCAAGACATGGTGTTGGGTCTTTACTATATTACCAAAGATTTGCGCTCAACGCCTGAAAATCCCGTGATGGGAGAGGGTAGGGCATTCTACTCTGCCGAAGAGGTAATCATTGCTTACAATGAAAAACGATTGCATCTGAATGCAGTTATCAAATGTAGGGTTGATTTGAATGGAGATGGAAACATGGTGCTGACCGAAACTACTGTGGGACGAGTATTGTTCAACCAATTAGTACCTAAAGGATTCGGATATATAAACCGTCTTTTGACCAAGAAATCGTTGCGTGACATTATCGGTGAAGTTTTAAATAGAGCCGGAAATGCTAAAACCGCTAAGTTCTTGGATGATATTATGGACTTAGGATTCCGCATGTCATTCGAAGGAGGACTTTCGTTCAACTTGGGTGATGTTATTATCCCGCCGGAAAAATCCACGTTAGTGGCTGAAGCCAATGACCAAGTAAACGAGATCACCATGAATTATAACATGGGATTTATCACCAATACAGAACGTTACAACCAGGTTATCGACGTATGGTCGCACACGAATGCTCGTTTGAGTAGTATCTTGATGCGTCAGATTGGAAATGACCGCCAAGGATTCAATCCGGTGCACATGATGCGTGATTCCGGTGCTCGTGGATCGGCCGAACAGATTCGTCAGTTGTCCGGGATGCGTGGTTTGATGGCGAAACCGACTAAAGCAAGTGCTGGTGGCGGCGAGATCATCGAAAACCCCATCTTGTCTAACTTTAAAGAAGGCCTTTCGGTGTTGGAGTACTTCATTTCTACACACGGTGCTCGTAAAGGTTTGGCGGATACTGCGTTGAAAACTGCCGATGCCGGTTATTTGACTCGCCGTCTCGTTGATGTTTCCCACGACGTGATCATCACCGAAGAGGATTGCGGAACGTTGAGAGGTATGACTGTAGGTGCGTTGAAGAAAAATGAAGAAGTTGTAGAAACGTTGTTCGACAGATTGTTGGGCCGCGTGACATTACATGATGTGTATCATCCGCAAACCGGTGAGTTAATTATCAAAGCGGGTGAAGAGTTGACCGAGTATTATTGCCAGATCATTGAAGACTCTCCGATCGAGGAGGTTGAAATCCGTTCGGTACCGACTTGTGAATCCAAACACGGTGTTTGTCAAAAATGTTACGGACGTAACTTGGCTACCGGTAAGATGGTTCAAATAGGCGAGGCTGTGGGTGTTATTGCTGCGCAATCTATTGGTGAGCCGGGTACACAGTTGACACTCCGTACATTCCACGTCGGTGGGGTTGCGGGTAATATTGCTGCTAACAGTAAAATAGAAGCAAAATACGATGGTCTTTTGAGCATCGATGAGTTGAGAGCAATTGAAAAGACTGACAATGCAGGTAAATTATACTACAAAGTAGTGGGTCGTTCTGCCGAAATGAAGATCATTGATGTGAAAACCGGCATTGCATTGACTTCAGGAAATATTCCTTACGGTGCCACACTCTATTTCAAACAAGGCGATGAGGTGAAGAAAGGTGATCTGATTGCGGATTGGGATCCGTTCAACGCCGTGATTATCTCGGATGTGCCGGGTAGGGTAGAGTACAATGACATCGTGGAAGGTGTTACTTACCGTATTGAGATCGATGAACAGACCAATATTCAGGATAAAGTGATCACTGAAAGCCGTGTGAAAACGAAGAATCCGAGTATTTTGATTTATAATTCGAATGATGACTTGATCAAGAGTTTCGATATTCCGGTGGGCGCGCGTCTATCAGTAGAAGCAGGACAGGTGATCGAATCGGGTGAAATATTAGTTAAAATCCCGCGTTCATTCGGTAAAGCAGGCGATATCACGGGAGGTCTTCCGCGTGTGACCGAGTTGTTCGAAGCGCGTAATCCTTCGGATCCGGCAGTGGTTGCTGAAATCGACGGTGTGGTTTCTTTTGAAAAGAAATTGAAGAGAGGTAACCGTTCCGTGAAGATCACCTCTAAAACAGGGGAAGAGAAATCTTACCTTATCCCAACATCCAAACAGATATTGGCGCAAGAAAACGACTTCGTAAAGGCAGGTACGCCGCTCTCCGAAGGTGCGTTGACACCGTCTGATATCCTTTCGATCAAAGGAGCGATGAAAGTACAAGAGTATATCGTGAATGAGATCCAAGAGGTATACCGTCTGCAAGGTGTGAAAATCAATGACAAGCACTTTGAAGTGATCGTGCGTCAGATGATGCGTAAGATGGAAATCGAGGATCCGGGTGATACGAAGTTCTTGCAAGGTGAGTTGGTGAATAAAATCGACTTCCAAGAAGAGAATGACCAGATTTGGGAAAAGAAAGTAGTGGTAGATCCGGGTGATTCTACGGAGATCCAAAAAGGCCAGATCGTGAATGCGAAACGGATGCGTGACGAGAACTCGTTGTTGAAACGGAAAGACTTGCGCCTGATCGAAGCGCGCGATGCTAGACCGGCAACGGGTAAGCCGATTCTACAAGGGATCACACGCGCGTCGTTGCAAACCCGCAGCTTTATCTCCGCGGCTTCTTTCCAAGAAACAACCAAAGTATTGACCGAAGCGGCTATCAATGCGAAATCCGACGAGTTGTTGGGTATGAAAGAGAATGTGATCGTTGGGCACTTGATTCCGGCGGGAACGGGCTTGAAAGAGTACCAGAACTTGGAAGTAGGATCAATCGAAGAGTACAATACATTAATGGCGTCTAAACAATAACATCATGAACGAACAACAAAAAATAGATATCAATATCTCTGAGGAGGTTGCGCAAGGCGTATATTCCAACTTAGTGGTGATCACCCATTCCAATGCGGAATTTATCATGGATTTCGTTGCGATGATGCCCGGTGTTCCCAAAGCTAACGTGCGTTCACGCGTGGTGATGACACCGCAAAATGCTAAACGTTTCTTAGGTGCTTTGAACGAGAATATCAAGAAGTTTGAAGAGAAGAACGGCCCGATCAAGGAAACCGCTATGGATGTGCCGATGATCGGAAACGGCGGAGCGCAAGCATAACCGCAAGGTAGGGTGTTATCTTCCCTTAGATGAGATGATAATGGTCGCAAGATAAATGTTAAAAGCATTTATTTTGCGGCCATTTTTAGCTAAAAAAACGTATCTTTGTCGCCGAATTTAATACGGAATATATTTTTTTACAAAAAAGAGTCGGAAAATTCTTTTCAGCATAAAGTAATCACTCATTATGCGTATGTACAGCCATTTGAAAGGAAAAAAGAAGAACACTTAAATAAGCGTCACATGAAATACACCTGTTTTTTATTACCTCTTTTTATCTTTTCCCTTTTATTACTTCCTGCAGTGGCTTTTTCACAAGGGCAGAAGGTCTATTGGTCGGATGCTGCCACTTCTAATGTTTTGGGTAACACATCCAACTGGCGTTATGGTAGCCCTCATGCCGATGCCACACATACACCTATGGCAGGTATTGCTTTGGCAGACACTTTGGTATTTGTGGCCGGTTTAAATTCTTATTCTACGATAGGCAAGATACTGGCCAACCAAAACGAACTACATGTTGCCACCATACTAATAGAAGAACCTGGATTAACCTTAGGAACTACCACTAATATCATCTCTCTTTCAAAAGATTTTACCATTACGAAGCCCCTTACGATTGGTGCGCCGTTGGCAATTGAGAGTTCTTTGTTTGTTGAAGATTCTTTGATCGCTACTGCTGCTTGGACAATTGGGGGGGATGTCGTTATAAATGTAGCAGCCACTCAATGGGGTGGGGATGTGAATATTACCGGTGATTTGACCGTAAATGACAAATTTATAAAAACAGATACTTATCAATATTATTTATACTGTTACAACCTTACGGTTAATGATACAATGACATGTTATTATGCTTATATCAATAAGAATCTGGAGGTAAATGGTTGGGTATCTATTAACTCTATATGCTTACAAGGGAATGAAAATGCAACTATTCACATTAATCCCTTGCAGACGAGTCATACTTATAACCTATTTACGAGTAAAAATTATACTGATACAGTTACTTTGCTTTCGGATATAAATATGCCGACTTCCATGTTTCAAATAAGTAATTGTGCATTTTTTTCGCAAGGGAATAATATATTTTTAAGTACATTATATACAGATGGTTATGCGGTAAAAGATTTTTCAATCTCAAATATAACACTTGAAAATAAAGTTACATTTTCGGGGATAAATAATACGTTAGACCGTAGTTATATTACCACGCCAAGAATTGAAATTACTGCATGGGAGAATAGTTCCATCGGCACCGTTCACTTAAAAAGTAATGAATCTTGTCTCTATTACTCTACACCTTTGTATAGCGATAGCATTAGTAAACTCGTTCTTGAATCACCTGCATTGGGAATATGGACGTATGATCAGGTGAAACCAGCCATTTACATCAAAGATTCGTTGATTTTTTTACAATCAGCGAGTATTGTTGCAAAAAACATCGATGTCTTGGCGATTAAAAATATTAAAGACTATGGTTTAGGTTGCGTAAAATCTTCTGTCAGCAGTATCTCTTTGGATACCATACCGCCTCTAACACTGTATTTAACACAAACCTCACTTGCTACTTCCAATCTCAATTTTATGAATATCCAATTTGCGGGAGGCAATTGGACCGCGGATAAGGTCAATGATTTAGGTTTAAATACGGGGAATATCACATGGAATGGGTCATATACGCCAGGTAGAGCTTTTTACTGGGTGGGGAATAGTGGAAATACTAACGATCCAACTCATTGGGCTTTTTCTTCAGGCGGTACACCGCAAAATGCTTCTGGTTGCTTGCCATCGGTAACAGACACTGTGTACATAGATCATAATTCATGCACAATGGATTGGCAAGAAATCCATGTTAACACGCCTTTAGCTTGTGCAGCTTTTTATATGACAGACATTAATCGTAGATCCCATTTAATTTCTGGTGGTACTTATCAGTTAAGTTCTATTGCAGTACGAGGGAATGTTAATTTATCGGGCTTAAATGATCATGGTATGAATTCCATTAACCTACTCTTATTAGGTAGTTTAGGTGGTCAGGATACACTTTTTACCAATGGCGTACCTGTTTTTAATCAAAATGCTATAGTGAGTTTCATTTCTACAGGGACTTATGATATGATTGGAGATATCAAACCGATTTCTGCGTATTTGGGTTTTGTAGAGCATAAAAGTGGGCTATTGCGCACTAATGGATATAACATAACTACAAGTTATTTTAATTCCTGTTCTTCAAATAATGCACAAAGAAGCTTGGATGTCAGAAATAGTATAATACAAGTTGATGGAAATAAGTGTTATTATTGGCGGTTTCATGAATATTACGGCCATAGAATTTTCCCTTCAGGATTTCATGTAGATGGAAGTGCCTTGCATGTAAATTATTGGAATTTTGAATATTCTGAAATAAAACACATCAATAGTATTTATGAAACAGGAGGAATATTTATGGATTCAGAAAATCCTTGTGTTTTTTCAAATTGCACAGGGCGAAATTTTTATAACTTTACTACTACAGGTGGTGATAAAGATTATTGTCATGTAATCAATGGGAACGGCACCTCTGATGCGGCAAATCCTGTTCGTTTCAATAAGGTGAAAATTTTAGAAGACACTCGCTTTCAAACGCATAATTTAAGACAATCTTTTGCTTTTCAAACCGATACATTGCAAATAAAAATGGGCAAACGCTTGCATCTATTTGAAAGTAGCAATGATACAACACAAGTGGATTCGTTGTTTGAGCTTATTGATATTCACCCTTGTAACATCTTGACAACCTATTTAAATGATTATAGTTACGGAGGTGTTACAAATCTAAAACTTCAAAATAAGACTATGTTGCAGCATGTAAGCACAACTCATTTGCATGTGGTAACATCCGGTGATAGCTTGCTGATGAATAACGGCATTGATGGTGGACAAAATACAGGGAAAATAAAATTTGACACCATGCCTGAACCGTCGAAAGTTTTTTATTGGGTGGGAGATGCCGGTCATTGGACAGATGGCAGTCATTGGAGTATTGGCATTTCAGGCGGCGATCCGTTGATCACCAATCCCGATAGTTGCTTGCCTGCCGCTATGGATAGCGTCGTATTTGATGCCAATTCTTTTTCATTGCCTGATCAACAAGTGGATTTGGATAAAGAGTTTCATATCCATGCTCTCACGTGGACACCAGATGTTAATAATTTCACTCCCACCTTTTATGTTTATACAAACTTATATTTAACTGGCTGTTTGGAGTGGGCGAGTGATATGCGACTTCTAAGCCATGACTATATTTGTATATATTTTCAAAATCAAAAGGGCACTTCTGTGCAAAAAATCAAAAGCAATGGAACTGTTTTTTTCGGGGACCATGGATGCTACACATTCGATGGAACAGGAAGATATGTGTTATTAGATGATATAGCTGTAGCTGTTGCGCAAAATTTATATTATTATTCTTATTATAATCCTACTATAAATATTAACTCCGGCAATTTCCAAGCAAATCAACACAATCTTATTGCAACCTTTATCAACATACAATCATTAGACACAGTAAATATTTCCGGATCAGACATAATATTTGTCAGAGATGCTACTATAAACTCTTTCGGCAGCCTTATCACAGACAGCAATACCAATTTGTTAAATGGCAATTATGATGAAGATGCGAATTTGTATATTTATAATTATGGTCAATCGCCTCTTGATTTTGGGATTATCCAGCGGGCGGATTCTTCTATTACGGCAGGTAGATTAGCCGCAAGCCATTATTCCACTCACCCTGTACATGCTCGAAAATATATTACGCAAAGCTCCAATAATACCTTCGATGGATTATGGGAAGTAGACACTTTGGAGTTTATTTATTCAGGTGATGTACAGAAACAGGCAACACTTTATGCTAATTCAACAAAAATAATAATCAATAAGGCGTTAATGCCGCATAGTACGCCTTGTCAGTCTTTGTTGATGCAATCATCCGATCAGACTCAATATGCTCAATTACGCTTACCCAATTGTGACACTCTTCGTTATGTTAATCTTAAAAAAATAGAGGCGGATACAGCCGGTCTATTTTGTCATCCCACTATTTTAGAACCGCGCACAGAAGCTAATCCTAACGCGGAACACCCAAATTTTAACACCATTATTACACCTCCGGTATCATTGTATAGAGACACCATACTGAATTGTGAATCGCTTTCTTATCTATATCAGCCGATGGATGAAAAGCAAGCGAGTTATATCTGGGGCTTTGGTGCTATCGAGCAAGACACGGTGTTTCAATCTGCTCTTACCGATTATTTCTGTTATGTGGATAGCGTGGGGATTTATAAAGCAATTATCGATTTTACACCCACTTATGGTGAATGCCAATATGTGTATCAACTCAAAGTGTTGGAAATTTTAGATACGGTGAAACCTGAGATTTTAGCCTCTGATTTCACCATAAATATTATTGATAGTTGTTACTGGATTGCCGACAGTACGCTTGACGCTGTTTTCTCAGACTGTTTTCTCAACGAATATTGGTATTCCCTGACAGGTACAACCTCTATTTTGCGAGTGGATAGCACTTTGGCAGGTGTGCGATTTAATGCAGGAATTACCACCGTAACCGTTCATGCGCGAGATTCTATTCCTCCCACGTACTACTCAAGCACAACAAACCCCATTCCTCAATCAAACTATAACACTTTTGTTTTTACCGTTACGGTTATTGATACCACGCAGCGATTCTCCCTGGCGCCTTTTGATACGTGCAGCAGCAATGTAGTGATAGATTTAAGAGATTATGTGTCAGATGTTTCTGTAAATGATACTGTTCTTTTTTTTAGCGATAATGGACTTTCTCAGCCTATTACATCTCTTGACTTTAGTATTCAAAACCGCCAAGCAGTCTACCTCTACGCTATTGATACGCTGACAGATTGTCGAGGCCAAGTGGTGCAATTAGATTTAATGCTTAATCGAAATTATATAACTCCCATCAACAAGGTTATTTGCTCGGGAAGTTCTTATAATTTTTTCGGAACTGCAATAAACAGTGTCGGAACTTATTTTCATACATTGCAAAGCATTCACGGTTGCGACAGTGTGATAGAACTTTCCCTGGCATTTTCCGACTTGCTAACCGATACCATCAATGCTGCTATCTGTGAAGGAGAGACCTATAATCTGAATGGATTTAATGAAAGCCAGGAAGGAACTTACCAACAGAAAACTCAAACAGTAGATGGTTGCGACAGTATAACAACGTTGTTTTTAAGCGTAAATCCCAGTACGAGCATGGTGATCCACGATACCATCTGCGAGGGAGAAATCTATAATTTCTTTGGTCAAAATCTTAGAGATGAAGGTGTTTATAGTCATAGTCTAAGTGATCAATACGGCTGTGACAGCATTGTGGAATTGCACTTGGTTGCAATGCCGGTATTCACAACTAACATCGCAGCCTCAATATGTGAAGACGCATCTTACCTCTTTGCGGGCAATGAATTAACTGAAGAAGGAGTCTATTATAACTCTTTATTATCTTCTCATGGTTGCGATAGTACTATAATACTCACACTAAGTATTGAAAAAATACCTGATTTTGAGATAATTGAAATCGGAGTTCTTTGCGAGGACGCACAAATAGAATTGAACGCTAAAATAGATAATGTTAGTTATCAATGGAGTACTGGAGATACGAGCCAAAGTATTTTCGTGTCAGATGAAGGACTATATTCGGTAACTATAAATACAGGACAATGTCAAGCCTACCAAGAAATAGAAGTATTCTGCCCTTGTAAATTATCTGTTCCTAATGTTTTCACGCCCAATTACGACGGATACAATGATGAGTTTATGCCTCAGGCAGATTTTGAATTGAAATACTTCCACATGATTATTTATGACAGATGGGGGAAAGAAGTATTTAGAACCAACACATTTGCCTCCTGGAATGGGGAGGTAAATGGTCGGAATGCTCCTACAGGAGTTTACTACCACACAATTGAATATTACAGCATAGAACATCCTGATAGAAAATGTGTTATTCATGGCAGCATAACTTTGATAAGATAAAAAAATATGAAAATCGCCAGAAATGAATTATTATGCTCACTATGACTGCATATCTATCAATTTCGTACTTTTACCCCTCTTAAAAAATGCGGATAAAAAGATTTTGGATGCTCATGAAAACAGGTATTATTTCTCTTCTCTCTTCTTTCTTATTGTGTTTAGTGCTGCCGTTTGTGGTTGTGGGACAAGCAGTTGATGAACCGTTTGATCGTTTGGAAAAAGAACTCAACGAAGTGCGGCGACTTAATAAACGGGAGTCGATGGCGCTGTTGGAACAGATGTATCGCATCTGCCGAGAAAATCCGGAGAACAACAATTATTTTGCCAGGACTCTTATTGCACATGTTTATATGAACGAAGATCAAGGGGTTAAGGATGATCAACTGCAAGAGACTATCTTGAGAGAACTGGAACGCAAGGATATTTCTGCCTACGATGAAGTATTATTGAAATCAGCATTAATGAATACCTTTTATACGCAAGGGGATTTCGTGCACACTTTTGAGATTTCGTTGGATGTGCTGGAACAGGCTAAACAACTTAATGATTCGCTTACGGTAGCCCGAAGTTTAAATGTGCTGGGTAGTATTTGCCGTATCACGGATCTGAATGCCATGGCAGAGGAGTATTACGTAGAAGCGCTAAACTGGGTGCCCAACAGTGATGAGATTTTGTATTATTCGATAAAAACCAACCTCTTCAGTGCCTGTCTCATGAGTGCGGTAAAAGAGGATAGCTATTCGTACAGAGATTCCCTGTTATTATTGATCGATGAGCTGGGGGAAAAGAAGATAACCGGCGTACTTGCCGCACTGTACGTTAATGTGAGTGGCTACATGGAAAATGAGGATGACTATTACAACTGCCTCGAAAAGGCACTGACGCTATATGTCGATAATCCACATAAATACGCGTTAGTTACTACACACATAGGTTTGTATTACTTGAATGAGAAGCAAGACAATGCCAAGAGTTTAGCTCATTTTAAGATTGCACAGGAGATTTGGGAAGAGAGTGATTTTCATTACTTGAAACAGGTGTACGAAAATACCAGCAAGGTGTACGAAGAAGAGGGGCAGATCGATAGTGCATTTTTCTACCTCAAGAAAGCGGCTCAAATAGATGAAATCTATAAAAACAATCGCCAAATGTTGGAAAGTAGCCGGAAGCATATCATGGCGCTGTTAGAAAATGCGGAGCAGAAGTTGGCCTTGGCAAATGTGAAAAACAAATTGAAAAACAAGCAATTGATTATCAGTTTAATAATGACGATTGCCGCTTTGCTGGCAGGATTACTGCTGCTCTTATTCTTTCGGCAAAAAAGAAAAAGGATGCGGCAGGAAGTGTTGCTGAAAGAGGCTGAGGCAAACGAGCTGGTGGCGAAATTGGAAAAGGAGCAAGCTGTGCAGCAAGCGCAGGCCGAGCTATTAGAAAGTAAATCCAGGGAATTAGCCTCCTATTCGTTGCTGATTTCTAATAAAAACCACCTCCTCCGCCAAATACTAAGCATCAGTGAGAGTTTTCCGACAGCAGACAAGGTGGTGAAACGCCAAATTAGGAAGGTGGTGAACGATAATATTCAAAATGAGGATGACTGGGGCGACTTCATGATGCACTTCGAAAAAATCCATCCCGATTTCTTCGCCAAGATCAAGGAGAATTGTCTTGATATTACCCCCGGCGAATTGAAATTAGCCGCTTATATCCGGTTGGGCCTCTCGACCAAAGATATCGCCCAAATGCTAAACATGACCATAGATAGCGTTAAGGTGGCCCGTTCCCGTCTCCGAAAGAAAATGGGACTGAACAGAGAAGACCGGTTGGAGAATATTATTCAGAAACTTTAGATAAATAACCCCTGAAAAATGCGGTTCATTCCGTTTGCGCAGGGTCAATTACATTTTATGCCTGCCGGCGTTAGGATTTTTGCATAAACCCATTTCCTCCTATCTCTTCGTTTCCCCCGGAAAAAGCAGTAAACAAAAAGTAACATTTCCTCATTTTGCCTGTGAATACGCAGTTTGCACAAGGTATTGGAAGACTCTTTCTATACTTTTGCAATCCATAATTCAGTAAAAATTATTCACCAATTAAACCCACTAAGCATGAAAAAAACTTTATTATTGGCGGTATTATTTATCAGTTTTCTTAATTGCGTTGTATATGCGCAATCCAATGACGGCCAGATCACCACTTTCCCGTGGAGCGAAGGATTCGAGATTGAATCATCGGGATCGGATCTTCCGCTTGAACTCCCGCACTGGCGCAATTTCTCCGCTGGAACAACTACTAATAGAAGAGTGTGGACGGAGGCCTTGGGCATGTTTTATCATACGGGTATAAACTGCGCCAGTTACAGGCACGACTTGTTTGATGCTTCATTCCTGTATCACCAGGATGCTTGGCTTGTGACACCTCAAATTGTAGTTCCCGCCAATTCGAACTTGGATTTTACATTTTGGCATTATGTCAGTTTTGCCGATGATTATGTATATGGCAAAAGCAGCGTGTTGATTTCCACGGCAAGTGCCACATCCGTTTCGGATTTCACAGAAGTTTGGACGGAAGATAATCCGGAAAGAACTTGGAAAGAGGTAATCATCTCTTTGGCGGAATACGAAGGACAGAATATTTATATTGCATTCAGATATAATACTTTCGAAGGTGCGGAGAACCATTGGGCGCACGAATGGTATGTAGATGACGTAAGCATTGCGGGATCCGTGGGTATGACCACTTTCGATAACGCGGCGATCGCTGTTTACCCGAACCCCTCCAACGGTTGCTTCAATATTGAAGTGCCGGGAAAAGCAACGGTTACAATCCTCGATATGACCGGTAAAATCATGGAAACCTTTGAGTTTGAAGGGATAAAAATAGTAAACCTATCGTATGCTCCCGGTGTTTATTTGGTTCGTGTGGAGAGTCAAGGGAAAATTTATACGCAGAAATTGGTCGTGAATTAGGTGCAAATAACTATTCCATTTACGTCTTGGGGAAATGATAAAACCGTATGAAAAGGCAATGAAGTATGAAAAAAACGGACTTGTTGAATAAGGAAATTACTAGGCAACATTTCGATTAGGTATAAAACAACCGATTTTTATGTAAATTTGCGACCAATTAGTAATGGAAGGTAATGAAGCAATCCCTGTTTTTCCTGATCTTATTGTTCGCATTTCACAATCTTTACTCCCAAATTGTAGATGCAGGTCGTAATGACACGATCTGTCTTGGCGAATCAGTGAAACTCTCCGGGCGTGTGGAAGGAGACGATTTCCTGTATTATTATTGGAAATCTGATCCGACACTGACAGATACCACTAACCTGAACGTGGTAGTGACGCCCGAGGTAACCACTACCTATTACCTGTATGGCTATAAACCGGAAAATTTTAATTTTGTGGGTAATGGTGATTTTAGGCTTGGAGATGTGCAGTTCCAATCGGATTATACATACGTGGACGGAATGGTAAATTGGAGACAATATACTATTGCGACTATAGGGACAGACGGAAACGCCCTCTTTTATCCTCACTATGACCACACTCTCGGCAATGCGCAGGGTAAATTCATGTGTATCGATGCCGCGACAACGCCGAATGAGAGGATTTGGTACCAACAGATCAACAATATCACTCCCAACACCCAGTATGTTTTTTACACTTGGGTTGCGACATTATATGCGGATAATCCTGATCAAGTGCCCAAATTGCAGTTCAGTATTAATGGAGCATTGTTAGACCAGCCTTTTGAAGGTCCTTACCCCCGCGATAAAGGATGGGAAAGGTTCTACACAATATGGGAAAGCGGGAATAATACCAGCGTGCAGATAGAGATTGTTAACCAAAGAATCGTAGCTACCGGGAACGATCTGGGCCTTGACGATATTACCTTTACAGAAGTTATTCCCATCATCGATTCCGTGACCATTTTTGTGGGTAAAGATACTGTTTGTGAAATAGCAGATACGCTTTGTCACGGATCATCGTATTTCTTTGCCGGAAAGAAGCTAACTACTTCGGGTGTCTACAGAGATACCACACAAACCGTTTTGGGCTGCGATAGTATAACCATCTTGTATCTCATGATCGGTGACCCTGTTGATTTTGATCTGGGGGCGGATATCAGGGTGTGCAAAGAGTCTACTCCCGAAGTGAGGCTCTCTTCCCCATTAGGCGACTACATTTATGAGTGGAGCACCGGAGAAACGTCGTCCGCCATCACAGTCACCCAAACGGGTACCTATCATCTTACTATTACGGATAAGCAGGGCTGTTTTGCAAAAGATTCCATTGTGGTTACGTTTATCAATACGCCGGAAGTTGAGATAGTTAACCATACCGGGGAGTTTTGCGATCGATACAGTGCTGTTTTGGAAGCGGTTACAGATGCTTCCCATGTGTCGTGGAATAACGGCGAGACAACCCATACGATCACGGTGGATCAACCCGGCGCTTATCGGGTTGTCGCGCGACGTGAAATGTGTAACAGCAGTAGTTATTACGTTATCGATGAGTGCGATTTCAACCTCTTTTTTCCTACGGCTATCTCGCCTAACGATGCCAATGGGCTAAACGATTATTTCGCATTCTCCGATCCCGAAGTGGTCAAGTCGGCCAAGGTGTGTATTTACAACCGATGGGGAGAGTTGCTTTTCTATTCGGAAGATCCGTACTTCAAATGGGATGGTACACACAACGGCAAATTATGCCCTGCCGGAACATACAGTTATACAATCCATATCGTGGCCAAGACAGGGAAGTCTTATTACTATAGGGGAGCATTGGTGGTGATATGATACAGGCTTAGCGCTCTCTTTACCTACCCATTGTCTTCAACTCTACCATCATTTCATCATTGGTGATGAGGTTTTCACCGGCGGATTTCTCTTGCATATAACCGATAACCGAGATGTTCTCAATGGTTTTGATCTTCTCATAATCCTCTTGTTTTAAAGTGAATAGAAGTTCGTAGTCCTCCCCGCCGCTTAACGCTACGGTAGTCGCCACGATTTTCAATTCTTTCAACGTGTTGAATGTGAGTGTGTCGATAGGCAGCTTGTTTTCGTAAATGACACAGCCTTTGTCGGAAGCATTACAGATTTTGGCCAGTGCGCCGGCTAATCCTTCATCCACATTAGTCATGGAAGTTGGTTTTATTGCTTTCTCTTTCAAAGCGTTGATGATATCTAATCGCGGTTCCGGTTTGAGTTGGCGTTCCAACAGGTAGTCATAACCTGACAAATCAGGCTGCATTTCGGGATTGACTTCAAAGACCTGTTTCTCGCGTTCGAGGATAAGCAGTCCGGCGTATGCCGCCCCCAAATCACCCGACACGCAGATCAGTTCCTTCTCCCCTGCGCCGCCTCTTTTGACCATCTCTTCATCTTTCGCCGTTCCGAATGTATCCACGCTGATGGCCATGCCGGTGCGGGAACTTCCCACGTCCAAACCTACAATATCCACCTTGTAGCGATGGCAACACATCCGTACGCCAGTCATCAGCTCTTCCATCGCCTCGACGGAAAAACGGTTCGACACGGCAATGTTGATCCGCAGATGCGTGGGAATGACATTCATAGCCAACAGATCCGACATAGCCGCCGCCGCACACTTGTAACCCAAATGCCGCAACGGAAAATAGGTCAGGTCAAAATGGACATACTCCATAAATAATCGGGAAGCATTGAATATTACCCCTTCCGCAACTGTTACTGCGGAAGCATCCTCATTAATACCGCAAAGCGTCTCGGCATGCGAGAGCTCGATCTTTTCACTTAATTTTTGGATCAAGGGATATTTCCCTATCGATTCTATCTCTTTTCGTTCTTTATCTTCAAACACAGGAATTGCTATTTAATCGTTAATTTTAGGAGTTATTCAAATCGTAATGTGATGAGATCGAAGTGCGATCCATCACGCTTTCAATCACTTGAGCCAAGAATGGCGCTATCGAAATGGTTTTTATTTTAGAGCACTCTCTGCGGAAAGGAATAGAGTCCGTAATCACTAATTCTTCAATCACAGAGTTTTCGATATTTTCGATGCCGTTTCCGGAAAGCAGTGCGTGCGGGCACATGGCGATCACACTTTTAGCGCCCATCGCTTTTGCTTCAGCGGCAGCTTTGCATAACGTGCCACCGGTGTCGATGATATCATCCACAATAACCACATTTTTATCTTTCACATCACCGATGATTTGCAGTTTAGACACCTCGTTAGCTTGCTCGCGTTGTTTGTACCCGATCGCCAGGTCACAATTTAAAAACTTAGCGTAAGCGGAGGCTCTTTTCGTGCCGCCGGTATCGGGGGATACGATACATAAGTCTTGAATATTTAGTTCGGTAAGATAGGGGATGAAAACGGCGGAGGAATACAGATGATCAACCGGTATTTCAAAGAAGCCTTGGATCTGATCCTGGTGCAAGTCTAAAGTGATGAGACGGTCGATGCCGGCGGTAGTGTAAAGATTGGCCATCAGTTTTGCGCCGATCGAGGTGCGCGGGCGATCTTTACGATCTTGACGGGCATAGCCAAAGTAGGGGTTCACCGAAATGATAGAAGCGGCGGAGGCTCTTCTCGCGGCATCAATCATGATCAACAATTCAATGATGTTGTCGGAGGGAGAGAAAGTGGGTTGGATAATGAAAACGTGCTTGCCGCGGATCGTTTCGTTGTAGTAAACTTGAATCTCGCCATCTTTAAATTGCTTGATGTCAACTTTAGAAAGCGGAATATTCAATTCCTTGGAAATTTGGTTTGCCAATTCGGGATTTGCCCTGCCGGATACAAGAGCTATCTCTTTATTCATAACTTGTTGGTTTTTAATATGGTTTATTAAATTATTACGCTTGGCAAAAGTATCATTTTTTTCATACGGAACGTTAGATTTTATTTTTAACTTTGCGTGTTTTTGGAAATAGTATTAATTTAAATCACAACATTATGAAAAACAGTTTCTATTTTCGTTTTTTTGCATTTTTTTTATTCGTGGCCTTGGCGTTATTCTTTACTGCCTGCTCCGAAAAATCCGACACTGTCAATTTGATCCCCGAGGATGCGCAAATTGTGATGACTCTCGATTTGCAGTCGCTGGGGGTGAAAGGGAAATTGCAAGATTTGGGAGAATTGCCATCCCTTAGCTTTCTGAAAGATGAACTCAAATCCGAAGATCCCCGGGTTTCCGAGTTTTTCGATAAACTAATGAAAGATGCTAAATCCACCGGTATTGATTTCGCACAACAGGCGTATATATATGGTGTTGTTTCCGAGTACTCTTCAGGAGGAGTATTGCTCTCGCTGAAAGATGCCGGTAAGTTTGAAGCATTTTTAAAAGAGATTTATGCGCTGGAAGATGAGACGTTTGAAAAATCGGACAAAGGGAAAAATAGTTTTGTGGCACTCAGCGATATGTATTGCATTGGTTGGAATAACAGCTCCGCTTTACTGTCCTTTTTCACGGATAGTGAATCAACAGAGAACAGCATAGATAAAAATGCGGAATTGATGAATCCGGAAACTGTCTCGCCGTTGACTAACAATAAGCAATTCAAACAGTTCAATGCGAAGAAGAAAGACATAGGATTTTGGATTGACCTTGGAATTTACAATGAGATTCAAGAATTTGTGCCGGATGTTGACGTAACGATGCCTTACAATTTCACCGATTGCTACATGGATATGTGCGTTAATTTCGAGAAAGATGAGGTTAAAACAACTGTGGCAAGTTATTTGAGCGACGAGGCGAAGGAATGGATGAAAATGTATTATGCCGTGGGTAAGGATTTTAATACAAAAATCATTGATGTTTTTTCTGAAAAATCACTATTCCTTATAACTTCCAAATTCAATCCTGATATCGACATGAATGACTTGATGGGGATGATGAAATCCCAACTTGAATCTGCGGGAATGTCAAATGATGAAACGGAACAACTGGAAAATATTTTGAAAGAAGTGGATATTCTGTTGAAAGAGATGGGCGGTAGCTTTGTGATAAATCTTAGCGATATTGAAAACGGTATAATGCCGACCCCGCACGCCAGTATTGCCTTTGATATAAAAAATAGCACTACCCCCCGGGACTATGTGAAAAAACTGTGCGTCGAACATGACGACGTGATCAAAGAGATTGATACCCATTTTGAAATGGAATTAGGATTGTATACAATGTATATTTATATCGACAACAACTTGGGTGTGGTAACACTGGATCATAAAGTGCTCGAAAATTTGGTGTCGGGGAAAAGCGAAAAACCAAACTTGACCGCCAGTCCGCTCGGAGATAAAATCAAAAAGTATGGTAATTATGGTTATCTCGAAATGAATTTGGAGCGTTATCCGAGTTGGGTATCTCCTATGCTGCAATCGATTCCATACGCAAGCCTGGCGATAGATTTCTTGAACTATTATGATTACGTGGAATTTTACTCTGTGAACGATTATGACGGAGAGATGATCTTGAAAATGAAAAATGTAGAGCACAACTCATTTTATACGTACCTGTTGTCCATTGATGCGGTAATAACGAAAGCGCTAAATTTTTAGAAAATGTGATTCATGCAAATACGAATCCAACAACTGAAACCTAACTATATGTCTGAAGAGGAGGTGCTCCCTTCAGACATATATCTAAAGGAGTCGGTCGTTTTTGAACCGGGAGCTTTTTATTTGATACATGCCGCATCGGGAAAGGGAAAAAGTTCGCTGCTTAATTTTTTATACGGACTTAGTTTTCAGTATGATGGAAGTGTGAGAATCGATAACGCCGAGCCAAACCCTTCATTGCGATTGTCGCGGTTGAGCTATGTTTTTCAAGATTTACGTCTCTTTCCCGAATTGACGGTGATGGAGAATATCTTGCTGAAAAACCAACTCACCGGATATAAAACCATTGGCGAAATAGAGAGCTTGTTAGATGAATTTGGCTTATTATATAAATGTGCTGCACCGCTTAGCACGCTGTCGTTAGGACAACGGCAACGGGTGGCGATCATCCGGGCGCTGTGCCAACCGTTCAACTTTCTGCTGTTAGATGAGCCATTCAGCCATCTCGATCCGGCCAACATTGAAATTGCTGTCAATATGCTCGCCCGCGAAATCAAAAAACAAGACGCGGGGCTTATCCTCACCTCGTTGGAAAGAGAGAATTATTTTGAAGAGATGAGTGTGTTGGAATTATGAGCGTTTTTTATACAAATCGAGAGAAACAGAATTGAAAATCGTTTTATGCTATGTTAAAAAAACTCCTTCGCAAAAGCCTTACGGCAAGCCAAGTTATTACTTACGGCATCACGTTGCTTGTGGGAGTGCTGATACTGTTGCTCACAGTGCAGCTTTATGTGGACTTGGCGCCGATGTTACGGCAAAACTCTTCGGTTTTCAAGAAAAATGCCGTGGTAGTCAGCAAAAATATATCGGTTCTCAAATCGATGGACAAGGGCAAAGTGGCGTTTTCGGATAAAGAGACAACGCGGTTAAAGGAACAGGAGTTTGTAAAAGGCATCGCTTTTTTCAGAAGCTCCCGGTTTCACGTCGCCGCCTATATCGAACAATCGGAAGATATCCCCCTGTTTTATACCGATCTTTTCTTCGAGAGTGTGCCCGATGATTACTTAGATATCAGCACGTCAGATTGGAAATGGAATCCCGACAGCAATTTTATTCCGATCATCATACCGGAGGCGTATCTGAATTTATACAATTTCGGATTTGCAGAGAGCCAGAATCTGCCGGTCATCTCGCCAGGTTTGATCTCCCGTATCAGTTTTAATCTCAAACTCTCGGGCAACGGAAAAACGGATCATTATGTTGGACGGATTGTAGCCTTCACAGAAAAGATCAACTCGATTTTGGTGCCGGACGATTTTTTGCAATGGGCCAATCAGTACTATGCTTATGAGGAAGAACTTCGACCCGGCCGGTTGTTAGTTGAATTTGAAAACCCGTCAGATGAACAGATTGCCCGATTTTTTCACGAGAATAACTATTCGATTAATCAAAACGAATTAGAGATGAGCCGGTTGTTTTTTTTCTTCCGTCTCATCTTCACGGCCTTCCTCTTTATCGCTCTGATTATCGTAATCCTTTCTCTTTTTTATATCATTTTGAGTGTCAAATTGATATTGGAAAGGAAAAAAGAGACGATCCTCAATTTGGCAGCAATCGGCTACAACTACAAACAGATCGCCAGCCATTATCAACGTCTTGTTTCCGTCACCTCTATCGTCGCAATCGCCCTCTCTTGTTTGGCAAGCCTGCTGATTCGCCAGCAGCACGTCATCTATTTTCGACAATTCTTTGAAATCACCACTAACCCGGCAGTCACTATTTGGGTATCCATCGGACTAATGGTTATTTTATTGTCGGCATACAATGTGGTGGTGCGGAGAACAGTGAGACGGAACACGGGGCAAGGGTGACCACATGCCACAAATTGGAAGGGATTTCTCCTCGCTATCATTTCGAATGCAGCGAGGAATCTTCTAATTCAAATCAATATTTTGCATCAATTTTTCCACTAACTCTTCGCTTTTCTTTTTATCGGAGAGCTCTTGTTGAAGAACGCTTTGGGCGATTTCGATGGACATGTTGGCGATTTCGTTTTTGATCTCGGTCACCGCTTTCATTTTCTCAAAGTGGATTGCTTTTTTAGCTTCTTCGATGATTTTTCTTGACTCTTCGGATGCTTTTGTTTTCGCATCGTCATACATCTTGTCGCGTACTTTGCGGGCATCGGCAAGGATGGCGTCGCGCTCTTCTTTCGCTTCGGCTAACAGTTTGTGGTGCTCGGCTTGAAGACGACCCATATCCTGACGTACCATTTCGGCGGCGGAAAGTTGTTCCTGGATATACTCTTCCCGTTTCGAGATCATGCCGACGATCATCGGCCAAGCAAACTTTTTCAAAAGGAAAAACAAAATTCCGAATCCAACTAACATCCAAAAGGTTAATCCAAACGAAGGGGTCATTAAGTCCATAATCTATTTTATTGTTTTTATTATTTGTTATTTATTTGTATTTATGATAGTTAAAGAAGTCTTGGTAACTTCTCTAACGGTTTTCAGGCATTTTGTTCCTGCAACCTCTTTGCCGGTGAAAAACGTCCCCCCGCCAACCGCGGGAGGGATATTTTCCGGAGTTTGCTATGCAACGGCGATAAGCAAACATACAACAACGGCGAAAAGAGCTACACCCTCGATGAATGCCGCGGTAAGAATCATGTTGGTCATGATGTTGCCACTGGCTTCAGGTTGACGAGCGATTGACTCAACGGCACCTTTACCGATTTGTCCGATACCGATACCGGCTCCGATTGCGGCAAGACCCGCGCCCAAAGCGGCACCCATCTTTGCTACCGGAAGTAAATCCATTGCTGCTTGTAATAACGTTAAATTTGACATAAAATAAAAATTTAAGTTGTTAAAAAAAGGTTACTTATAATTGTATTAATGCTGACTATTTGTTGTTTCAATAGCGGTGTTTTCATGATGCTCCTCGTGGTGCTCCTCAATAGCCATTCCGATGTATAACGCTGACAGCAATGTAAAAACGAATGCTTGTACAAACGCAACGATCAATTCGAGGATTCCCATAAAGAGGTAGAAGAAAACCGACACGACGGAAACGCCGTAACCAATGGCCGGAGCCATTTGCCCGAAGATGAAAATAAGGCAGATAAAGCCCATGATGATGATGTGTCCTGCCGAAATGTTGGCGAAAAGACGAATCATCAAGACCAATGGCTTAGTGAAAACACCTACTAATTCAACGATCGGCATCAATGGAATGGGGATTTTCAGCCACCATGGAACACCGGGTGTGTTGAATATGTGTACCCAATAACTTTTATTGGAAGAAAGATTGGTCACAAAGAAAGTGATGAGCGCCAGCACCGCGGTAACGGCAATGTTGCCGGTTAGGTTGGCGCCACCCGGGAAAATCGGCAATAAACCAAGTAGGTTATTGATAAAGATGAAGAAAAAGAGTGTTAATAGATACGGAAGGTATTTCTCGTATTTGGGGCCGATGGCAGATTTTGCAATGTTATCCCTCACGAATAAAACCAGTACTTCAAGAATCGATTGCAACCCTTTGGGCGCGGAACAGGGATTGGCTTTATATTTTTTTGCAACAGATAAAAACATCCATAAAATCAAAAAGATGGAAATGAATAACGCGCATACGTTTTTGGTGATAGAGATGTCTATCAGTTTGGCTTCGCTATCGATATGGTCAACCATATCTTCTGTGATGTGACCGGAATATCCCGCGTATTCGCCGTTTAACTTTACAATTCTATTCTTTGTGTTTTCGGTGAAACCAAGCGCATAACCTTTGTAGCTGTCATGGCCGTGGTGGAATTTGCCGGACATGAAAACCACCGGTTTCCAATCATCGAAAAGGATAATCGGCAACGGAATAGAGATGTCTTTATCCTTATAAGTTATAACATGCCATCCGTAGCTGTCAAGAATATGATCGATGATAAAAGTGCCCGGATTAAAAGGCTCTTTTTCCTCGGTCGCGGCAATTGAATTAAAGGATGGGATTAGAAGTAAACTTAAAATAAACACGCAAATTATCCTGGTGAATTTGTTGATGTAATTCATGCTGTTTTAATGTCTTAACTTGGTTTTTTACACTAAGAATAAATCAATTTTTATGCAGGCGCAATATACAAAATTATGAATACGGAAAACAAAAACTTATTTCGGGTGTTATCAAAAATTGTCTTTTGATGTGCGAAGTTTTGACAAAGCCGTTAAAATTTCGTACTTTTGCGCGCTTTTAAATATCATATATATCATGAAATTATCCCAGTTTAAATATTTCCTGCCTGAAGAGCGGATAGCACTCCATCCAGCCGGGGAACGCGATGAGTCTAAGTTGATGGTTTTGAATAGGAAAACCCAAACGATCGAACATAAAATCTTTAAAGATGTGATCGATTATTTTGATGAAGGCGACCTGTTGGTGATGAACAACACGAAGGTGTTTCCAGCGTTGCTTTTTGGCGAAAAAGAGAAAACCGGTGCGAAAATCCGCGTTTTCTTGCTCCGCGAATTGGACGAAGAGAGTCGTTTATGGGATGTTTTGGTTGATCCTGCCCGTAAAATCCGTATCGGCAACAAATTGTATTTCGGCGATGATGACAGTTTGGTGGCCGAGGTGATCGACAATACCACCTCGCGCGGAAGAACACTGCGCTTCCTGTTTGACGGCGATCATGACGCTTTCAAACTGAAACTCCGTGAATATGGTTATACGCCGCTCCCGGAAGATATTCAACGACTTCGGGAAATCACACCCGAGGACGAAGAGAATTACCAAACAATTTATGCCAAACATGAAGGAGCCGTTGCCGCTCCGGCTTCCGGTTTCCATTTTAGCCGCGAGCTGATCAAGAAATTGGAATTGAAAGGGATTGACTTCGCGGAAGTCACTCTCCATGCCGGACTGGGGAATTTCAGGGATATTGATGTGGAAGATCTTACAAAACATAAAACCGACTCCGAACAGATGATCATTACGGAAGAGGCGGCTCAAAAGATCAATGAAGTGAAAGACGCGAAACATAAGGTTTGCATCGTGGGAACAACGGCAATGAAAGCGATTGAGTCGTCGGTTTATACCAGCGGCCGCGTGAAACCTTATGAAGGATGGACCAACAAGTTCATCTTCCCGCAATATCAATTTATGGTGGGCGATGCCATGATCAGCAATTTCCATGCGCCGCAAAGTCCGATGTTGATGATGGTGGCGGCTTTCGGTGGCTACGATTTCGTTATGAAAGCATACAAGGAAGCCATAGATGGAAACTACAGGTTCCTGACCTATGGCGATGCTATGCTCATTATATAATATAGTAAGCGTTGAATAAGCATAATGAGAAAACGTTACGCATCAGGGATTGTTTCGGATTAACAAAAGATTACTTTCTTTTCTTGATTCGATCACGGTATGATTTTTATCGATTCGGGGCAATGGTAAGCAATTTGTGCGACTGCCCCGTTTCTTATATAGGTGAGGTTAATACCGATGAAACCATCGGGAAACCCATTTTTCGCATTTTGCACGCCGTAGCTTCAGAGCAAGATCAAGCTGAAATTTTTATCATCGAAAATAAAACAGAAAACTACTCGGAGGTTGACACACAAACTGTTTTTCAACAAAACACCTTTTTCCCTAATCTTTTCGATCAAATTAGCCATTATTATATTGTAAATAAAATCCCGCCGGTAATCATTAAGGCCAACTATGTGGATTATGATTTCCTCGTGTTGATTTGCAAAGATATCGAATGCGCCGCGGATGAGGTGCTCTCGCATTTCAAAAAGCCATCCCGTTTTGAAAGTGTGGATATCTCATCCTTGCTCCAATCCACCTCATCTAACAATAGGGGAGGGAAGAACGCCGAGTTTTTCCAACGATTGTTTTATGCCTCTGAAATGCAAGTTGCCGAATTTTTAGAAAATAAAGAGAAGAAAATAATAGGCGATGTGACCGCGATCCCCGAGGTTAACAAAATATCAAAATTGCGGGAAGTGCCCCGTAGAGCGAATCCGGAATATATAACACTCCTGACTAAGGATCAGTCATTTGAGGTTTGAAAATCAGGGTTTTATTCTGCTTGTAGCCCCCATTGTGA